>JAAZBB010000040.1 GCA_012514035.1 Lentisphaerota bacterium | reverse complement strand
CCATTGCCCGTTCGTCACCGCGTTCCCGCCGGAAGTGAGCGTGCCCGCTGCCGGCAGCGTGGTGATCTTCACGGCCGCGAATTGGTTGGGCGGGCTGTCGTTTGGATCGGTGAAGCCGAAGTCCGCCGCGGTGAACACATACGGCGAGTCTTCCGCCAGGGTTACCGTGTTGGAAGTGCCCACCGGGGCATGGTTGGTGGTTTGCGCCAGCGCCGATGGAACGGCCATCCCCAAAAACAGCGCCGCCGCCGCCCACGAAAAACCCCTGCCGGATTTTCTCGGGCAGGGGCGGAAAGGGGACAACCGATTGAGGCGCGACTGATTCATAGAGCCATCCTTCTATTCTACATCTACTTGGGGAATTAATTCGAGAATACACCTCGTTCCAAATTTGCCGAGTAAAATCTTAACGGTATTCAAGCCGGCGCCAGTCCGGCGCGGGAACAACACATCGGCCCCGAAGCTCAAGCGCGCCTCCTTCCGGCTTGCCTGGCGGACGGAAGCGCGCCACAGTCCGGACTGTCATGCGGCTGGGCATTCTATCCGACACCCACAATCGCCTGCCCGAAACAAGGCGGGCGTTGGACCTGCTCATGCGCCACGGTGCAGAACACCTGATCCACTGCGGCGATGCCGGCGAAGACGTCATCGATCTGCTTTCCGCCACTTGCCAGGAGCATGGCATCCGCGCCCATGTCGCCATCGGCAACTGCGACCGCCGGCATTTGGAGGACCTTCCCTTTCAGCCGGCCCCCGCCGGCATCGAACGGAGTTTGGCTCCGGAATTCCTTCTGGCGGGCAAGCGCTGCATCGTGCTGCACGGCGACAACGCGACGCATCTGGACCGGGTGACGGCCTCGGGACGGTTCGACTACGTCTTCACCGGTCATACCCATGCCAGTGCGGACCGATTCGAGGGCGCGACCCGCGTGGTGAATCCCGGATCCCCGGTGCATTCCCGAAGCGGACCGCCCCGGGTTGCGGTGCTCGATCTGGATACCGGTCATGTGACCTGGATCGAAGTTTGACGCCATAATTTGCTCGCCAGTGGAGCGCGCCTGTGCCATGGATGGCGGCCGATGACAAATGCAAGCGACCTGGCGCGCCGCGTGGCTGCGCTGTTCTCCTCCCCCAAGTATCACCCCCTCCCCGAACGCGATCTGGCCAAAACCCTCCGGCTGGAAGCCGGGCAGCGCGGCCTGCTCCGGGCGGCCCTGCGCGAGCTGGAAGCGCAAGGACTGGCCGCGCCGCTGCGCGGCGGCCGCTGGGGCGCCCCGCCGGCGCCTGCCGGACAGATCACCGGCCTCTTCCGCGTCCGTCTGAACGGTTCCGCCTGGCTCTTCCCCGATGACCCCCAGGTTGCGCCGCTATCGATTGATCCCGAGGCCGCCGGCGTGGCCATGAACGGCGACCGGATTCAAGCCGTGCCGGTCCGCCCGGAAGCATCCCGGCGCATGTTCGGCGCCCGGCCAGACACCCGGGCGGCCCGCGTGGTGCGCGTCATCGAGCGCAAACGCCAATGGGTGGTCGGAATCCTCCAGGCCACGCCCCACTATGCCTATGTGGTCCCGCGCGACCCTCTGCTGCGAACCAACATCAAGCTGACCGATCCCCCCAAAACACTCGCCGCCCGGGTCGGGCATCTGGTGGTCGCCAAAATCACGGAAGACCACCCTGCCGAAGGGCGCCCGGTCACGGCCAGTTTCGCCCAGGATCTTGGCGATCCGGACGCCGTTGAAAACGACATCCCGGCGCTCCTGTTGGACCGGGGATTTTCCGAAACATTTCCCGAACCGGTCCAAAAGGCCGCCCGGCGGGTTCAAGCCGGCCAGGCGGGCCAGCCCGCCGCCCTGCGCGGGCGTGTCGACCTGCGCGCCAAGACCATCCTGACGATCGACCCGGCCAGCGCGCATGACTATGACGACGCGGTGTCCATCGAACCCCTCCCCAACGGCCGCTGGCGCCTGGGCGTCCACATCGCGGATGTCGCCGCCTATGTCGAACCCGGCTCCGATATCGACCGCGAAGCCCTGCGCCGCGGCAACAGCACCTATCTGGTGGACCGCGTCATCCGCATGCTGCCCGAAGACCTGACGGTCCGGATCTGCAGTCTCCAGCCCGGCGAAGATCATCTCACCCATACGGTCGACATGGTTTTCGACCCGCAGGGCGAACTCGAAACCGCCACGACCTATCGTTCCGTCATCCGCTCCAAGGCCTGCCTGTCCTACGACCAGGTGCAGGCGTTTTTTGACACCGGGCGCCTCGCGGGCGGCACCGACGACATCCGCGAATCCCTGCGCGCGTTGCGCAAGCTGGCGAAGAAAATCCGCACCCTGCGCTTCCGCAACGGGGCACTGGATTTCGCCCTCCCCGAGGTGCATTGCGACCTGGATGCCCAGGGCAATCCCATCGGGTTCACCAAGCGCGCCTCCACCGAAGCCTACAATCTGATCGAGGAATGCATGCTGGCGGCCAACCGGGTGGTGGCCCGGAAAATCTTCGCCGCCCGGCTCCCCGGCATTTTCCGCGTTCATGACGGCCCCTCCGAGGAGCAATGGACCCGCATGGCCGAAGAGCTGCGCGCCCTGGGGCACTCCGACACGCCCGGATACGCCCACGATCTCAACCGCATTGCCCGCGCCGTCCTCGGCCGGCCGGACCAGTACATCACGACCCTGACGCTGCTGCGCAACATGAAACGCGCGGTGTATGCCAATGAATGCCGCCCCCACTTCGGGCTCGGATTCAAGCACTATGCGCATTTCACCTCGCCCATCCGGCGCTATCCGGACCTGGTCCTGCACCGCATCCTGATCGGGCTGGAAGAAGGCCGGAAGCATCCCGCCTGTTCCGCGGCGGAGATCGCCAAGCTGGCTGTCCATTGCTCCGAAACCGAGCGGGAGTCCGCCGAATTGGAAATCCAATCCATCCTGACCAAGCGCATCCGGTACTATGCCGCACGGCTGGAAGCCGGTGAAACCGGCCCGTTCCAGGGCACGATCATTTCCCTCAACCCCAAGGGCTTGATTGTCGAGCTGCAGGACACCCTGCAGCAGGGTCTGCTGCCCTATTCCGCCCTCGGGCACGGCCGTTATGCCGTGTCCGACGATGGCTTCCGCGCCGCTTCGCGCCAGGGGGGGGCCTATCGCCTCGGCCAGCCCGTGGAAGTCGCCCTGGCCACCGTGGACGAGCGGCTCAAACGGATCGATTTCTTCCTGCCGGGGGCCCTGCGTCCCGGCCGTCATAAACACATTGACAAGCAGCGGGGAAAAGTCAGAAATAAACGCTCAAAACACCCGGAAAGATCCGGGGCTTCAAGGAGACCAACAAAATGAAGAAGTTCATGGCCCTGACGATTCTGGCGGCGGTGGCCGCGATGCCCCTGACCGCGGCGGCCGCGGAAGGCTCCGCCTATGCGGACATTCTTTCTGCCTACGTGTATCGCGGCCAGGTGGGCAACGAGGAGCCGGTCTTTCAACCCGGCCTGGACGTCACCGGACCGCTGGGCCTCGGGTTCAGCCTGTGGAGCAGCATGAACCTGACGGACGCCGATGAGGAGGCCTGTCCGTGGTATCCCGACACGGGCGGCGAATGGAGCGAGATCAATCTGGGCCTCAGTTGGAGCGCGCCGTTGGAAGGCCCCGTCGGCCTGTCCGTGGGCGGCACCTACTACATTTTCCCGCAGGATCCCAGCGAAGTGGACGAGGAAGGCAATGCTTCTTTGGCCCCGGCCGATGGCGGCTATGAAGTCTATGTCGAAGTGGCGGCCGACACCCTCCTCCAGCCCACCATCCGTTTCTGCCATGACCTCGACAACCAGGACGACTGGTGCGCGCTGTTTTCCATCGGTCACAGCATCGAGCTGACCGAGAAGCTGGCCCTCGATCTGGGAACCACCGTCGGATACGCCGGCAAGTATTACGTCGCCGACAACTACAACGATTCCGACGCCGGCGACGGCTTCACGCATGTCCAGGTCGATGCCGGTTTGAACTTCGCCCTCACCGAACAGGCGTCCATCGGCCTGAAAGGCGCCTACAGCTCGATCATCGACAGCGGCATCCGCGACGACGCCCGGGCCGAAGGCGGCTATCCCGAAGTGGACATCTTCTTCGGCGGCCTGACAGCCAGCTATTCCTTCTAGGCCCGGTTCCTTCCCGACCGGCCTCAACGCCCCGCGGCCCGCGGGGCGTTTTCATTTGCGTCCGCCCCATGGATGCCAGGTCCCCGCGGGTGTCATTCCCAGACTCCGGCCACGCGCGTGCCGCAGGCCGCGCAGTGGCCGGACGGGTTCATGCCCGTGAGTTGTGCCGTGAATCCCGCGCGTTCGATGAGTTTCGCGCCGCATTGGGGGCACCACGTGGCGGTGGCGTCTTCCTCGCCGCGGACATTGCCCACATACACGTGGCGCAAGCGGTTTTTCCGGGCCCAATCCCGCGCGCGCCGCAGGGTCCGGACCGGGGTCGGCGGCACATTGCGCATTTCGCCGTCCGGATGGAAGGCGCTGAAGTGCAGCGGGGTGTCCGGCCCCAGGTGTTCCGCCACCCAGGCGGTGAGGGCATCCAATTCCGCGTCGGCATCGTTTTCCCCGGGAATCAGCAGCGTGGTCACCTCCAGCCAGCACCGGGTTTCCCGGCGGATGAACTCAAGGGTGTCCAGCACCGGAGCCAGCGACGCTCCGCAAAGCCGGCGATAGAAATCATCGCGAAAGGATTTCAGATCCACGTTCACGGCATCCATTCGGCCGAAGAATTCCCCGCGCGACTCCGGCGTGAAATACCCCGAGGTCACGGCCACCATGCGCACCCCGCCCGCATGGCAGGCATCGGCAATATCCATGGCATACTCGGCCCAGACCGCCGGTTCGTTGTAGGTCGCCGCCACCGCGGGAATGCCGCGGCGGACCGCGGTGTGGGCGATCTCCTCGGGCCGCACCACTTTGCTGGGCGGGACGGCGCCGCGGTCGGGATGGCTCAGGTCCCAGTTCTGGCAGAAGCGGCAGGACAGGTTGCAACCGAGCGTTCCCAGCGAAAGCACCGGACGGCCCGGCAGAAAATGATTAAGCGGTTTTTTCTCCATGGGGTCCACGCTCATGGCGACGGGCCAGCCCCACGTTTCCGCCAGGAGAGTGCCGCCGCGGTTGACCCGGCCGTAGCACCGGCTGCGCGTGCCGTCCGGAATCCGGCAGCGGTGCGGACATAGCTGGCATTGAACGGCGCCGTTTTCCGCCGGCTGCCAAAAACGCGCGGGGATCATGGGGAACCTCCCGGCCCCTTGGCCAGGGCCTGTTCGACGGCGCGCCAGACCAGGCGGGCGCAGTGCATGCGGGCGGGAAACCGTTCGATGCCGTTAAAGGCCTGGAAATCCCCCCATTCGGCCTCAAAGCCCTCGCGGCCCAGGCGGGAGGCAAAGGCGACGCCCATCGCCGCCACTTCGGCGCGCGTCCGGCCTTCGAGGCACCGGGCCGTCATCGAGGCCGCCGCGGCGCTGACCGCGCAACCGTGCAACTCGTAGGTCAGGCGTTCGAGCGTCCCGCCCGGCGTCCAAACCAGCTTCACGCGGATTTCATCCCCGCAGGCGGGATTGAGGGCTTCGCCGTCTTCCGTGCCGGGCGCCAGGCGGGTGGCGCCATAGGGCTGTTTGGCGTGCGCGAGCAGGCTGGCCTGGTAAAGCGTGTTCACGTGAAGATTTTCCGGGCGGCTTGCACCCCGGCGAGCAGGCGGCGGACTTCGTCGGCGGAATTGTAGGGTGCAAAGCTGGCGCGCACAGCGGATTCAATTCCCAGCCGGCGCAGCAAGGGTTGCGCGCACATGTGGCCCGCGCGCACGGCGATGCCGCGCTCATCCAGCACCTGCGCGACATCGTGCGCCGGCACCCCCTGCACGGTAAAGCTCACCAGCGAAGGCCGCGGGGCCCCGGTCGTCGGCCCTAAAACGGCAACGCCGGGCAGGGCAGCCAGGCCATCGGCCGCCTGCCGGGCCAGTTCCGCAACGTGCGCGTGCGCGGCGGCCGGCAGGGCCTGCTGCCAGTCGATCGCCGCCGCCAGGCCAACGACGCCGGCCACGTTCGGGGTACCGCCTTCGAAGCGATACGGCACATCGGCCCACGTCGCCGTCTGTTCTTCCACCCGGGCGATCATCTCCCCGCCGTAGAACAGCGGTTCCATCCGTTGCAGCAAGGAAGATCGTCCCCACAAGACGCCGGTTCCCATCGGACCGAACATCTTGTGCGCCGAGAACGCGAAAAAGTCGCACCCCAGCGCCGCCACATCCACGGGCAGGTGGGCCACTCCTTGCGCTCCATCCACCAGTACCCGCGCCCGGGCGGCATGGGCCAGATCGCAGATGGCGCGCACGTCATTGACGGCGCCGAGCACGTTGGAGACCCACGCCACAGCCACCCATTTCGTCTGCCCACCCGAGAGCCCCTGTTCAAAGGCCTCCAGATCCAACCGCCCGTCGGGCTGCAGCGGAATGACCTGCAGCCGCGCGCCCACGGCGTGCACGGCCTTCTGCCACGGCACCCAGTTGCTGTGGTGCTCCGCCGCCGAGACCCAGACATGGTCGCCCGGCCCGATCTCCCCGCGCGCCAGGCCCGCCGCCACGAGATTGATGCTGGCCGTCGTGCCGCTGGTGAACACGATTTCTTCCGGAGCGGCCCCCCCGACGAACCGGGCCGTTGCGGCCCGGGCCTGTTCATAGACCGCGGTGGCCTCGGTGCCCAGGCGGTGCACGCTCCGGCGCGGATTGGCATTATGCTGGCGGTAGAACTCGTCCATGGCCCGCAGCACCGATTCCGGCCGCTGGGTCGTGGCCGCATTGTCGAGCCAGGCCACTTCGCGGTTCAGGATGGCGAACTGCCGGCGCAAGGCGTCCGGATCGAATCCGTCCCGCCTGTCTTCTTTCATCCCCGCGTTCATTCCATTTTGCCCGCCGGCACCAGTATGCTACAGTAGATGAGGAATGCGCAAGAATATCGGCTGGCAGGAACGGCAGGACGAGGTCAAGTACCAGATCCGGGTGATCTTCGACGGCGGCGACCGCATCCTCTGGCGGCGCCAGTCGAAGACCATGGAGCGCTGGGAGCCCTTCGAACCGAGCCCCGAGCACTGGCAACTCCTGCTGGCCAAGGCCCGCGCGCGCTATTTCCGCCGCCAGGCTCCCTACAAGGACGTGCAACTGATCGAACGGCTGGCCGCCGAACATCCCGTGGAGCCGTGAACCAGATCGCCGCCATTGCCCTGCTCGCCCTGCGCAACGCCCTCCGGTCCCGCGTCATTCTGGTCCTGCTGCTTTTGGTCCTGGCCGCCGCTTTCCTGCTGCCCCACGCCATTCGCCACGACGGCACCCCCGAGGGCCTGATCCGGCTGCACCTGGCCTACAGCCTCGGCATCGCCGGATTCCTGCTGACCCTGGCCAGTCTCTGGGCGGGCTGCGCCGCCATTTCGCAGGAGGCCGACGACAAGACCCTGCAGCTCGTGCTTGTCAAGCCGGTCCCGCGCCTGCGCATCTGGCTTGGAAAATGGCTCGCCCTCCTGCTGATCAATGCCCTGTTGCTGACCGTGGTGGGGATTCTGGACGCCGTGACGCTGCAGGCCGCGCTCCGCCGCAGCCAATTTGAACCGGAGGCCCTGGCCCGCGCCCGTCAAACCACGCTGGCCGCCCTCGAGCCTGTCCAGGCCCCGTTGCCCGACATCAAAACCGAGGTCCAGGCCGAATACGAAGCCCTCCGGGCCCGCCACCTGCTGCCTGAAAACGTGCCGGAATCCACTTTGCTGGATTCCATCAAGCGCACTCTCCTCGCCCGGGCCTATGCGATCCCGCCCGGCGGCACCCGCGCCTGGCGCTTCCAGGTCCCGGCCCATCTGCCGCCCACTTTCTTCGTCCAGTTCAAAGCCGATTCGTCTGTTCCCGGGTCCGCCGAAATCCAAGCCCGGCTCGACGTGCACATCGGCGGGCACATCATGTCCCGTGAAATCGACGCGATGCCCGGCACCCGGCAGATGCTCCTATTCACCAATTCCCCCTCCCTGTCCGATACCGCCACGGAGATCAGCGCCGTCTTTTCCAATCACGGCGCCTACGACGCCACCCTGTTCTTCGACCCGACGGACGGCCTGGTCTTACGCCTGCCCCGCGGCACATTTTCCGGAAACTACCTGCGCGCGTTGGCCAGCCTCTATCTCCGCCTCGCGCTTTTCGCCGCCCTGGGCGTCACCTTCGGCACGCTGTTCTCGATGCCCGTCGCCACCTTCCTGACGCTGGTGCTGATCCTCATCCTGCAGTTGTCCGGATTCATCTCGGCCAGCGCGCAAGTCGACCGCGCCACGTTCGTCGCCAACGTGGCTCCCTTTGGCGCCGGCGCCCACTCCCATGGCGACGAGACCGAGGAGCCCGCCCCGCCGTCGCCGCTCGCCCGCGCCACGGCCACCGTCCTCTATTACACCTACCGCGGCACCTGGCTGACCCTCCGCCCGCTGCTGGAGAACCGGTCGCTCGACGACTTGTCCACCGGCACGCGCCTGCCGCCCCGCGATCTCCTGCGCGACCTTTGGCAGCAGGGCATTTTCCTGCCCCTGCTCCTCGCCGGCCTGTCCACCCTGGTCTTGAAACGCCGCGAATGGGCCCTGCCGGCAGTCAATTAAGAATGGTGAAATCTGAAATCCCAATTTAAAAGAAGAGCTATGCCTTTGCGATCCGCATCGTAAGTCTTTACCGTCATCTTCCGATGAATTTTGCCTCCAACAAATTCTTAATTCTTCATTCTTCATTTTTAATTGCAGCATTCTTGCTGCTTTCCTTCGCCGGCGTCCTCAACATCCGCCTGCTGGAACAGCGGCAGGAGCGGCACCTGACCCAGGCCCCGCCGACGCAGAACATGCCGCCTCTGGTGGCCTTCACCACCGTAGCGCTCGGCGGGTTCCGCGGAATCCTGGCCGACGTGCTCTGGATGCGGGCCGGCACCCTGCAGGACGAAGGACGTTTCTTCGAACTGGTCCAACTCTCCGACTGGATCACGAAACTCCAGCCCCGCAGCCCGGTCATCTGGGCCTACCACGCCTGGAACATGGCCTACAACATTTCCACCCTGATGACCGCACCCGACGAGCGCTGGCGCTGGGTCCGCAACGGCCTGGTCCTCCTGCGCGACGAAGGCATGGTCCTCAATCCCGGCTCCGCCCGCCTGCACCAGGAACTGGCCTGGATGTTTCTGCACAAGCTGGGCTCGGGCGAAGATCCGGCGGCCAGCCATTACCGCGCCCGGTGGGCCGCGGAAGTTGAGGCCGGCGCCGCGCCTCTCGATCCCGCCCTGGTGCGGCGCATCGAGAAAGAAATCGCGCCCCTGGACTGGCGCACTCCGCAGGCCCACGCGATTTACTGGGCCATGGCCGGCCTGCCGTTCGCCCGCCATGATTTCGATGACCTCGCCCTGCGGCGCATCGTCTACCAGTCCCTGTTGCAGCGGATCGCGCTGGGCGAGCGCGAGTACATTGCGCCGGCCACCGCCTGCGTGCAGGAAACGCTGGCCCGCCACCCGCAGATTCCCGCCCTGCAGGAAGTCCTCGCTCGCCTGCAGCAGATGACGCCCTAGCCTCCCCCCCGCCGCGCACCGGCCTGGCGCCGCCCTCAATCGATCGCCGCGCGGGCCAGCAGGCGGTCGCGGCCGCGGGCCGGCAGGAATCGCGCGGCAAAATCCCCGAACCAGGCGGCGAACGTCACGGGATATCGCACGCGCGGATAACGCGATTCCACCGCATGCACGATCTTCCGGGCCACGGCTTCCGGAGGCTTGCGAAACACATCCGTGGGGCGCGAGTAAGTCCGCACGGGTTCCGTCAGTTCCTTGGCGTAGTGCCGGGCAAACGTCGACCGGTTCATCTCCAGGCTCCGGCCCGCTTCCTGAACCACGCGCCGGCGGAAATTCGTCCCGATGGGCCCCGGTTCCACCACCGAGACCGCTATGCCGGCCTTGCCCAATTCCATTCTCAGGCCGTCCCCGATGGCTTCCAAGGCAAACTTGCTGGCGCAGTAGGCACCCATCAGCGGGATCACAATGCGGCCCAGGACGGAACTGACCAGCACGATCCGGCCGTTTTGCCGCGCCCGGAACAGCGGGATGAAACGGTTTGTGAAATCCAGGGTTCCGAATACGTTCGCCTCGAACTGCAAGCGCATCGCGTCGCGGGAAAGATCCTCCAGGGCCCCGGGCTGCCCGTAACCGGCATTGTTAATCAAGGCGCCAGGCCCCATCGGAAGCCGCTCCAGAATTTCCCCGGCCGCCCGGGCCACGGATACCCCATCCGCCAGATCCATCTGGACGGGTTGGAAGCCCTCATTCCGCAAGGCGTCCAGGTCGGCGGTGGCGCGCGCCGTGGGAATCACGTGCCAACCGCGCCCCTGCAGCATCCGTGCGGTTGCCCGACCGATTCCGCTGGATGTTCCCGTCACCACTGCGCTTTTCATGCTGACCGCCGGATATCGTTTCATGATCGCATCCTAGGGAGGGTCGGAGCCTTCATCAATCCCAATCCCCCTGGCATCGGACGTCCCCGGCGGGCCATGGAGATTCGACCCGCAATGGACAGAATGTCGCGGGCAGGTTGGGCGTTTTGTCCCCCATGAGCCGGACACAAAGGGGAGCACGCAGTCCATGGACGGATTTTCCGTGGATTCCGGAGGGTTAACCGGTTTTGGCAGCCGCTGACTGCGACTTGGCATGCGGTCTGCTCCATCCCAGATGCCATGTCAGCAGATACCAACAATCCAATCCCGACTCCGACCGGAGAGCGTCGCCTGCTCCGCTGGATCCTGGTATTGCAGATCGTGATCCTGGGCTGGCTGGCCAAAAACTACTTTGACGGGGCATTCCGCCGCAGACCCCACAACCCCCCTGCGGTTGTCACCTCAACGGACGCTCCCCCCTCCTTGGAGCCCACCCGGCCGAATGCCCCGTCACCTTTTTCCGTTTTTCCGCGCTTTGTGGTCTTTCCCCGTCCGGCGCCCCTGGCGCACTACCCCCACCCCGCCACCCGCCTGCGCGCTGAAATGGAGCAGATGCTGGCCGAGGCCAACCGCGCCTTTGCCGATTTCGACTCCTTCTTTGGCTGGGACGACGCCTGGGCCACGCTGCCGGCCTCGCCCGCGCTCAACATGCGCGAGTTGGACGATGCCTACGAAATCACGCTCTCCCTGCCCGATCCCGATCCCGCCAATCTCGATGTCCGGCTCGACGGCCGCCTGCTCAGCATCTCCTCGCATCAAGACACCCGGACGCCGCACACGTCCTCCTCGCAGCACTTCAGCTCGCGACACCTGCTGCCGGGCCCCGTCGAGCCGAACGCCACGTTGCAAATCACCAATGACGCGGGGCGCATTTCCATCCGGGTCCCCAAACCGACCGGGGATACCGCCGCCCGCTGACACCCAGGAGCCCCCATGAGCGATACCGGAATCACCGCCATCAACGACAAAGTCAAGGAAGAGAGCGCCTTCGTGGCCGCTCTCCGCGCCGAGCTCGAAAAAGTCATCATCGGCCAGCGCTATCTGCTCGACCGCCTGATGATCGGCCTGCTGGCCAATGGCCACCTGCTGCTCGAAGGCGTGCCCGGCCTCGCCAAGACGCTGGCCGTCCGGACGCTGGCCGCCGCCATCCACACCCGGTTCCGGCGCATCCAGTTCACGCCCGACCTGCTCCCCGCCGATTTGATCGGCACCCAGATCTACAATCCCAAGACCGGCGATTTCGGCACCCGCCAGGGCCCGGTTTTCGCCAACGTGATTCTGGCGGATGAAATCAACCGCGCGCCCGCCAAGGTGCAATCGGCCCTGCTGGAAGCCATGCAGGAGCGGCAGGTCACGATCGGGCAGGAAACCTTCCCCCTGCCGGACCCTTTCCTGGTGCTGGCCACCCAAAATCCCATCGAGCAGGAAGGCACCTATCCCCTGCCCGAAGCACAGGTGGACCGCTTCATGCTCAAACTGGTCATCCAGTACCCCTCCCGGGACGAGGAACGCCGCATCCTCGAGGCCAACGCCCGCACCCAGGTCGACTTCAAGGTCCGGCCCGTGGTCGAACCCGAAGCCATCCTGCGCGCCCGCCGGGTCGTCGACGAAATCTACGTGGACGACAAGATCAAGGACTACATCCTGTCCATCGTGTTTGCGACGCGCGATCCCGCCGCCAGCAAGCTCCCGGCGCTGCAGGACAACATCCGCTACGGCGCCTCGCCGCGGGCCACCCTCTACCTGACCCTGGCCGCCCGCGCCCATGCCTTCCTCCAGGGCCGCGGCTACGTCACCCCGCAGGACGTTAAATCCATCGCCCCCGACGTCCTGCGCCACCGCGTCATTCCCTCCTTCGAGGCGGAGGCCGAGGACATGACCGCCGAAAAAATCGTCGCTACCCTGCTCAACGAACTGCCCGTGCCGTAGGAGAGTCAAAATGGAGCAATGGAATCCTGGAATATTGGTTTTCCAGCCTTCCATCACTCCACTCTTCCCTCATTCCATGCCCTCTAACCGCCGATGATTCCGCGAGAAACATTGCGCAAAATCCGCCGGATCGAAATCCGCACGCGGCGTTCGGTCAACGACGTATTCGCGGGGCGCTACCATTCCGTCTTCAAAGGCCAGGGCATGGAGTTCCAGGAAGTCCGCGAATATGTGCCCGGCGATGACATCCGCTCCATCGACTGGAACGTCACCGCCCGCACCGGGGCCCCCCACGTCAAGAAGTTCACCGAAGAACGCGAACTGACGGTCATGCTTCTGGTGGACGTTTCCGCGTCCAACCGCTTCGGCTCCACCCTCCAGCTCAAGCGCGACCTGGCGGCGGAAGTCGCCGCCGTCCTGGCGTTCTCCGCCATCACCAACCACGATCGCGTCGGCGTCATCCTGTTTTCGGACCGGGTTGAAAAGCACATTCCGCCGCGCAAAGGCACCACGCATGTTCTGCGCGTCATCTCCGAAATCCTGAACGCCCGGCCGGCCTCTCCGCGCACCGATCTCGAGCCCGCCCTGCGCTATCTCAACCGCGTCGTCCGGCGCCGTTCCGTTGCCTTCCTCATCTCCGACTTCATCGCCCCGCCCTGCGACCACCTGCTGCGCGTCACCGCCCGCCGCCACGACCTGGTCAGCGTGATCGTAGACGATAAACGCGAGAGCGCCCTGCCCGCCGTCGGGCTGGTGGATTTCGAGGACGCAGAAACCGGCCAAAGGCTCCTGCTCGATACCTCCCACGCCCCGACCCGCCGGGCGCTGCTCGCCCGCCAGAACGAGCGCCGCGAGGACCTCCGCCAACGGCTGGCCCGCGCCCGCTCCGACGCCATTGAACTGCACGCCGGCGAACCCTACGACCGCGCCCTCATCCGCTTCTTCCGCACCCGGGAGAAACGCCGATGAACCCGCCTCCCCGCCGAAAGGATCCCAAAAGGGGTCAGTCCTATGATTTAATGTTTTCCATCGGGTGGAAACATTTTTTCCATTGTGTGGAAAATCTCCAAAATATTTTTCCATTGTGTGGAATAAAAGGCCGTTTTTTTCCACGGTGTGGAAAACTTTTTTCCACGGTGTGGAAAACTCTTCCGGGGGTCCTGTTCGCGGGTATTTTGACCGGCTGCTCCCGTCCGGTTCCGCCGCCCGTGCTGCCCCCTGGCCAGGATTTATCGATCACGGCCACGATGTCCCCGAACCGGATCCGCATCGGCGACATGGTGGATGTAACGTTGGCCGCCCTGCATCGCGAGGGCACGGTCGTCGCCTTTCCCAACCCGGCCCGCGGGAAAGATATCATCGTCCGCGACGCCCAGACCGCAACCGAGGCATTTCCCAACGGAGTTCTGCGGACTGTCCAGCAGTTGCGCCTGACCTCGATGACCATCACGAATCACGTGATTGCCGAGAACGCAGCCATCACGGTTTCGACGCCCGAGGGCTTGAGCTGGACCAACACCTATCCGTTTCTCGCGCTGGAGGTTGTTTCGGCGCTCCAGCCCGGCGAACAGGAAATCCGCCCCGCCAAGGGCGGTCTGGCGCGCTGGCCCGCGCCGACTTCCCGCTGGCTCTGGATCGTACTGGCGGTGCTGGCCGGGCTGGCCGCGGCCTTCCTGGCCTTGCGCAAATTCCTGACCACGCCCCGCACGTTTCTGCATCTGCCGCCCCCCCTTCCGCCGCACCAGATTGCGCTGGACGCCCTCGCCGCCCTGCGTCAAAAAGGGTGGATCGAAGCCCTCCGGATCGAGCCTTTCTACGTCGAGTTGTCCGGGATTGTCCGGCACTATCTCGAGGACCGTTTCGGCCTGCGCGCCCCCGAACGCACCACGGAGGAATTCATCCGTGACGCCCTGGCCTCCCGCGCCCTTTCCGCCGCCCACCGCGAACTGGTTGCCGGCTTTCTCGAGCAAAGCGACCTGGTCAAGTTCGCCCGCCATGCGCCGGGGCAAGCCGACATGCGCAACGCTCTGGATTCCGCCGAACGCCTGGTGCGCGAAACGATGCCGGCCGAGTCGGTGGCGGGCAAGCCGCCCTTTACGCAGGAGGAAGGCGCGTGATCGTTTTCCGTCATCCCCTGGTTCTGCTGCTCCTCTTGCTGGTGCCGGCGCTGGTCTGGCTGCGCCATGCCTGGCGGAGGCAGGCGCCGCTGACCTTTTCCGACGGCGCGGCGCTGGCGAGGCTGCCGCGCTCCCCGTGGTTGGCGCTCCGCTGGCTCCCGCCCGCCTTGTATGCCACCGGCCTCGTGTGCGTTATTCTGGCCGCCGCCCGGCCCCAGACGGGCATGAGCGAATCGCGCGTCGAAACCGAAGGGGTCGACATTGTGCTGGTGGTGGACACCTCCACCTCCATGCGGGCCGAGGACTTTTCCACCGCGACCAAGCGCATGGACCGCCTCGACGCGGCGAAATCGGTGCTGGCGCAATTCATCCAGGCGCGGCCAAATGACCGCCTGGGGCTCGTCGCATTCGCCGCCATGCCCTATACCATCGCTCCGCTGACCACCGACCACGCCTGGCTCATGCTCCAGATGGACCGCCTGCAGACCGGCATGCTGGAAGATGCCACGGCCATTGGTGACGCCATGGCATCCGGCGTGAACCGCCTGCGCGACTCGCAGGCCAAGTCGAAGATCGTGATCCTGCTGACCGACGGCATCCATAACGCGGGCCGGCTGACCCCCCAGGATGCGGCGCAGGCCGCCGCCGCCCTTGGCATCAAGGTCTATACCGTCGGAGCCGCTTCCGACCGGCCGCGCGGCACCGGCATTTTCGGTTTCATGCAGGCCGCCGGAGAAATCGACGAAGCCACGCTGCAAAAGATCGCCGACATCACCAAGGCCAAATACTTTCGGGCCACTGATCTTCAGAGCCTGGAGGAAACGTACCGGGCCATTGACGAGATGGAGAAGACGAAGATCGAGCTCGACCAATACACACGCTACGAAGAACGGTTCGCGGGTTTCGTGATCCTGGGCCTCCTGTGCCTGGGCCTGGAAACGCTGCTGGGGTCCACCCGTCTCGGGAGGCTGCCGTGAACTGGGGCAACGTGAATCTGCTGTATTGGCTGCCGCTGGCGATACCGCTGATGTGGGGTCTGGGGGCGCTGCTGCGCCGCCGGCGCCTTGCCCTGGAGCAGCTTGTCGCGCCCGCGATGCTGCCGGTGCTCGCGCCCCACTGGAACCCGGCGCGCGCGTCGATCCGCCTGCTCCTGCGAATGCTGGCGCTGACGCTGCTGGTCGTTGCGCTGGCCCGTCCGCAATGGGGCTTCCATTGGGAGGAGGTCCGCCGCCAGGGCCTGGATCTGATGGTTGTCCTCGACACCTCCCGTTCGATGATGGCCTCGGACATCAAGCCCTCGCGCCTGCAACAGGCCAAATGGGGAGTGCGCGACCTGCTGCGCAACCTGCGCGGCGACCGAGTCGGCCTGGTGCCCTTTGCGGGCTCCTCCCTGCTGCAGTGCCCGCTCACGATCGATTATGCCGCCTTCACGATGACGCTCGACGACCTGTATTCCGGCATCATCCCGCGCGGCGGCACGGCCATCGAGCAGGCCCTGCGCCAGGCCATCGAATCCTTCCCCGCGGACGGCACCGCCGATCGCGTCATTCTGCTGATCACCGACGGGGAAGACCATGAAGGCGATCCCCTGGACCTCATCCCCGCACTGAAGGAGAAGAACATCCGCGTCTACACCATCGGGATCGGCACGCTCGAAGGCGAGATGGTTCCGGGCGCGGACGGCCAAGGCGCTTATTTCAAGGATCGCCAGGGCCAGATCGTCAAAACCGCTTTGAAGGAAGACGTGCTCCAGAAACTCGCCCTGGCCACCGGCGGCACCTACGTGCGTTCCGCGCCCGGCGACACCGGCCTCGCCCGCGTTTTCAACGAAAGCATCACCAATCTCAAGCGCTCCGAGCAGGAAAGCCGCACGGCCAAGATTTTCGAAGAGCGCTTTGTCTGGGCGATTGCCGCGGCCCTCCTGCTGCTGGCAGGAGAAGCCCTGCTGTCCGACCGGCGAAAAAAACCCGCGGAGGCGGGGGCATGAAAAATCGCAATATCCAATATCCAATGTCCAATATCCAATGTCCAAATGAACCGCCGAGGAATAGGGTTCAGGGTTTAGGGTTCAGAAAAAGGGGTCAGTCCTATGATTTAATGTTTTGCCTTTGGCTGGCCCTCTGGACCGCGGGAGCGAGCGCCGAACCAACGGCCCGGGACTCGTTCGATGCGGGGCGACGGGCGCTGGCCGCGAGCAACTATCCGGCCGCCCGCGATTCGTTTCTCGAGGCTGCGGCCGCGGCACCGGCCGAGAAGCTTGATCCGTCCGCTGCGTTCTACAACGCGGGCCTATCGGCCTATGCCGCGGGCGACATGGAGTCCGCCGCCGACGCCTTTGCCCGCGCGACCAGCGGGGCCGACCTCGGCTTGCAGTCTCAAGCCTTTTATAATCGCGGCAACGCCCTGTTCCACCAGGTGGGCGTCCCCTCCGGGGCGATGGCGGCGATGCCCCTGCCCGCGATGTCCACGCAGGCCCTCGACACCGCCGCGGCGTCCATCGGCGAGGCCGTCCAGATGTACGAAAACGCCATTGCCCTCGATCCCGCGGACGAGGATGCCAAGGCAAACTACGAACTGGCCATCCTGAAGCAGCAGCAGATCCAGCAGCAGCAGCAACAACAACAGGAACAACAACAGCAGGAACAGCAAAAACAGGATCAGGAAGAATCCCAAGCGCAGCAAGACCAGCCCCAGCAGGAGGAACAAAAAGAGGAACAGCCGCAGCCCCAGCCCCAGCAGGCCGAACAAACCCAGGAACAAGAGCAACAGCAGGCGCAGCCGGAGGAATCCTCCGAGGAAATGACGCCCGAGGAAGCCGCGATGATGCTCGACGCCATGAAGGCGCAGGAGCAGTCCCAGCGCGATCGGCTGCATCCCTTCTTCGGGCGGCCTGTTCCCGTCGATAAAGACTGGTAGGAGAACCCGTTTTCCCGCAAAGAACGCCACGACCGCCAAGAAGTGGTTGGATGAGTGCTATCCATTCACTATGATCCGTGATGTTCCTCCCCCATGAAACTGAATCGCAAAAACACTGGTCGGCCGACACGAAGGAAGATCGTGGCGTCCTGCGCGAGAGGAATATTTCTGGTTTCCGTTTTTGCGTTCGCGCCGGTCGCCCGCGCCGCAGACGTGACGTTCGACGTGCAGCCGCGGCTGCTGAATCTGGGCGAGGCCGCGCAGGCCACGCTAACCTTTCATGGCGTACGGTCCGCGCCGCACGTCGATTTCCCGTCCATTCCGGGGTTGCAGATCACGGGCACGGGCCAGCAGATGCAATTCGGCACGGGCGGCTCGCAGGTCAGCCTGACCTACAACCTGTTTGCCCAGCGGCCCGGTTCCTACACCATCGGCCCGTACGAACTCGAATACAACGGCGAAACCATCCAAATCCCGGCCGTCACCCTCGAGGTGCGCGCGCGCGCCGGGAACCCCGATTCGTCCGCGCAGGAAATGATTTTTGCCCGGCTCGTCCTGCCGGAGCATCCGCCGTTCATCCACCAGGTTTTCGACCTGGTCCTGGGCCTGTATTTTCTGCCCGATGTCGAATTGACCCGGGATGTGAACCTGCTCGGGGGCCTCCCGGAATCCGGGTTCGTGATCGGCAACTTTGAAGAACTCCAGACAATACGCGAAGAAGTCCAGGGGCAACTCTACAACGTGCGCCGCTTCCGCGCGCGGGCCCGGGCGCTGACGGCCGGCACTTTTGCTCTCCAGCCCGCCCTGCGGGTCGGCGTGGTGGACCGGAATCAGCCACGGCGCCGCGATCCCTTCGGCGGATTTTTCAACGATCCCTTTTTTGGCGGGCCGTCGGCCACCCCGGTAAACGTGGCGATTCCGGAATCCCGCCTGACGATCCGTTCCATACCCGATGCCGGCCGGCCGGCCGATTTCAGCGGGGCGGTCGGGCAGTTTCAGTTCATGATGGATGTCCGGCCGCGTGAACTGACGGTCGGGGAACCGATCACGGTGACGCTGCGCCTGCAGGGCAGCGGGAACATCGCGGCCGCGCTTCCGCCCGCCTACCGGGACCATGACCTGTTCAAAGCGTACGAAGCCCGCCAGGTCGGCGACACCCCCGCGGCGGCAGCCGAGGCGGGCATCAAAATCTTCGAGCAGGTGGTGATTCCGCGCTCCGTGGAACTGCGGGAACTGCCTGTCCTGCAATTTTCCTACTTCGATCCGGGGGTGGCCGAGTATCGAACCGTCTCGGCCGGACCGTTCCCCATGACCGTGCTGCCCTCTGAAAACGGCGCGGACGCCCTGCTGCTGCAGGTGCCCGGCAGTCCGGCTGGTGGCGGGCAATCGCTGATCCTCGGCCACGACATTGTTTATTTGAAACCCGCGCCGGCCCGGTGGCGAACCGGCCCGAGCGACGACGCCGCCCGGCCGCTATGGCTTGGGCTGCATGCAGCGGCGCCCTGCGCGCTGGCGGCGCTGTTCTTCGCTACCCGGCGCCGCAACCGCCTGGCGACGGATATTGCCCTCGCCCGCCGGCAGAAGGCCCCGCGCAGCGCCCGGGCCAATCTGCACAAGGCGGAAGCCGTTCTGCGGGCCGCAGGATCTCCCCAGCAGGTGTTTGAACCCCTGGCTGCCGCCGTGGCCGCCTATTTCGGCCATCGCCTCAACCTGCCCCCGGGCGCCGTGGATGCGCCTCTTATCCTGGGACGGTTGCAGACGGCGCAGACGGACGAAGCAGCCATGACCCAATGGCGCGCGTTCTTTGCGCTATCCGACCAGGTCCGATATGCGTCCGCAGCGGAATTGTCCCGCGCAGAGATGGAATCATGGATTTCCTCGGTGGCTGCCCTCCTGCGAAAGGCGGAAAGGGTGAAGCTGTGAGAACAAGAAGTCAGAATTCAGAAGTCAGAATTCAGAAGCGATTGGTCTGTTTGCTGGCATTTATTCTTCTGGCGACGGGGGCGCTGGCGGCGCAAGAAGACGAAACGCGCCATGCGCGCATGTTTGCCGAAGCGGCGAAGGCGTATGACGAAAACCGGCTGGCCGAAGCGATTGCCGGCTGGAACCAACTGGCGGATACGGGCCAGGCGCTGCCCGAAGTGCTGTTCAACCTGGGCAACGCCTATTACCGCAACGGGCAGGTGGGGCCGGCGATCCGGGCCTATCGGCAGGCGCAACGGCAGGCGCCGCGCGACCCGGACATCCGCGCCAACCTGGGCTTTGCCGCACAGACCGCGGGCAGCCCGCTGCCCGCGCGCAAGCCGGTCGCCGCACTGTTGCTGGATTTCAGCCCGGCCGAGTGGCGGGGTGTCGCGGTTGCATGCTACTGGGGCTTGTTTGCCGCTTTTGCGGCCTGGATTCTTTGGCCCCGGCAGCGTTTGGCTGCACGTCTGGCCACTGCGGCCTTCGCCCTGTGTCTGCTGGTGGCGCTGACGGGATTATGGCTGCACCGGGACCTCCGCAAAACCCCGGAAGGCGTCGTGATGCTGGCCGGCCAGAAGGTCCTTTCGAGCCCATTGGAAACCGCCACGCCGCTATTGGCGATCCCCGAAGGCGCCATCGTGCGCATGCTGGAAAAACGCGGCCCCTGGATCGAAATCCGCTATGAAGAGACCCGCGGCTGGCTCCCGGCGGAAACGGTGGCGGCGGTTCTGCCCGAGACTCCTTCGTATTCCGCCGCCGGGCCAGCCGGACGGACCGGAATTGATATTCCAGGCTAGACCGCTGATTTGTTAACCGTCGGAGGCGGCGGCCGGCTGGTTCCCGAGGTAGGCAAACGCGCTTTGACGACCACCGGGCCAATAGAGACCGCGCCGGTGATTGGACACATTATCCGGATGGATGGTCTGGCACCAGAGCGGGCGGGCCGAACGATAGACCACGGGGGCCAGTTTTCCCAGGTTGGCCGGATCCGCCCCCACGACGGTGGCAGGGCATTCCGGCGCCGAAACAAAGCTGACAAAGGGATTCGCTTTGTCGCGCACCAGATAGAACCGGCCTTGGCACTCGCAACAGCCGAGCGGAAAGCTGATAAAGAAGCCCTTGGCCAGATCCACCGCTCCCAGCCGCGCGCGGGCGAGTTCCTGCACATGTTCGACCATCCGGGGATGCAGCGCGTCGTCGTTGTCCAGGCCGGTCGTGATGCGCACCTTCTCCGGCGCTTCGCGGCGGCGGATTTCCGCCAGCGCAGTCGCCTCGTCGAATTGCGAACAGTAGACCGGACGCAGACAGTCATAGTGCACGCAGAGAGCGGCCATCTTCTCCTTGAAGGCCACGGGGGTCGCCCAATCCATGAACACCAGCCACTGGAAGGCGCCTTCGGTCTGCTGATCAACAGACGGCAGGCACACCCGCTCGAACAAGTGGAAGCGGCGGGCGAGCCAGGCTTCGTCCAGCCCGGACGGCGCGGACGCCGGAACGGATTTCAGGGGTACGTTGAACCGCGTCAGGATGAAATGCGCGAACGGATTCATGACCTCGGCATCATGCCACGCACGCTTTGCCGCAAACAAGCGCGATTTGGCCGTTTCAGCGCTGCCGGGCGAGCAGGGCCAGGAACAAAGGCCCGCCCAAGACGGCGGTCAAGGCGCCCACGGGCACTTCCAGGGGGGCGGCGGCCCAGCGTCCAAGGGCATCGCAGGCGGCCAGCAATGCGCCTCCCATCAAGAACGAACCCGGCATGACCAGGCACATATCGGGGCCAATGAGCCGCCGCACGGCGTGGGGCGCCAGCAGACCGATAAACCCGACGGGACCGGCCACTGCCGCCACGCCGGCGGATGCAAGGCCCGCTCCAATGGCGATTCGGCGGCGGAGGAGAGGAACCTCGACACCCTGACCGGCGGCCATCTCTTCGCCCAAACTCAACGGATTGCAATCACGCGCCGCCGCGCCCAGAATGATCATGCCGGGAACCGCCAGCAGAGCCAGCGCGCCCACGGAACGCCAATCGGCCGCATCGAGACCGCCGAGCAACCAGCGATGAAAGCCCGCCAGTTTATCGGGTGCGATGAAGCCGCCGGCCACCATGATGATGCCGCCGCAGACGACCCCGATCGTCACACCCGCCAGCAGCAAGGTCTGCACGCCGGTTCCGCCGGGGCGGCGCGCCAGCGCCAAGACAAGCCCCACCGCGGCCCCGGCACCAAGCAGCGCCAGCGCCTGGGAGGTGTTGAAGGGTCCCAGGGCCATCCACAAACACGGACAGACGCGGGCGCAGAACGCGCCGAGGCTGGCTCCGCCCGCAATCCCCAGCGTCCACGGTTCCGCCAACGGATTCCGGAACATCACTTGCAAGGCCGCCCCGGCCATCGCCAGCGCTCCCCCGGCCACCAGCCCCAGCAACACGCGCGGAAGGCGAATTTGAAAGAAAATCAGGCCATCGGGAGTTTTCTCCCCGGCCACAAAGGCCCGAATGGCATTCCAATCGACTTTTTCGGCCCCGATCCACGGCGAAATGGCCAAAATCAGCAAAAAAAGGCCTAAAACAGGCAATATTTTGGCATATTTTGTCATTTTTTAGCCAAAACGAGCATTTTTTGCGTTTCCGGATGCCGGAGGACTTCGATATTGGCGCCATAGACCGTCACAAGCGTGTTGGCGTTCAAAATCCGGTCGGGAACGCCATCGGCTGCGATTTTTCCGTCATGCAACAAGATCATGCGGTCGCAGAAGAGCGCCGCGAGATGCAGGTCGTGCAGCACCGCGATCACGCGCAGCCCCCGGGCGGCGCGCCGGGCGAGGATGTTCATGACCGCGGCGGCGTGGTGCAGATCGAGCGACTGGGTCGGCTCGTCGAGCAGCAGGATTTCCGGTTCCTGCGCGAGGGCGGATGCGAGCCAGACGCGCCGGCGTTCGCCCCCGGAGAGATGCGAGAGCGGCCGCGACCGCATCGTGTCCAAGCCCACTTCCGCGAGGGCGCGCGCCACGGCATCGCGGTCGCCGGGATTGGACATTTCCAGAACGCCGCCATGTGCATGGCGCCCCATGGCGGCCACCTGGGCGACGGTGTAATCGAACAAGGCGGGACATTCCTGCGGCAAATAGCCGAGCCGGCGGGCGAGCGCGGGGCGCCGCATTTTCGCCACCGGCCGCCCGTTCAATTCCACCATGCCCGCCCCCGGCACGAGCAGGCCCGCCGCCACTTTCAGCAGCGTGCTCTTGCCGGAACCGTTGGGACCTACGATGGCGCATATCGGCTCGCCACCGAAGGCCAGCGCGGGGATTTCCAAGGCCCAGGCGGCCGGTTCATAGGCGAAACGGAGATGATGAAGCGCAAGCTGGCTGGAAGAAGACATCCGTATTCAATGTTCAATACTCAATGATCAATCATCAAGTGAACAGCCGGTTGAACATAGGGTTTTCAAGGTTCAGCTTTGGGGGTTACGGCCAGCTTGATGTGGATGTCGCGCAGTTGCTTCTCGTCCACGGCGGACGGGGCGTTCATCATGACATCCAGCGCCTTCTGCGTTTTGGGGAAGGCAATCACGTCGCGGATACTTTGGCGGCCCGCCAGCAGCATGACGAGGCGATCGGCACCAATGGCGAGTCCGCCGTGGGGCGGCGCGCCGTATTCCAGTGCGCGGAGGAGATGCCGGAAGCGTTCCTGCACTTCGGCTTCGGGCAGACCCAGGATTTTGAACATCCGGGCCTGGAATTCCGGGTCGTGAATCCGGATGCTTCCGCCGCCCAGCTCGGTGCCGTTGAGCACGATGTCGTAGGCCTGCGCCCGCACCTGCTCGGGCTCGGAATCCAGCAGGGGCAGATCCTCGGGCACCGGCGCCGTGAAGGGGTGGTGCACGCTGACCAGCCGGCCTTCCTCGCTGCGCTCGAACAAGGGAAACCCGGTGACCCAGGTAAACCGGAACTGGTCCGGGGCAATCACGCCGGCGTGCGCGCCGGCCAGCAGCCGGAGGCGGCCCAGCACCGGCAGGACCTTGTCCGCATGGTCCGCGCCAAAGAGCACGAGATCACCGGGTTGGATGTCCAGCGCAGCTTGCAGCGCCGTTTTTTCCGCTTCGCTGAAAAATTTGACGATCGGCGACTTCCAGGTACCGTCTTGTTGCACGCGGATGTAGGCCAAGCCCCCCAGCCCGCCCTCTTTTGCCAGCCCCGTCCAGTCTTCCTCGACCATTTTAATCGGCGCCTGGAACAGGCCCTTGGCGTTGATGGCCTTGACGGCGCCCCCGTTTTCCAGCGCACGGGCAAACACCTTGAACTGCGTGCCATGGAACACCTGCGCCAGGTCCACGATCTCCATGCCGAAGCGCAGGTCGGGCTTGTCGGTGCCAAACCGGTCCATGGCCTCGCGCCAGGTCATGCGAGGCAACGGCAACGCCGGAACGGGATGGCCGGCCTCCTGCATGACCCGCGCGATGAGACCATCCACGACCGCGATGATGTCCTCGACCGTGACGAACGACATTTCGAGATCGATCTGGGTGAATTCCGGCTGGCGATCGGCACGCAGATCTTCATCGCGGAAGCACCGGGCAATCTGGAAGTAGCGGTCCAGGCCGGCCATCATCAGGAGCTGTTTGTACTGCTGCGGGGCCTGGGGCAGCGCGAAAAACAGGCCCGGGCACAGGCGGCTGGGCACCAGGTAATCGCGGGCGCCTTCGGGAGTGCTTTTGGTCAGGACCGGGGTCTCGATTTCGACAAATTGCTGCTCGTCGAAATAGTTCCGGGCGGCCTGGAGGACGCGGTGCCGAAGCAGCAGGGCCTGCTGCATGGAGCCGCGGCGGAGATCCAGATAACGGAATTCCAGCCGCAGGTCTTCGCCGACGTGTTCCGCGCCGCGGTCTTCGAGCGGGAACGGCGGGGTGTGGGCCTTGTTGAGCACGGTAATGGAACGGGAGCGGACCTCGATGGTCCCCGTGGCCATGTGGGGATTGACCATGTCGGCAGGCCGCAGCCGCACCTCGCCGCTGATCTGCACGACATATTCGCTGCGGCAGGCCTGCGCGGTGTCCCAAGCCGCCTGCGAGTCCCGCGGATCGAACACGCACTGGGTCACGCCATAGCGGTCGCGCAAATCAATAAACACCAATCCGCCGTGGTCGCGCACGCTGTCCACCCAGCCGCACAGTTGCACCGGCGTCCCCGCTTCCGCGGATCGCAGCTGGCCGCAGGTATGTGTCCGCATCTTCATGGCTCTGTATCCTTCCTGAATAATGACGAGCCGCGAATTTACGCGAGCCCGGCCCCCGGCGCAATTCTTTCCCGCGCGACCGGGAGATCAGAATCTATCCGACCCGAATCGCAGCCGACTGGCCGGCGGGGACGGCGGGGGTGGATCGTCCAGGCTCTGGGGCGGCTGGCGCTGGCCAAAGAGGCGGTGCCACTGGGCCACGGTGAGCACGATCCCGGCCAGCAGGGCCAGCAGGGCCAGCAACCACAAGAACAGCAGCAGCGGAGTTGGATCTGTGGGATAATCCCGGTTGGCATCCAGAACCACGCCGGTCAGCAGTCCCACCAGCGCGACAACCAGCAGAACCATCTGGATCTGCTGGCAGACCAGATAGGCCATGGCGAACCGGGGTACCGCAGTGGGATCGGGCCCAACCCGTTCCTGCAGGATACGCCCCGCTGGATACAGCAGCAGAAGCAGCGCCAACAGCAGCGGCGGAAACAGACCGCCCAGTTCGAGAATCGTCCGCCCGAACACAATCCACAGCAGAAGGGGACAGAGGATCACGAACAGGTAGCGGATCAGAAAGTGGGTGGTGGAATAGCCGCGCAGGTACCGGCGGCCCGCCCGGCGCCACATCCCCGCCAGAACCGCCAGGCCGCCAAGCGCCAACCCACCGGCGACCCACACGCTCCAGGGCGGTGCATCCGGCGCCGCGGCGGCAAACAGCAGCAGCACCAGACCCAGCGGCACGAGCCCCAGCGCCAGGGTTTGCCGCATCTGGACATCCGCCAGGGCCGTCTCGGCGCCCAGCGATGGAAACAACGGCCCACGCGCCTTCATTTCCGCCAGAAGGCCGGCATGAAAACCGCCAGCACCGTGTAGAGTTCCAGGCGGCCGATCAGCATCAGCGCAATCAGGATCGCCTGACCCGCCTCGGGCACGCTCGCATAGTTGCAGGCAGGACCCACGGCCGCGAAGCCCGGCCCTGCATTGGCCATGCAGGTAATGGCCGATGTTGCCGCGGTCTCGATGTCCGCCGTAAACGGAATCATCGCCAGCACCCCCGCCAGGGTGACCACCCCGAACAAGGCGATGAACGAAACAATCGCCAGCAGCAGTTCGTCATCAAGCGATTTCCGCCCGAGTCGAACGGGAATGACAGCCTGGGGCTGCATGAAAAGGCGGATTTCGCGGAAGATGGATTTAACCATGACATGCACCCGTCCGGCCTTCAGGCCGCCCGCGGTCGAACCCGCGCAACCGCCCATCAGCATCAGCAGCACCAGCATCGTCTTGAGCAGGGCGGGCCATTGGTCGTAGTCGGCCGTGGCAAATCCAGTGGTGGTCATGAGGCTGGCGCAGGTGAAACCCACTTGCCGCAGTGCACCGCTCCACTCCAGTCCAGACGCTGCCCGCGCCTGGTGAAGTCCGATGGTACCGGCCAGGGTGGCGACAATGAAGACGGCCAGAAAGAAGCGCATTTCGGCATCCCGCCACCACGCGGAAAACTCGCCGCGCAGCAGGCGGTAATGCAAGGCAAAGTTGATGCCGGCCAGCAACATGAAAACAATGAGCACCGTCTCCACATAAACGCTTTGGAAAGCTCCCACGCTGGCCGTCCGGGTCGAAAACCCCCCGCTGGACACTGTCGTGAAGGCGTGGCAGACGGCATCGAACCAGGTCACGCCCCCCAGTCGCAGCAGAATAATCAAGGCCACGATCAGCAGCAAGTAGACCCCCCACAGCATCTTGGCGGTGGACGCCACCCGCGGTTCGATGCGGTCTTTGGAGGGGCCAGGCATTTCCGCCCGATATAGCTGCATGCCCCCCGCCCCCGCAAACGGCAGGATCGCCACGACCAGGATCAGCACGCCCATGCCGCCGATCAACTGGCTCATCGACCGCCAGAGCAGCAGCCCCTTGGGAACGTTTTCCAGGACTGGAATGACCGAAGCCCCGGTGGTCGTCATGCCCGACACCGTTTCAAACAGCGCCGCCACTGGCGAGGTGATGACGCCAGAAAGCAGGAACGGCGCCGAACCGGCCAGCCCGGCCAGCAACCAGCCGAAGGCGACCACGCCGAGCCCGTCCCGACGAGACAATTCCTGTTCGTTCCGCGTCGGGAGCCATAACAGGACGGCTGCGCCCACCGTTCCCGCTGCGGAATACCCCAAGGCCGACCACACCCTTGCCGACTCCCCGTGCAGAAAGGACACGAGACCGCAGACCCCCATCAGCAGACCCACTACGCCCAGCAGCCAGGCAATCACGTGGAAGACGGGTTTAAAATTCATCGGCTGCCCCTTCAGGCCGTGAACAGCGGTTCCATTTTGGGAACCGCGGCCGGCAGGCAATAAACCACCACCCGGTCGCCGGCGGACAACAGCAGATCGCCGGTGGGCGTTTGCACCTGGGCCTTCCGCAAGGTGGTTACAATGATGACACCATCGGGAATTTTCAGGTCCTTGATGGCCTTGCCCGCCCATTTATGCTTCGCGGACAGCCGCAACTCGATGAGTTCCCCGGGCAGGCGCGCCAGAATCGCCGCCGCCTGCACATTCTTGCCGCGCACAAAATGCAGGATGGAATTGACCATCGCCAGGCGCGGATCCACGATCCGGTCCAGCAGGCGTAGTTGGTTGATGATGCCGATGTATTCCCTCTTGCCCACCTGGGCGGCGGTGAACCGCGCCCCGTATTTTTCCGCCACCAGGCAACCGATGATATTGTGCTCGTCGCTGCCCGTGGCCGCCACGTAGGCCATGTCTTCGGCCTCGCCGATGCCCGCCAAGGTCTCCTGATCCAGGGCATCGCCCTTGATCACCAGGGTGCGGTTGAGCTGGGCGGAACAGAAATCCGCCCGCTCCTCATCCTGTTCGATCAGCACAATCTGCATGCGGGTATGCTCGAGCATCCTGGCCAGTTGCAGGCCCAATTCGCCCCCGCCTGCGATCACCACGCGCTGGAAACGCTTCTGCTCCGGCCAGGCCCATTGCATGAAATCCGCCACGGCCTCTGTTTCACCCGCGAAATAGACCTCATCACCAACCAGGAAGGTCGTATCGCCGTGCGGAGTCATGATCTGGTCTCCGCGAACTACCGCAGTGAAACGGATTTTCTGCAGCCACTCCCGATTCGAAAAGTTCTTCAACGAGTTGCCCAGGAGGGGACTGTCCATATGAACGGACATGCCTACAACCATGACCCGTTCATCCAGCAGGTCCGCCACCTCGATGGTGCCGGGCAGCCGCAAGACGTTGTACAGGTCCCGGGCGTATTCATCATACTGGTTCACCAGCAAATCCACGCCCAAGGATCGAAAGTCGATGTGACGGCTGGTAGAGTAAGAAGAAGATGACACCCGTGCGACCGTTCGGCCCACTCCCCGGGCACGGGCAAAGATACAGGCCAGCAGATTGGTGTCATCACGGTCCGTGACTGCCACAACCATATCCGCCCGTTCGACATCGGCCTCTTCCAGAACGGCTGGATCGGCACCATTTCCATGAACCGTCATCAGGTCCAAATGGGCATCCAATTCGGCCAAAGCCTCGGAGGAGGAGTCAATCACCACCACGTCGTGTTCATCCGCACAAAACTTTTCGGCCAAATGGGCCCCGGTCTGGTCACCGCCTATGATCACAATGCGCATGTCAACATCCGCCTAATCTCAAAAACCAATCATTATCCAATTCCCCCCCCCTTGCAAGGGAGAACCCGCGCCCGCCAGAGCCATGTCCAATCAAATCAGATTTCCGCAAGTAACAGCCGAGTGACGTATTTTCCCTTCGATAATCCAGGATCCAAACCGAGTACTATAAATCAGTATTAATTAATCATGGTTTTTATAACATACTCATGTGGAATGTGGTAAATTATATACAATAAAATATATATAAATCATTATTAATTAAGTGTGATTGTTGTTTATAGCCCCACGAATCTGACTGGATCTGAGACCGAACATATGGATTGGGATGGATGTGATTGGGCCTACGAATCCCCCGGGCACATGCTGAACATCTCCCGGAGTTGATGGAATCGAGTCAACAACCAGGAGTCAGAATAATGCAATCCATTGAAGGAATTCGCTTTATGTAATATTTTTTAACAATTCAGAATACGATAGGCTGCAATACCGCGCTGCGCAAAGCTGTTTCGTATGTAGCTCATTGGAAAGCCAAACGGACACGCCTCCCCAGCGATTCAACTTGGCACGAACCGCTCATGGGGATTGTCGCGCGGTCCCTCCAGCAGGATGTGACCTGTTGATCAGGACGGATCCACCTTGGCGGAATCCTGGTTTTCCTGATATTTTGCCCACATGAAGCATGCTCATGCCCGCAAGGCTGATTTCGTATTTTCCTGGCCGAGCAGTCCCCTTCATATCGTGCTGGTCCAACCGGAAATCCCCCCCAACACCGGCAACATCGCACGTCTGTGTGCAGCCACGGGCAGTCGGCTCCATCTCATCGAACCGCTCGGCTTCAAGATCACGGATTCCCGCCTGCGGCGAGCGGGCCTCGATTACTGGCCATCCGTCCAGGTTCAGGTTCATCCCTCCTGGCCGGCCTTGCTCGAAGCCCTGCGGCCCGGGCGGTTTTTTCTCTACAGCACCGGCAGTTCTCGTCCGTATACCCAGGTGGCCTATCGGTCTGGTGACGTGCTCGTATTTGGCTGCGAGACCAAAGGCCTACCCGAGGATCTACTGGCCACATTTCCCCGCGCCGTTTTGGGCATCCCAATCCGGACCGACCACGTCCGGTCTCTCAACCTTTCCAGCGCCGTCGCCGTGGTTGTTTATGAAGCCCTGCGTCAGATCGATGCCGGCTCCGCCTGACCGGACCAGATGGCCACGCGCGCCAAAAGACATAGAGTGCCCACCCTGAAGAGTCCATTCAGGCTGGGTGATGTCGCTGCGACCGACGGCAGCTTGCTGCCGGCAATTCCGTCACGAAAACACACCTCGGGATCCGACCAACTCGAACCAAGGAGCATGCCATGGCCAGTCCGAAAAAAGTGGAAATCCAGGAAGAATTGATATCCCGTGCCCTGCCGATGGCGGCCATGGTGGCGGTCCAGCCCGGAGCGGTCGTCAGCCGTACCCTCATCGGCAAAAAGTCCGGCACGGTGACCCTGTTCGCCTTTGACAAAGGTCAAGGCCTGAGCACCCATTCCGCGCCTTACGATGCCATGGTCTGGATCCTCGCCGGGGCGGTGAAAATCACCATTGACGGCAAAGATCTGCGCGCCAAAACGGGCGACATGGTCATCATGCCCGCCAACCTTCCCCACGCCCTTCATGCCGTTCAGCCATTCAAAATGGCATTGGTGATGATCAAGGAAAAGTAGACGCGTACGGCTGATTTTTTCCCCGCACCGGGGATGATGTCAGGGGGTTGTCGCCGGTTCCCGCGGGACCGCCCGGCGGTGCTGTTCGTCCACTCGATCCACATAGCGGTGAATGCGGGTGCGGGGCAAGGCCTGGTCTTCGGGACCTGGTTCATCGAACGCGGATGACGCCGGCGCATCGTAGGCATCCACGTACCGCTTGCGAGCCTGGTGATGTTCCAGGAACTCTTGATGGGCACGTTCCGCGCGCAGCCAGAGTTGGTTCAATGCCAGAACCCAGGTGACATCGTCGGGCGGCCGGTTTTGGGCCGGTTCTTTCTTGCCGGGTTTCCACCACGGTGTTTTTTCCGCCGGGGGAACCGTCAGATGATCAAAGAATGACGCATAGGAAGCCAGCACGCCCTGCAACACCGGCGGAGCCCCAAGCTTGAGGCTTTGCACCTGCAGGGACAAGGCGGCCGCGACCGCCAGCGTCCAGGGTTGGCCGCGGTATTCGATCAGGTCGCGCGCAAACAATTCCCGCGGCACATCGGCGGGAATGTCGGAACCCAGATCCCGTGGCCGGAAGTTCAGCCCATCCAGGAGTTGGTCCTCGATCTGCAGCCCGCGATCACTCCAGGCCTCGACACTTCGGCTGCGCGCACTCGCCAGCAGGAACGTCCGCCAGGCTTCTTCGGGATGACGGTCCCGCAAGGCCGGGCTGGTGTTGCGCAGCCAGGCCGCATCGATGGCCTGGCGCGTTCCCACGGCTTTGAACAGCCGGGCCCACGTGTTCAGATCCCCATCCGGCAGGAGGAATTCGACCGCAGCGGCAGCATAGGCTTTTTCGCGCCAGCGGCCCGGCGGCAGGACCTCCTGCTTGATCACCGTGGCCAGGGGCATGGGGCGGCCGTCGGCCAGTTCGCGGGCGATCCAATCCCGGTTGCGGGAGCGCAGGGCGGCCTGCGTATTTTGAACCAGGCCGACGGAGATCCACTCGGGCACGCCGGGGCCCATGCCCGCGCGCTGGGCCGCGGGAGTGTATTCGGCGGCGTAGCGGTTCAAAACCAGCCAGCCGGCGGCCTCCAGCAGATCTTCCCCATCGAGGCGAAGCGAACCGGGAACGACGAGCCGCTGATAGAAGCGCCCATCGTCCCAGCCCTGCATCTTGAGCACCTCCTGGTCGGCGGAGGATGCACTCTGCACCATCACGCCGAGCATCCGGCCGGGCGCTCCCGGCAACGGCATGCCGGTCAGCGACTCGATTCGGCCCGCCAGCTCGGAGAGCTTGCCGGCCAGCACCAGGTTTTCGGCGGATGTCATGCCCGACACCCGGAACCGGCGGTCCGCGCTGGAAACCGGCGACCGGCCGCTCCGTGGCACGGGCAGGTCCTGGCCCGGCGCGATTGAGGTGATGGCCATCCCCAGCAGGACCCCCAGACTGGCGCGCACGAAACGCATGGCTAGATCGGGCGGAACCGGATGCGCCGGGGCTGGTCCGCCGCCTCTCCCAGCCGCCGCCGGCGCTGTTCATGGTAGCCCTCGAAATTGCCCTCGAACCAGGTCACCGTGCCATCGTCCTCGAAGGCGAGGATGTGGGTGGCGATGCGGTCGAGGAACCACCGGTCGTGGCTCACGACCACGGCACAGCCGCCGAACGACTGGATGCCCTCCTCCAGGGCGCGCAGGGTCGTCACGTCGAGGTCGTTGGTCGGTTCGTCGAGCAGCAGCAGGTTGCCGCCGCGCCGCAGGAGCTTGGCCAGATGCACGCGGTTGCGTTCGCCGCCCGACAGTTCCCCGACTTTTTTCTGCTGGTCGGCGCCGCGGAAATTGAAGCGGGTGCAATAGGCGCGCCCGTTCATCGGTTTGCCGCCCAGGTCCAGGGTCTCCTGGCCGCCCGTAATCTCCTCGTAGACCGACCGGCACGGGTCCAGGCTATCGCGGAACTGGTTCACGTAGGAGAGCACGACGGTGGGGCCGATTTCCAGCGTGCCGCCATCGGGCTGCTCTTCGCCGACGATCATCCGCAGCAGGGTGGTCTTGCCGGCGCCATTGGGACCGATCACGCCCACAATGCCGCCGCGCGGGAGGTTGAACGACACCTTGTCCATGATCAAACGCTGGCCATAGACCTTGCGCACATGATCGGCCCGCACGACCAGGTCGCCCAGCCGCGCGCCGGACGGGATCTGGATTTCGAGCACATCCTCGCGGGTGTCCACCTGCTGCGCGGCCAACTCCTCGTAGCGCGAGAGGCGCGCCTTGTTCTTGGACTGGCGGCCAGACGGATTCAGCCGGATCCACTCCAGTTCGCGCTGGAGCATTTTCTGGCGGGCGGCATTCTGCCGGGTTTGGGTCGCCGCCATCGCCTGCTTGGCCTCCAGCCATTTCTCGTAATTGCCCTTGAAGGGATAGCCGCGGCCGGCGTCCATTTCCAGGATCCATTCGGTCACATTGTTCAGGAAATACCGGTCATGGGTCACCACCACCAGGGTGCCGCTGAATTTTTTGAGATATTCCTCAAGCCAGGCCACGGTTTCCGCGTCGAGGTGGTTGGTCGGTTCGTCCAGCAGCAGCGCATCGGGATTCGACAGCAGCAGGCGGCACAAGGCGACGCGTCGTTTTTCACCGCCGGAGAGGGTGCGGACCTCCGCCTCCCCGGGCGGCAGGCGCAAGGCATCCATCGCCCGTTCGATCTGGCTGTCCAGGCTCCACAAATCGCGCGAATCGATCAGATCCTGGAGGCGACCGAGCTCATTGTTGACTTTTTCCGACTCCGCGTCGGAGAGCGCCTCGCCGAGGCGGCCGCAGAGTTCGTCGTAGCGGTCCAGGATGGCCTGGGCGGCGGCTGCGCCGGCGGCCACGTTGCCGGCCACATCCTTGGTTTCGTCCAACTGGGGTTCCTGCGGGAGGTAGCCGACCCGTACGCCGGGAGCCACCATACATTCCCCATGGTAATCTTTATCCAGCCCCGCGATGATCTTCAGCAGCGAAGACTTGCCGGCGCCGTTGCCGCCGATCACGCCAATCTTCGCGCCGAAGAAAAACGCGAGCGTGATGTCATCGAGCACCGTCAGGGAGTCATACTGGCGGGTCAGATGATTGAGGTTGAAGACGTATTCGCCGGCCATGGGTCGCTCCCGGTTGCGCAGGCCCGCTCAGGGCGCAGGCGCCACTTGCACGGTCACCGTGCGGTTCAAACGGCGGTTTTGGGGCGTATCGTTGGGATACGGGGCCTGAGCCGGTTCGCCTGTACGCGGCTCGAAGGTCAATCGCGGGTTAGCCCGGGTGAACTGGGCCAGATGCTCGAGGGCCGCGCGGGCGCGGGCGGCGGCCAAATCCGCGTTATTCTGGAACTGGGGCGTGGGCCGGCTCAACGGCACGTCGTCAGTATGACCGGTGACCACCACGCGGGCGCCGGACTGGAGAGTCTGCAACCGGCCTGCCAGCGTTTTCAAGGCCTTCATGCCCTCCACGGAAATCCGGTCGGTTGACACAAAGATGGGCGCAGTGAACTGGATATACACCTCTTGACCGCGGCGCGTCGCCTCCATCCCGGGCAGGTTCCACTCTTCGGCCGGCATCCCGGTCGCGGCCGGGGTTTGGGGAGCGGCCGGAGTCGATGGCTGGGCAGGCGAAGCCCCGGGCGTCGCTTCCACCGGAGTCACGGCGGCCACGGGACGAACGGCCGCGTCCGTCGCTTCTTTCAGGTCCAGCAATACCCCCGGGGTGGTTTTCACCCGCCGCGGACAGGCCGTCCAAAACGCAACCGCCGCCACGAGCACGATCAGCAGAATCACCAGGGAGACGTGCCGGCGATTCAATTCCACGCCGGAGAACCAGTCCCGCACATGCCGAAAGGAAAAGCGGCCCGGCAACGGGGTCCTCGGGCGAATGGCGGCGGACGGCGGCGCCGGGCGGCGGGGCCGGTGATAGATTCCCGTCCGCAATGGCGGGGTTGACGGACCCGGCGACGCCGGCACGACCTCCGCCCGCTGTCCGGACTCCGAAAGCGCCGCCCGGACATCCGCAACCACGTCCGGAGGCGTGCCGGGCGGCGGCAGCACCAATTCAACTTCCTGGCGCGGCGGCGGCGCGGTTTTCGGCGCGGAGACCGGGTGCTCCCGTTCGGACAGCGAGGCAAACAGGTCGAGTTGCTTGATATTCTGGCCCTTGATCTGGACTTTGCGGTTTTGCATCCGCCCCTGAATCATGTCCGAGAAGTCGCTCATCTGGAGTCCTCCGTTCCCGGGCCGGGCTTCCTCATCCTGCAACCACCAGGTTCACCATGCGCCCCGGAATGTAGATGCGTTTCCGGACCGTTTTCCCGGCCAGAAATGGCGCCGCCTCGGGACAGGCCAAGGCCGCGGCCAGCACGTCTTCCTCACCGGCCGCGACCGGCACATGGATGCGGCCGCGCACCCGGCCGTTCACCTGCACGGGAATTTCGAGCGTCTCTTCCTGGAGGTGCTCGGCGCTCCAGGCCGGCCACGGTTCCCGGGCCAGACTGTCCGGATGGCCGAGCCGATTCCACAATTCTTCCGCAAGATGCGGCGCGAAAGGCGCCAGGACCAGGACAAAGCGTTCCGCCTGGTCCCGGCGGACCGAGCCCACGCGATAGACGGCGTTGACGAACTCCATCATGGCCGCCACCGCCGTATTGAACTTCATGGACTCGATGTACTCGCCGGTCCGCTTGATCAGCCGGTGCAGTTCCCGTTCGATTTCCTCCGGCGCCTGTTCGGCCAGCAGCGGCAGGGCCCCCTCCTCGTCGCCGAGCACCATGCGCCAAACGCGGTTGAGGAACCGGTGCACGCCGGGCACGTCGCGCGTATTCCACGGCTTGGAACCCTCCAGGGGGCCGATGAACATCTCGTAGAGCCGCAGGGAATCGGCGCCATACTCCTGAACGATGCCGTCGGGAGTCACCACGTTTTTCAGGCTCTTCGACATTTTCTCGACGGATTCCGCCAGTTCCTCGCCGGTATCCACGTGGCGCGGCCGGTCCCCGCTGAGATCGACCTTGTCATAGCTGATGCACACGCCGCGGCGATCGCGGTATGCGAAACTCCGGATCATGCCCTGATTGAAGAGTCGGCCGAAGGGCTCGGGACCGGATACATGGCCGAGGTCATGCAGCACCTTGTGCCAGAAGCGGGCATACAGCAGGTGCAGGACGGCATGCTCGGCCCCTCCCACGTAGAGATCCACGCCATGGGGACTCATCCAGTATTTTTCCCGCTCCGGGTCGACGAAACGCGAAGCGTTGCGGGGATCGAGGAAGCGCAGGTAATACCAGCAAGACCCCGCCCACTGCGGCATGGCATTGAGTTCGCGCGTGGCCGGTCCGCCGCAGGCCGGACAGGTCGTGTCCGCCCACGCCTTGACCCGCCCCAGCGGCGGCCGGGGGGGTGCATCGGGATCGCTGGTTGTTTCCGGAGTAAAGTCGTCGAGCTCCGGCAGCCGCAGCGGCAGCTGGTCTTCGGGCAGGCCGACCGGGCCGCAGGACGAGCAGTGTACGATCGGGAACGGTTCGCCCCAGTACCACTGGCGGCTGAAAATCCAGTCGCGCAGTTTATAGTTCACGGCATACCGTCCGAGCCCCTTCGCCTCCAGGTCGGCCGTGATCCGTTTCTTGAACTCCGCGGTCGGCAATCCGTCATACGCCCCGGAATTGACGGCGATGCCGTCGCCGACAAAGCCGCGCCAGTCCTCTCCCGCGGGGGGTTGCACCACTTGGACGACGGGCAGACCGAATTTCTGCGCGAATTCGAAATCGCGCGTGTCGTGGGCGGGCACGGCCATGATGGCTCCGGTGCCGTACCCCATCATCACGTAGTCCGCCACCCAGACGGGAATCTTCTGCCCGTTGACCGGGTTGACGGCCAGGGCGCCTGAAAAGACGCCCGTCTTTTCCTTGCCCTCCGTCATGCGCTCGACCTCGGACTTTCGCGCCGCCGCGTTGACATAGGCCGCCACTTCCGCGCGCCGCTCGGGGGTCGTGATTTGCCCGACCAGGGGATGTTCCGGCGCCAGCACCATGTAGGTGGCCCCGTACAAGGTGTCCGGCCGCGTGGTGTAGACCCGAATGGCGGAATCGGCCCCGGCCACCGGGAACAGGACCTCGGCGCCTTCCGACTTCCCAATCCAGTTTCGCTGCATGAGCTTGATGGAGTCAGGCCAGTCCACCAGCTTCAGATCCTCCACCAGCCGATCCGCATAGGCCGTGATCCGCAGCATCCATTGCTTGAGGGCCCGCCGATAGACGGGATGATTGCCCCGGTCGGAGCGTCCTTCATTGGTGACTTCCTCGTTGGCCAGCACCGTACCCAGGGCGGGACACCAGTTCACCGGCACCTCGGCCATGTAGGCCAGGCGGCATCCATCCACCGCCCGGCGCAGTTCCTCCCCGGCCAGGCCCTGGGCGCGCAGTTTTTCCTCAAGCGTGGCGATCGGACGCGCCTTGCGCGCTCCGGGATCAAACCAGCTGTTGAACATCTGCAGGAAAATCCACTGTGTCCAGCGGTAATATTCGGGGTCCGTCGTCGCGATGCGGCGCGCCCAGTCGTAGGAGAAGCCCAGCATCTTGATCTGCCGCTCGATGTTGGCAATGTTGCGCTCGGTCGTGACCCGCGGATGGATGCCGTGTTCGACGGCGTACTGCTGTGCCGGCAGCCCGAACGAATCGTAGCCCATGGGGTGCAGGACGTTGAATCCCTTCATGCGCTTGTAACGCGCTACGATGTCCGTGGCCGTATAGCCGGAGGGATGCCCCACGTGCAGGCCATGTCCGCTGGGATACGGAAACATGTCCAGCACATAGAATTTGGGACGCGCGGGATCCACGTCGTCCGGAGTCCGGAACGTCTGGTTCCGCTCCCAGTACTGCTGCCACTTTTTTTCGATCTCGGAATGGGGATATGCCATGGAATTACCTCAAATCAGCCTGATTTCGCACTTTAGCCTCCCCCCTCCCCGCAATCAATGTTCGATTTCGCGCCGGCGAGTTCCGCCTCATGCGGCCGGCGGCCCGCCTACTATGGCTCCGGCCCGGGATCTGGCCGGGCAGCCACTTCCGCCACCGAATCCATCACCGGAGCGGCATCCGGTCCCGGATGGCACACCCGGTAAAGCATCCAAATCCCGATGACAATGAACAAGGTTCCGCCCAGGGCGTGAATGAGCCGCACGGTCAGCAGGCGCGACAGCACCCCGCCCAGCAACACCCCCAGGACTACGGATCCGACCAGCGCGGAGCTGGCCGCCCAAAACACCAGGCGCCGACCGTGCACCGCGCTTTGGAGCATTACCGCCAGCTGGGTCTTGTCGCCCAGCTCCGCCAGAAAGACGAGGACAAAGGTCGAGGCGAAAATTTTCCAATTCATGGCAGCTCCTTTTCCATCGGGAGGGCGCCATCCTGACACAGCCATCTTCTGGCCGCAAGCCGCTCAACTCTTTTCTTTCCTTCTCCCGCCTTCCTATCGTATCGTTTCTCATCCGGAGGTTGATTCATGGCCAATTGGTACTACGTGAACCCCCAAACCCGCGACAAAAGCGGTCCGCACGAGGAAGCCTTTGTCCGGACCAAATTCATTGCCGGCGAACTCGCGCCGTCGGCGCTGGTATGGCATGATGGCCTGGCCCATTGGATCCCCGCCAGCGAGGCCTTCGCCGCGCTGCAATCCCCCACCGGCACGGAAGGCCGGGTCTCCTTGCCCGACGGTCTGCGCGGCTGGATGACCTTCGTGGGCATCATGACCATTTTGAGCGCGATACTGCCCAGCCTGATGCTTTACGGCCTCCCCATCCTGCTGGCCGGGATAGCCCTGCTCGGGGCGCGCGCCGCCCTGGACCGCGCTCCGTTTGTCGCCCCGGACATGATTCCGTTCTTTGCCAAGCTCAAAACCTTCTTCTGCTGCTGGGGCTGGATGTACATCATCGGCATCTTTCTG
>JAAZBB010000039.1 GCA_012514035.1 Lentisphaerota bacterium | reverse complement strand
TACCGCTTCCCCAACATCAAAGACGCCCCCGGCAAGCAGACCATCGACTGCGTCGAAAACCCCGGCGAAGTCGGCCCCTTCGGCGCCCGCGGCATCGGCGAACACCCCGTCGTCGGCGTCGCCCCCGCGGTATTGAACGCCATCCAAGACGCCACCGGCATCGACTTCTTCGAAATCCCAGTGACGCCAGAGAAGCTCTTGGCTGCTCTCGCAGCCAAGAAATAGGGTTCAGAGGTCAGAATAGCTGAGTGCCGAGCCCAAGCCGGCCAGGCGCCGGGCGAACGCGAAGTCTATAGCGCCGCGTCTCGCGGCGAACGAGAGAGCCCCGCGAACGGAGTGGCAATTCAGCAGTCAGAATGTTGTAGCCGGGCTGTTCATTTGGAGTGCGGCGGCTCGACGCCGCTTTCGCCCCATTGTAGCCGGCCTCGCTGAGGCCGGGGCTGCCAAGACCCCCACGGGCTTGCCCCGTGGGTGAATCCGTTCCGGCTCCGGCGACTCCCGGTCGCCGTGAGCCGCTCGCCGCTCCGCGGCCCCCTCTGCCACAAATCGCGGCTTGAGCCCCAAAATCGCCAAAATGGCCATTTTTAGGCCATTTTGAGCCAATTTTTTGGCCTAAAACGCCTCCAAACGGCTCCGAAATCAAATTTTTCGCGATTTTCAGCCTGTTTTTCGGATTTTTCGCCGATTTTCACAATTTCAGGCAAAATTCGCAAAAAGTCGGCTAAATCCCGCCATTTTCCAATTTTTGTCTCAAACACCCCAAAACGGCTTAAAAAGGCCCGAAACGGCCGTTTTCCACTGAGAATCAGAATTCAATTGATGTCGGCAACAAGTTGTATTGCAGCATGTTAATCGATATTATGGCCTCCATATTCAGTAATTTTTCAAAAAAAATGGCACATTTTGATTTTTCAAGAATTTTTCAAGAATATATTGTTGCCAACACCTGCAACTACCGTATAGTTGCACCATGATTCTGTTGTTTGGAAAAACAAATGGCTACAGCCGACAAGTTACTAGGAAAATTAACCTCAAAGCCAACACCCCGTGATTTCCCTTGGTCCGATCTAGTCACCCTCCTGCGGAAGCTAGGTTACCAAGAAATATCGGGGAACGGCTCCAGGCGAAAGTTCATTCATACAGACACAAGACATATTATTAACCTGCACGAGCCCCACCCGGATAAAAACCTTCGCGTATACCAAGTCGGTTTAGTGGTTGATTCACTGAAAGAAGTGGGTTTGATCAAATGAAAAAATACTTTGAGTTTAAGGGTTATCTTGGATCTCTCGAAACAAGCATTGAAGACAAATGCCTCTACGGACGCATAGAGTTCATCAATGACCTTGTCACTTACCATGGCAACACAATCGAAGAACTTGAAGCCGCTTTCAAAGAGGCCGTTGACGATTATCTGGCCACATGCACCGCGCAGTCGAAAGAGCCGGACCGTCCATTTAGCGGCTCTTTCAACATCCGTATTGGTTCAGACCTGCACAAAAAAGTTGCCATCGCCGCAAAACAAGCCGATCGGTCACTGAATGATTTTATCAAACAGTCTCTAGAACAATGTATAGAAAGACCCTCTCATACTATTGTCCAGCATTTTGATGTGCACTACGCAGCAGAACAAACCAAGCCCTATATTTTTAGTGCGGCGAAGGCATACGCAGGAGAACCCCGATGGTAAACCAACACCCTGAAATTCTAAAAGGAATTGAGCTCGACAGCGTTAAGCTTGTTTCAAGCGAATACCAAGAAATTAAAAAGCCCGTGCCTAATAGTAAAGGGCACATAAAATATTCGTTTAACCTTAAGCCACAGTTTAAGAAAAAACCGGAAGACGAACATCCATACCGGATGATTCAGAATGCAGAAATCACCATTAAAGCATTTTTAGGTGAAGAACCCACGGACGGGTCTGCCCCCGATGAGCTTTCATCTTGCAGAATTAAGTTTTTGCTTTTCTACAAGATTAATAAGCCTTCATTTATTGAGCAGGATTACCTCCAATATCAGTGGTTCTTCCAATCACATGCCACTTTACTCGCCAGAGGCTATATTCGAGATATTTTAAAGGACACCGATTTCTTTGGAATGCCCGTGCCCTTTGAAGTCAAAGGCGAAACCAATTAGTGGCGCCACCCAATTAAGATTCTCTTCTTTGAGAATTTTGACGGCTTATTCTTACACCGGGAATAGGGCATAATGACATGCCCACTTAAAAACGCCTTCGGCCCGATCGGCCTGCCTACTTCGCCGCCTCGCGCTCGTTCACACTAACGCTAACTTTTCCAAAGACACGGTTGACAATTTTGGACACGCGCAGCCATTCCGCTCCCAGCCTCGCGATCCGCAGGAGAAAATCCCCGACGGGTTGGAGGTTATAGTGCGCCGCGATTTCCTCCAACCCCTCCTCGCGAATCCCCGCCCTTCCCCTTTCGTGCTATTCGCGTGATTCGTAGTTAAACTGTCTCCGTGACTCCGCGTCTCCATGTGAAAATCTCCTCATCCTGTCCCTCCTGTGAATCCTGTCAAAAACGCCCTCCCCTTGGCGTTCTTGGCGAGAGGAACGGATCAATCTTCCGGCCAGACGGTCACGGTTTTCCCGCGCGCGGCAAGGATGGGCTTGGCGATCTTCTGCAGTTCAATCACGACCTTGACCTTGTCGGGCCAGGGTAGATTTCTCAATCGTGCCCGATGATCCAATTTCTGCCCAAAGCAATCAGGCCTGGCGATCGCGCCACATCGCTCCAGCTTACTCAGCACCCCCAGCGCCTTCTTCATGCGGAAATATGTATCATGTTCCGTGACCGTCCCGCAAATACGCAATCGCCTCGCTTCACAATTTTAAGCGGATGGCCTTCTCCAGATAGCGGATTTGTCGCTTCAGATCGCGAAGTTGCTTGCGATAATCCGCCCGCCGCTGCTTGGCCTCCTCGTAGCGGCGGATTTCCCCGGCGGGCAATTTCCCGAGATAGGCAAACACCACCTTGCCCGCCTTCCGCTCGGCCAGATAGCAATAGACCCGGCCCCCGACCTTCTTGCGCACCAAGGCCCCCGGCGGCAGCTTGCGCAAGGCGCCTTCGACGTCCGCCTGGATCCGCCGCGAATTCGCCAGCTCTTCCTTCAGCATGTCCTTCAGAAACATGGACGCACGTCCTTTTACCAAACATCTATGCAATATTGATATTCTGTTTGGTAACCCCTGTCAACCGGCAATCATCGGTAACGTGATCCCCATTTGAGGTCCCGCCCCATCCCTAGCCGAATCCCTCCACCGCGGACGGACACCCCAGGCGGACAAGCCCGCCCCGGACGGGCAAGCGAGCCGTTTCCAACCTGGATGATGCACGCGACAAGTCTGGCCCCGCCCCGCCGCTGCGCGGCAGACTCCAGACTATAGACTGTAGACCTGAGACTTTCCGGCCCCCGTCTCCAGTCTCAAGTCTATCGTCTCCAGTCTCTCTCCCCCCACAGCCCCCCTGCCTCTCCCCTCCCCACCAAGTTCCGGTAATCTGTTCACATTACTGCTAACCAGCTCTTCATTGCTTGTCTCCCATAAACCTCATCGGGCGGGTTGCGTTTGTTCACATTATCGCTAACCCGCCCCTCCTGCCTCATTTTTGTTCTATTTCGACGGACAAGTTGCGCTTGTTCACAGAACTGCTAACCTGCCGGCATGATCCGACCCAGACCCAAGCCCCGCAAGCGCCCCCCGCCGCCCCCGCTGCGCCTGACGGAAACCGATGGCCGCCAACTGGCCGCCGCGCTGAAAAGCGCCCGCAAGGCCAAAGGCCTTGTGCAGATGGAATTGGCCGGCAAGATCGGCACCACCAAGTCCGCGATCTCCCGCCTGGAACACGGCACGGGCGACATCCGCCTCTCCACCCTGCGCAAGCTCGCCGCCGCCCTCGGCCTCCGCCTCGACATCACCCTGACCTGAGCCCATCCGCCGTGAAGAACCAGTATGTCGGCGACGTCAACGACTACCGGAAGTACGGGCTGATCCGGGCTATTCATTCAGCCAGCGGCTTTCGCATCCTCGTCGCCTGGATGTTGACGCGTGACGACGGCCGCACCGACGGGCAAACCACCGGTTATCTGGACCAACCGGACCGCTGGGAGGGATTCGACCCCGTCCTGTTCAACGCCCTCCGCGCGGCCTTGCGGCAGAATCCCCGGCGTCACGTTGGGCTGATTGAACAGACCGATGTCCTCCCCAACGCCGAATATTTCTCCGCCATCGTCCCGGATGCCGCCTGCGAACGCGACGAATGGCTCAAGGCCCTCGCCCAGCGCGCGCCATCCTGCGACCTCGTCTTTCTCGATCCCGACAACGGGTTGGAGGTCAAATCCCGCCCCTATGGCCGCAAGGATTCCTCCAAGTTCCTTTTCTGGAGAGAAGCCATCGCCCTCTGGTCCTCCGGTCCGTCGCTCCTGATCTACCAACATTTTCCCCGCGTAAACCGGATCGATTACATCCGGCGGCGGACGGATGAACTTCGCCACGCCCTGCCCGGTTCGCTCATCGCGACATTTTCGACCTCGCGCGTGACCTTCTTTCTCGCCCTGCAACCCAAGCATCACGCCCTACGCTTCCGAATCGCCGCCACCGTCGAAGGCCGTTGGACCGGACAGATCCAACACGGTAGAATCGAAAGGGTCAGTCCCGCGAAAGGGTCAGTCCCGTAATCTACTATTCGCACTATTATTTACGATCTGTCCCTCCAGCCATTTTCAGCCCCGCCCGATTCCTCTGGGTCAATTTGTCGCGTAAGTCAATCTTACGTGGAGAACTTACCGCTTGAGGTTTTTTGTGCCGCCGTGGACTGATCGTGTTTCCTACAAGGAAATTACGTTTCCACGCGGCTGTGGAAAAATCAGACCTATTTTTTTGCCGCGAAACAAGCGCGAAAAGGGTCCGGTTCATGAATAATGAATTGTACTTTCGCGCTTTTGTCCGTCCTTCGGGCGAGGTTTTCGACATGGGCCACACACATTGCCGATCCTGTTTTCCTGGGTTTCCTGTTAAAAACTCGTCTCTTTCCATTCCGGCTTGGCCCGCCCGACCTTTCCCAACAGCCCGGTGTGTTGGGACCACGCACAAAACCTTTCCCAACAGATGATCCTGTAATCCTGTCAATAAAACATGATAGCCCCCAGCTCAGCGGGACGGTCTACAGATACAGCCCGGACGGCATGGAAGCCGGCCCTCCAGAGCGGCCCGGCGGGTTCCCGCCTTTGGGCGAGATTATTGGCAGGGGCCATGCTCTTGCCAGACCGGGTTCACCCGCGACGCAAGGTCGCGGGGGTCAACGCGCTTGGCTGCGCGCGGGCGAAGGCTGGCGGAGGGAGTGGGATTTGAACCCACGGGACGCTTTTAACGCCCGCCCGATTTCGAGTCGGGTGCCTTAGGCCGCTCAGCCATCCCTCCGCATCTGTCCACCGGCGGCGGAACAGAAACTCGTCGATGAATACCCCAGCCGAAGCGGTATTTCAACCGCATTTTCGGCCGGCGCTTGGCGCGGCGCGGGGCGTATGGCCGTTCTGCTGGGGCAGGGTTGCCTCAAAACGACCATGCGTCCCTTGACGCCGAAACAAACAGGGCGCGGAATAACCCGCGCCCTTCAGTGGCTTACTTGCCGGCGACAGCTAGAAATAGAACCGCATGCCCAGCATCAGGTAGAGGTCCCGGTTGGTCGCTTCGTCATCGTCAACGTAAACATCCTCCGAGGCGACTTCGCCCACCAGTGCCAGTGTAACGGCCGTCGTATCGGTCAGGAAGAACTTCAGGCCGGCCTCGCCGCCCAGAATGCCGGCATCTTCCGTGCCCAGATTGTGGATTTCCGCATGGCGATAATCCAGCAGCAGGCCCACGTAGGGGACCAGGTCCGTACCCACCAGGGGCTTGAATCCTTCCGGAAGCCAGAAGTTGTACTCGCTGAATACGCCCGCGCTGAAATAATTTTCAAAGTCGTTATCCGCTACCGTGCCGCGCAATCCCAACGACCAGCGATCGATGAAGAAATAGGCATAGCGCAGGTCGAGTTTGAAATCCGCCCCCATGCCGCTCTGGAAGTCCAACTTGCCCGCCACTGCGATCTCGTTTGCACCCTTGGTGACCAGCGCCGCGCCCATGGCCGCCGGAGCCGCCAAGGCCCACAGCCACACCCAAATCAGCCATTTTCCTCTTCTCATGCTTGTTACTCCCTTCTGTAGTTGATTTTCAGGAACTGTGGCGGTTTTCCCAGCCGACATCAAGCCCATCCTACGCCGGGAGGCTTCAGGAGGTGCCGCTGGGGATCCGGATGCCCCGGCGCGCATATGTTGGAATGTCCAGATCCGCACCAGCGTAGATGGTCGGAGCCACATCCTGAAAGCGGCCGCGGTCGTGGGCCGCGCCACCCAGTGGCAGTTCGGACTGCTGCCCGCCTTTGGCCCCCCGGCGCGCGGGCGTCTCTTTGGCCGACGGCTCGCGAAAGAACGGCGAGCTGGGCTTCGGCGTTTCGGCGGCAGCCCCTCGTGTTGCCGGCAGCCAGTGCTCTGCCGCCAGCACGGTCAGCGCCAGACGCCCCGCCCAATCGTCCATCACCGCCGCGCCCATCGAGATCCGCGCCCCCGGCCGGGCCGCCTCCTGGAACCGGCGGTGGATCATTTCCAGTTCCGAGAGCGACAGGTCCGGGCCGCCGATCACGCTGAGAATCATGGCGCCGGAGTTGGCAACCACCCGCCCTTTTTCCAGCATCGGGCCGGCGAGCAACTTCTGTAGCGCCTGAGTCGCCTTGTCGGCGCCCTGGCCTTCGCCATATCCGAAACAACATTCATTGCCGCTGTTTTCCACGAGGCTTTGCAGATCGGAGAAATCCAGATTCAGCATGTTGTCCCGGGCCAACAGTGTCCAGAGTCCCCGGATGCCGGCCGACATCATGCGGTTCACGAAAGAAAACGCCTCCGCCAGCGGTGTCCCGGGTGACAACAGCGCATGAAGGCGCTGGTTGGGCAGGACGACCACCGCATCGGCATATTGTTTCAGGGCGGTCAATCCCTCCTGGGCCTGTTCCTGGCGGCGCACGCCCTCGAATTCGAACGGGGTGGTCACATAGGCCAGCGTCAGCAGTCCTTCCTCCCGGGCGATCCGCGCCAGTACCGGCGCCACGCCGGTGGCGGTTCCCCCGCCCAGGCTGGCCACCAGCACCAGCAAATCGTAGTCGGTCACCAGGGCGCGCAGGGCATCGAGGTCTTCGTTGGCCGCCAACCGGCCCAGTTCCGCATCGCCGCCCGTACCCATGCCCTTGGCCACCGTGCGACCAATCATGACTTTCAAAGCGATGCCCGTCCCCGCGAGGGCCCGGGCATCCGTGTTGACCGCTGCCACGGGCGGCGGTTCGGGCCAGTCCGCCAGTGCATGGCCCAGTACGCTGCCGCCCCCCCCTCCGACCGCCGCGACCAGCACGCGGCAGCGCAGGTCTCCGCCCTCATCCGATGGATTGTCCCAGGTTGACGCCATCATCCGCTCCTTCGCTCACCCGATGCCAAACCAATGTCCGAGCTTCTGCCAGACGCTACGGGTCTGCTCCGCTCGCGTTCGCACACTCTTGTATCCGCACAGCACCGCACCTACACCCGTGGCATATTCGGGCACGGCCAGGTTCGCCGTCAGTCCGCTCACGTTGCGGGGCGCCCCAATCTCACAGGGCAAGCCAAACACTTTTTCGGCCAGCGGGGCGACGTTCCGCAGGTAGGCTCCCCCGCCGGTCAGCACCACGCCGCTGCCCAGCAGATGCAACAGCTTCTGCTGCTGCAGCCGCGCCCGGATCAGGCCCAGGGTCTCCTCCATACGCAAATGCACGATGGTCTGCAGGTCCGACAACTTTGCGGTGCGGGGCGTCTCGCCCGCGCCGGCGGGTAGGGCCAGCCGCCGCGTGCGACCGGCCGCGCTGACCATGGCATCGCCAAACTGGATTTTCAACGCCTCGGCCTCGGTGGTGGGCAGCCGAAAGGCCCGGGCAATGTCATTGGTCACGTGATCGCCGCCCACGCTGATGACGCCGGCGTCCGCAATCCGCGCCTGGGCATAGGCCACGTAATCCGTCGTACCCCCGCCCACATCGATCAGCAGGACACCCTGCAGTTTCTGTTCCGCCGATAGCGCGGACATCGCGGAGCACAAACCGCTGAAGAGCAGTTCGGCCACCTCCAGTTTCTGGCTTTTGGCCACTCGCACCAGGTTGAGCATGCGGGAATAGAGCCCGTGCACGATCAGCACATCGGCGGCCAGCGTCTTGCCGGTCATGCCCACGGGCCGCACCCCGGCCAGCCCGTCCACGGAATACTGTCCCACGATGCTGTGGAGAATCTGGCGGTCCGCCGGCAGCGTCACCTCCCGGGCCACGCGCAACACATGCTCGACATGGTCCGGCGTGATTTCCCCGTCCACCGGAATCTCCCCGCGGTTCGGCATGCCCTCGATCTGCGATCCGGACATGGCCAGATAGACTTCGTTGATGGTGAGGTTGGCCGCCTCCTCCGCCTGGTGCAGGGCCGTCTCCACACAGGAACAGACGCTGTCGAAATGAAACATCTCCCCCTTGCGCATGCCGCTGCTGGCGCTGTCGCCCACGGCGGTGATCATCAGGCCCCCATCTTCCCGCGCCTCCCCCACGAACACGCGCACCCGGCTGGTGCCGATTTCCAGCGCCACGATTGGCTCCATATTCATCATCCTGTCCTTCTTTGCCTGCAGGGTTCCCGACATCCGCGACCCGCCATGCGCGTCAATTTCCCTCCGCCGGGCCCGCCCCGGCGGCCGGTCGGCCCACGAAGTTGCGGTCCACCGTCATGTCGTATACCGCCAGGTTCAGGCCCCGCTTGCGCGCCTCGCGGCGCATCGCGTGCAACCGGTCCAGCTTCTCCCGCACCTGGTCGTGCGACAGTAACACCCTCTCGCCGGTCGTCAAGCCCACTTCCATATAATCCGCCGGACCGACATCGATCGTTTCCACTCCGAGTTCCTCGCGAATCGTCGCATGATTACAAATTTCCAGCACCGACAGCGCGGTCGGCAGCAAGGGATCCTGAACCACGTCGCCCGGACGCAGTCCTTTGTCGCGGACGCCGAGAATGACCGGGAGGCTGGCCCGCACCGAGCTGGGCCCCAGCACATGCCCCGTATTATCCACGGCCAGCGGCGTGCCCGATCCCGGACGGCCCAGCCGGGCCACCGCCGTTCGCTCGGCCACTTCGATCACCACCGTATCCGGCAGACGCCGGCCCACCTGCGCCTGAGCAATGACCGGCACCGACAGCAGCATCGCGCGGGCCTCACCGGGGCGGATGCCAAAAAGATTCATCCCTTCCCGCACCCGGGCGTATTCCCGGATGTGATCCGCCCCCAGACTGCCGTCGGTGGTCACTTCGATCCGTCGGATCAGAAAAAAGTCGTTTTCGGAAAACATCGCGCGCCAGGCCTTGCGCCCCCCCCAGTAGGCGCCGGCCGCCAGCGCAGGGATTCCGACCAACAGCATCAGCACTCCGGCCAGGCGGCGTCCCGCCGCGCGCCGACGGGCCGCGGCCGGCATGGCCGCCGCCAGCCGGGCATCCCGCCGGTGGTTGCCGCGCCGTTTTGGTCCAGAAGATGCCACGTATCGCCCTTTCCCGGTGTGAAAAAGCACCGGGGCGCACTATGCCACAGCCGCCCCCCGTGCAAAACATTATTTCCCGCCAGCCGCGCGACGGCCAGCAGGCGTGGCGCGGAGAACCAAGCCCCGCCCGATTTCAAAAGGCGGCCGCGGCCGTCCGGGCCTGGGCCACGGCGGCGGCGGTGCTGGCCTTGGCCTTGTCCCCGCCCGAGCCCTGACCCGGTGCGCGCAATTCCGCCACATCAGTGATTCCGATGAAACCCAGTTGCGTTTTTAGCATGGGCGTCAAGGTATCCAGCGCCGCCGTGGCGCCTTCGTAAACGCCGCCGCTGGCGATGCACAACACCACCTTCTTGCCCTTGGCCAGGCCTTCGGGCCCGGCCGCCGTGTAGCGGAACGTCTTGCCCGCCACCAGCACGGTGTCGATCCAGGCCTTCAGCATCGGCGGCGCGTTGAAATTCCACATCGGCGTCGCGATCACCACCAGGTCGGCCCCCATGAATTGCTGTAGGATCGCTCCGCGCCGGGCCATTTTGCGCGCGGTTTCCTCGTCGGCCGGCGGTGCGCCGAAATGCGCCGGCAGCACCTTCTCGTCAATCAGCGGCACTTCGTCCCGGTAAAGGTCGATCGTCTCGACCTGCGCATCCGGATGCCGGGCCCGCAAGGCTTCCATGAACGCCTGCTCAATCTTCAGGCTGGCTGACTTCTCGACCGGTTTCGGATTCGCCAGAACTCTCAGTACGTTCATTGTTTCTCCTGATTTTTCGCGGCATCATACCAGATTCAAAATGATTTCGCAAAGCTCCGAAAAACTCCACCCGTGCGCCCGCGCCGCGTCCGGCAGGAGGCTGATTGGCGTCATGCCCGGAATGTTGTTCAATTCCAGGACGAAGAACTTTCCATCCGGCCGCAGGCGGATATCCACCCGGGCCATGCCGGCGCATCCCAGCGCCTGAAACGTCGCCCGCGCCGCCGCCTGGCACGCCCGGACCGTCTCCGGCGGAATGTCATTCGGATACACATGCCGCGACACTCCGTCGGTGTATTTCGCGCGGTAGTCGAAAAATCCGTCGGGCGCCACAATTTCGAGCAGCGGTAGCACCATCCCGCCCACCACCCCCACCGTCAGTTCGCGCCCCGGAACAAACTCCTCCACCAGTGCGATGTCGTCATAGCCCAGCGCCAGTTCCAGCGCCGCCGGCCACTCCTCCTCGGCGAACACCCGCGACACGCCCACGCTCGATCCCTGCCGCACCGGCTTCACCACCACCGGCAAGGCCAGCGTGCGCGCCTGGCCTTTCCGCAGGAACTCGAATCCCGGCGTCGGAATCCCCGCCGCCGCCAGCACCGGCTTGCTGCGCGACTTGTCGAACGACCGCGCGCAGGCCTCCGGACTCGAGCCCGTGTGGGGAATGCCCTGCTGGTGCAGCAGCGTCTGGATCGTGCCGTCCTCCCCGAACCGACCGTGCAGCGCCACGAACGCCACCTCCGTCCCCGCTGGCACCTCGAAGCAGCAGTCCGTGCCCACGATGACTTCAAATACCACGTAGCCCCGCTCTCGCAGGCCATTAGCCACCGCCGCCCCCGACCGCAGCGACACCTCCCGCTCCGACGACGGCCCCCCCATCAGCACCGCCACCTTCTGAAATCGCTTTTTGCTCAAGTTCATTGTCTGAAAGGCTCCTGCCACCTTGCGTGGCAGGTGAATCAGGTCGGTTGCCGGCGCCCGGCTGGCAACCAATCGCATTCACCCCCGGCGCAAGGCCGTGGGGGTCTCGAAATCCCGGTTTTCCACACTGTGGAAAAAATCGGCCTTTTTTTCCACACAATGGAAAAAGTTTTCGCCGTTTTTCCACACAATGGAAAAATGTTTGCACCGTGTGAAAAACTGCCGCCCACTCTACGCCCCCGCCCCCGGCCTTTCAACGCCGATTCCGCCCCGGCTTGACCCAAGCCCCGATTTCGGCGAAAAACTGGCCCATGAACGTGGATGGGAAGCATTACCGGACGATCTGGCTGGACAGCCCCGGCTGCGTGCGGATCATCGACCAGGCCCGGCTGCCGCACGAATTCGCGCTTCTGGACCTGCGCACACCGGACGAGATGGCCGCCGCCATCCGGAATATGAACCTGCGCGGGGCCGGCTTGATCGGGTGCGCTGCTGCCTGGGGAATGTATCTGGCTGCCGTCGAGGACACCGATCTGCCTGCCGCCGCGGCCAGGATCCAGGCCACCCGCCCTACCGCCAAAAACCTTGAATGGGCCCTCGAACGAATGCAAAAGGCGCTAGCCACCTGCACCCCGGCCAACCGCGTGGAAACCGCCCGGCGCGAGGCCCAGGCCATCACCGACGAGGATGCCGATTTCAGCCGACGCATGGGCCAGCACGGACTCGAATTGATTCGCGAAATCGCCGTGCGCAAGTCCGGCCAGCCCGTCAACGTCCTGACTCATTGCAACGCCGGCTGGCTGGCGTTTGTGGACTATGGCACCGCCCTCGCCCCCGTATATGCCGCTTTTGACGCCGGGATCCCCGTCCATGTCTGGGTGGACGAAACCCGCCCGCGCAACCAGGGCGCCGCGCTCACCGCGTGGGAACTGGGCCACCACAGGGTACCGCATACGCTGATCCCCGACAACGCCGGCGGCCATCTGATGCAGCACGGGCTCGTGGACATCGTGTTCGTCGGCTGCGACCGCTGCACTGCCGCGGGCGATGTCGCCAACAAGATCGGCACCTATCTCAAGGCCCTCGCCGCGCGCGACAACGGTGTGCCTTTCTATGCGGTCCTGCCCTCCTCCACCATCGATTGGTCCATCGAGGACGGCGTGCGCGAAATCGTGATCGAGGAGCGCGGCGCCGAGGAAGTACGTACCGTGACGGGCTGGAACGACGCCGCTGGAAAAGTGGCAACGGTGCGCATCTGTCCCGAAGGCACCCCCGCCGCGAACTACGGTTTCGACGTCACCCCCGCCCGCCTCGTTACGGGCATCCTCACCGAGCGAGGCCTGGCCCCCGCCACGCCCGAAGGACTGCGCGCCCTCTATGCCGACCTCCATCCATAGGGACGAAGGCTACATCAAGTTTTCCTTCGCGCACGAGGTGGCGCCGCCGCCTGCGCATCCCCGCCTGCACGACCTCATGCGCATCCGCGACGATCTCCACGAGTGGGAGCTGATCGGCGTCCTGCCCGATGGCATTGGCTACGGCAACGTCAGCGCGCGCATCGCCGGCACGAACCGGTTCATCGTCACCGGCAGCGGCACCGGCCTGAAATTCCCGATTGAAGCCGCCCACTTCTGCGAAGTCGTCTCGATCGACGTCGCGAAAAACGCCGTCGTTTGCCGCGGGCCGCTGCCGGCCTCGTCGGAATCCATGAGCCACGGCGCCATCTATGCCGCGCGGCCCGACACGAACGCCGTGATCCACGTCCACGATCCGCTCATGTTCCGGCTCCTGCTGCGGGAAGGCGCGCCTCAAACCCCTGCCGACGCCGCGTTCGGAACCCCCGCGATGGCCCGCGCCATCGGCCGGCTCGCCGCCGCCCTCTCCTCCGTCGCGGTCCTGGTCATGGCCGGCCATGAAGACGGCATCTTCGCCTACGGCCCCGATCCCCAATCGGCGCGCGACGAACTGTGGGACGTCTATTGCCGCGCGCGGCGCGAATAGTCGTTTTCGAGTTTCCGTTTCAGCATCGGTCCGACGTCTTCGACGTCGCCCGCGCCGATCACCAGGACCCAGTCGCCGGATTTCCAGCGCGCGGCGACGAGATCGGCGGCCTGTTCCAGATTTTTTGCCAGTTCGGCAGGTGCGCCGCGGTGGTTCCAGAAGTGCTTGAGCAGATCTTCCGACGTGCCGCCGGCCAGCGGCGGTTCGCTGGCGGCATAGACGGGCGCGAGGATTACGCCGGCCACGCCGGCGAAAGCCGGCGGAAATTCCGCGCCCAGCGCGCGCGTCCGCGTGTAGCGGTGCGGCTGGAACACGGCCCAGATGCGCCCGGCGCCCGCCTGTTGCGCGGCATCGATCAGCGCTCGGATTTCCGAGGGATGATGCGCATAGTCGGCCACGATCCGGATGCCCTGCGCCTCCGCCACTTGTTCGAAACGCCGCCTGGGCAGCGCAAAACTGCCTAGCGCCGCGCAGGCCGCATCCAGTGCGATTCCGCCGCGCACGGCCGCCGCCAGAGCTCCCAAGGCGTTCCGCACGTTGTGGCGTCCGGACAACGGCAGCGCCACCGCGTGGCCGTGGACCATGAACCGCGTGCCGGCCGGACCCGCCTCCAGAATCTCGCCCCGGAAATCCGCGCCCGGCGCAAAGCCGTAGGACGTGCCGCCTGCTTCCGCCCCGATTGCCGCCGCCTCGGGATCATCGGCGCAGAAAATCACGGTCCGCGCCTGCCGCGCAAAGGACCGGAAGCAGGCCACCATGTCCGCTTTCGAATCGAAATGTTCCATGTGGTCGAATTCCACGTTTGTGATGACGGCGATTTCCGGCGCGTAGTGCGCCAGGGTGCCATCGCTTTCGTCGGCCTCAATCACCAGCCAGTCCGACTGCCCGATGCCGGCGGGGGCGCCGTCCGGCGGCAATTCGCCGCCAATGCACCACGAAGGATCCGCTCCGCAAGCGCGCAGGATGTGTGCGATCATCGCCGAGGTGGTCGTCTTGCCATGGGAACCGGATACCGCAACGGTTTTCCAGCTTTCGGCCAGCACGGGCAGTACTTGGCCGCGGCGATAGAGCGGAATTCCCTTTTCCTCTGCCGCGGCGCGTTCCGGATGCCCCGGTTGCAGCGCGGGGCTGAACACGGCCCAGTCGATGCCGTCCAGATGCGCCGGATCGTGGCCCATCGTCGCCGGGATGCCGCAGGAACGCAACCATGCCAGCGTACGCGGGGCGCCGGCGTCGCAGCCGGTCACGCGCATGCCCTTCGCCGCGAGCAGCCGCGCCACGCCGGCCATGCCGATGCCGCCTACGCCCATCAAGTGCACGCGCGCGCCGGGCGTCTGGATCCAGCGCCGGACTTCGTCGCGCCAGTTGCCGTCTTGCGCCGTCATGGCTGCCGCGCACTGCGCTCCACCAGATCGGCCAAGGCGGCGGTGCCGTCCCGCACACCTTCCTTGCGGGCGGATTCGCGCAAGCGCGCCAGGCGTTCAGGCTGACGCAGGGTCTGCGCCAGATAGGCTTCGAGCCATTCGGGCGTCAGCGCGGATTCCGCCACAACATCCGCCGCGCCGCGTTTTTCCAGGGCGTGCGCATTGGCGGTCTGGTGATCCATGGCCGCCAGCGCATACGGCACCAGCAGCGCCGGCACGCCGAAGTAGGCCAGTTCGGCGCAGGTGGCCGCGCCGGCGCGGCAGATCGCCAGATCGGCGGCGTGGTACAGCGGCGCCATGTAGGTCGTGAACGCGATGACCTCGGCCTGCACGCCGGCCGCCGCGTAGGCTGCGCGGATGGCCGTTTCGTCGGAGCGCCCGGTCAGATGGACGACGGAAAAATCGACTCCGGCCTGTTGCAGCCGCGCCAAGGCATCCGCCGTGATTTCGTTGAGCCGATGCGCTCCCATGCTGCCGCCCATGACCAACAGGCGGAAGGGCGCTTGGCCGGCGGATTCGCGCGGCGGCATGCTGTGCGCGGCGGCGGTCAATTCCTCGCGCAGCGGAATGCCCACAACGGTCAGCTTGGCGCGACGCAGGTGGTAGCGGGTTTCCTCGAAGCCGCAGGCGACCGCCGCGGCGCCGGGCGCGAACAGGCGCACGGCGCGGCCAGGAATCACGTTGGCCTCGTGCAACACAGTCGGCACGCCGAGTCCGCGCGCCGCGCCGCAAGGCCCCACAGAAGCGTAGGAGCCCATCGCCAGCAGCACGTCGGGCCGGTTCAGGCGCATGATTGCACGGCTGCGGGCGACTGCCCGCACCAAGTTCCAGCCACGCCGCAGGGATTCCAGGGAAAAGCCGGAAGGAAAACCCCGCGCCGGCACTTCGACAACGGGCCCATCCCATTCCTTGCGTGCGGCCTGCTCGGTGTCGCGCCCCGTCAACCACAGCGTTACATCGTGGCCGCGGCGCAGAAGTTCGCGCGCGGTGGCCAGGCCGGGAAACACGTGACCGCCGGTTCCCCCGCAGGCAACGGCGATGATCATGAGCCAACTCCTTCCAACCGCAGCAGATGGATTTTCCAGGGCAGCCCGGCCGAAAAGCCGCCCCACTGGCCATTCGCGGCCATCACCCGGTGACAAGGCAGGAACAAAGGCACCGGGTTGGCGCGGCAGGCACCCCCCGCCGCGCGAGCCGCGGCCGGCCGGCCGGCGCGGGCCGCCAGTCGGGCGTAGGTTGTTCGTGCACCGCGCGGAATGCCGCGCAGGGCGCGCCACGCGGATCGATAAAACGGAGCGGCCGATTCAAAGACCGCCGGATGCACCGGGGGGAGCGAGGGCGGCGTACGCCCTGCCAGCACGGCACGTGCATAGGCTACTGCGCGTCTTAAAACGGGATCCGGATCGAGCGGCCATTTCACGCTCAGCACGCGCAAACGCGGCATGGCTCTCTGCCGCGGCGCGGGGGGCAGGTCGCACGACCACACGCCTTGCCGACCGGCATGAATGGAGACAGCCCCCCACGTCGTTTCCAACACGGCCCGTTGGAGACCGTTCGGAGCGGCTTTCATGTGATCATCTTGAACAAGATGAAGCCCAGGGTCAGCACCATCAACAGCATGAACAAGGTGCGCAAACGCGGACTGCCCTGATCCCGCCGGTTTTCCCGTACCCGCTTGAGTCCGCCCGTTCCCAGATAACTGCGGAACCGGTCGTGTTCCGGCTCCGTCAACCGGGCGGTAGCCGGTCCGCCGCCAATGGCCGGTCGCAACAAATCGGTCCTTTGCAGACGGGGCATCACCACCCGCTTGATGTCCAGGCCCTCCGGGCCCGGAGCAAAATCCAGGGAGGATCCGGGTGTGGGCGAAGTGTCTGAGGGATCCTCCGCGACGGAGATGATTCTGCCGGCGGACGGCCGGAGCCGGGGCTCTAGGGCGCGGCGGTCCTCCTCCGGAATGTCATCGACCCAGCGCCGGACAGTTTCGATCTGTTCGCGCACCTGGGCTTTTTCGCGCTCGATTTCGCGCAAGCGCCGTTCCCAGGTGGATCGTCTCCGCGTGGCCGCCATCGCCTACATCCAGAAATAGAACCCTAACCAGACCAGCAGCATGACCACGAGCCACGCCATCAACGGCAGCGTAAAGGCCAGGCCAGCCCATAACCAGCCCCGGAATCCCGGCCAACGGTTCGGGACCCCGGCCGGAGCCTCTTCGAAACTCAACACGCGGGGGGCCGTTCCGGCGACGGCACCGGACACGGGGTGAACGGCTTCAATCTTTGCCAAGGCTTTGTTGTAGTCCGACCGGATGTTTTCCAGCAGCACCAGCGCCTTGTTCAGCTCCTCCAGCAGGTTGTCGTCCGTCCAGTCTTCCTCGTTCAAGGCGGACACTTCACCGAGGCGATCGCGAAACAGCCGGCGGGTTTCCTCGAGCAGTTGCGCGAGACGCTCGGCCTGAAGGCGTTCCTGTTCCATCCGGACGAGGCTTTCGTTGAGCCGATCCTTCAGTTCCCGCCGGCCGGAATCGAAGGCCTCCTGTTTCCGACGCATTTCATCGAGCAGCCGGCGTTCTTTCTCCAGTTCCTCCTGGCGGGCGCGCAGACGGTCAAGTTCCTGGGCCTTGTCCACGATCTGTTCGGTCACTTCCTGCTTGTGACGCGCCAAATGGGTCAGGGTCAGATCAGAGACCGGCCGGGCGGAAAATTCGCGCGAGGAGGGAATATGCCCGTCCCGTGGTGCAGCGCTGCCTTCCCCGTCGAGCTTGATTTTCAGCGCGGCTTCCCTCTCGCGCACCAGATCGTCATCAAAGAAATCCGTACCCATGTTGACTGCTCCTGTTCATTCCGGGGGGATGGCCAGCGCGGTGCCGACACGCACGTTGTTGGCATTGGAAAGCTTGTCGCGGTTGGCGTTGAAAATGTCCTGCCATCGGGCGGGCGTACCGAAGTGGCGGACCGAGATGGTGGCCAGGGTTTCCCCGGCCTGCACAACATGCACCCGGGGCGGGGCGGGCGGCGGCGGAACGGCGGCCGCGGGCGGAGCAAGCGGTTCCGGAGCCGCCGGGCGGGGCATCGCCAACTGTTCGCGCAGGCCGGCGACTTCCAGTTCCAGGGCGGCGATGCGTTCGTTGCGGACCTGCAGATCGCGGCGCAATTCATCGGGGGATTCCAGGACCTGGGCAGCCAGGGAGACCCGACAGTGACGGATGAGATTTTCGACATCCGCGCGATTCGGCGAGTCCGGCCGCAGTTCCAGATAGCGACTGTAATGATAGAGCGCCGCCGCGTAATCCTGCCGGTAGTTGTCGAGCATGAGGCCAAGTTCGCGGTGGGCCAGCGCCAGGCTGGGCCGGCGAGCGAGGGCCTGCTGACACAACCGGATCGCGCGGTCGATATCCTGCGCCTCCTGCGCGGCGGACGCGCGACGCAGATAACGGTCGCGCGCTTCGCGGCGCTCGGCGGAGCCGGAACCGCAGCCCGCGGACAGCACGACGACCAGCGCCGCGAGACTCGCGCCCATTCCGATTGCGATGCGCCCTGCTTTCATGCCCGGCACCGTAGCAGATTCAGCGCTGAAATCAAACAACCTTCCCCCGCCCCGCGGCAAAAAAATCCGCCCCCGGAAATCCGGGGGCGGGAGCAGGCATGGCCTGGCGAAAACGGCCGTTCACTTACTTGCCGAGGGCGGCCTGGGCCGCCGCCAGCCGGGCAATCGGCACGCGGTACGGAGAGCAGCTCACGTAGTTCAGGCCGGCCTTGCAGCAGAACTTGACGGATGCGGGATCGCCGCCGTGCTCGCCGCAGATGCCGCACTTGAGGTCCGGCCGGCTGGCGCGCCCCTTCTTGACCCCCATCTCCACCAGCTGGCCGACACCTGCCGTATCCAGCGTCAGGAACGGGTCCACCGGCAGGACCTTCTTGTCCAGGTAGTCGGGCAGGAAGGAGCCGATGTCGTCCCGGCTGAAACCGAACGTCATCTGGGTCAGGTCGTTGGTGCCGAAGCTGAAGAACTCGGCGCTTTCGGCGATCGCGTCGGCCGTGAGGGCGGCGCGCGGGATTTCGATCATCGTGCCGACCAAGTACTTCACCCGGGATTTCTTTTCCTTGATGATGGCATCGGCCGTCCGGCGGATGACGTCGGCGCAGTAGTCGAACTCGGCCTTGGTGCCGATAAGCGGGACCATGATTTCGGGCAGGACCTTGCGGCCGGTCTTGGCGATGTTGCAGGCCGCCTCGATGATCGCGCGGGTCTGCATGGCGCACAGTTCCGGATAGGTGATCGAGAGGCGGCAGCCGCGATGCCCCAGCATGGGATTCATCTCGTGCAGCTTCTTCACGCGCGCGGCGACGAACTCGGGGGTCGTGTTCATGCGCTTGGCCATCTCGATCTGGCCGGCGGCGTCCTGCGGCACGAACTCATGCAGCGGCGGATCGATCAGGCGGATCGTCACACCGTAGCCGTCCATGGCCTTGAAGATGCCTTCGAAGTCGCCGCGCTGCAGCGGCAGCAGCTTTTCGAGCGCCTTTTCGCGGGTCGGCAAATCCTGCGCGAGGATGAACTCGCGGATGGCCCAGATGCGCTCGCCCTCGAAGAACATGTGCTCAGTGCGGCACAGGCCGATGCCCTGCGCGCCGAATGCCCGGGCTGCGGCAGCGTCCTTGGGACTGTCTGCATTCGTGCGGACGTAGATCTTGCGGTACTTGTCTGCCCAGTCGCTGACCTGCTTGTACATCTTGTAGATGGGGTGCTTCTGCGCCTCTTTCTTGCCGCCGACCACGCCGCTGACGACGGGGCTGGCCTCGGTCGGGATCTGCCCGACGTAGACGATGCCGGTCGAGCCGTTCAGGCTGATCCAGTCGCCTTCCTTCAGCGTCTGGCCGCCGGCGAAAATCGTCTTGGCCTTGTAGTCGATGGCCAGTTCGCCCGCGCCGGCGATGCAGCATTTGCCCCAGCCGCGCGCCACGACGGCCGCGTGCGAGGTCATGCCGCCCGTGCTCGTCAGGATGCCCTGCGCCGCCCACATGCCGCCGACATCCTCGGGGCTCGTCTCGTGGCGCACGAGAATCAGCTTCGCGGACGGATCTTCCTTGACGATGGCTTCCGCGGTATGCGCGTCGAACACGATCTGGCCGACGCCCGCGCCCGGACCGGCCGGCAGGCCCTTGGTCAGAACGACGGCCTTTTTCTCGGCCGCGATGTCGAAGATCGGGAACAGCAGCTGTTCGAGATCCGAACCCGACAGCGTGGCAATCGCCTCGTCCGGCTTGAGGATTTTGTCCTGCGCCTTGCCGGTGAAGAAATCCTTGCCGGTGGCCATTTCCACCGCCCAGCGGACGCCGGCCAGGCCGGTGCGCTTGGCGTTGCGGGTCTGCAGCATCCACAGCGTGCCCTGCTCGACCGTGAATTCCACGTCCTGGGGATACTTGTAGTGCTTCTCCAGCTTCTTCATGATGGCCATGAGCTGGGCGTGGGCCTTCTTCCAGACGGGGCTTTTCTCCTTGGGCATCTCGTCAATGTGCTTCGGCGTGCGGATGCCGGCTACGACGTCTTCGCCCTGCGCGTTGATCAGGTACTCGCCCATCGGGGCCTCGTCGCCGGTGGCGCCGTCGCGTGTGAAGGCCACGCCCGTGCCGGACTCGTCGCCCATGTTGCCGTAAACCATCGAGCAGACGTTGACGGCCGTCCCGAGCAGGCCCGTCACCTTGTTGATCTGGCGGTATTTCTGCGCGCGGTCGCTGTTCCAGCTGCCAAACACCGCGTTGACGCTGGCAAGGAGCTGCTCGAAGGGATCCTGCGGGAAGGGCTTTTTCACCTTCTGCACGTAGACCTTCTTATAGATCTCGCACAGTTCCTGGAGCTGTTCGGCCGTCAGGTCGGTGTCTTCCTGCGCGCCGTACTTCTTCTTCAATTCGGTCATTGCGACTTCGAAGTCGTGGTGCGTCAGGCCGGTCGTCGGTCCCATGACCACGTCGCCGAACATGTCGATGAAGCGGCGGTAGCAGTCCCAGCCTGTGCGCGCGTTGCCGGTGCTCTCGATGAAGCCCAGCACCGACTTGTCGTTCAGGCCGAGATTGAGAACGGTATCCATCATGCCCGGCATGGAAATCGCGGCGCCCGAACGCACCGACACCAGCAGGGGGTTCTTGGGATCGCCCAGCTTCTTCTTCATCTTGGTTTCGAGCTTCTTGAGCTGGGTCTTGAGCTGCTCCAACATCCCCTCGGGATATTTGCCTTTGTGCGAGGCGTAATAGGCGCACGCTTCGGTCGAGACCGTGAAGCCCGCCGGCACCGGCAGGCCCGCGTTCGCCATTTCGGCGAGGTTGGCGCCCTTGCCGCCGAGGATCGCCTTCATCGTGGCATCGCCTTCGGTGTTCTCTTTCCCGAAACCATAAAAATAGACATATTTTTTCTTGGCCATGTTCGTCTCCGTGTGTGGGTTCGCAAACCCAGGTTGTTTTGAAATCATCGCCACGCCAGGGGCGTGGAAAAATTTCGCGCATCATCCCCCCGCCCCCGGGATTTGTCAAGCCGGCTTCGCCAAAAACCCAGGCTCGAAACGCTTTACTGCCCAGCGGGGGACCGGCTCCCGTGCCGCGCATTTGGTTCCCGGTGCGCGCCACACCGGCGCAGCCGACTGGCCTTCCCCGGCAGCAGGAAGGTCACCGGCCGGGCGGGGGACGCGCCTTCCCCGCCGGCACTTCATCCGCGGAGAAAAGGCGGGACTTCCGCTCCGGAATCAAGCCTCGTTCTCGGCCATGCCCAGGGTGGTGGGCAACTGGTCGCCCAGCAACTCCTCCGCCGCGATGGGTTCGGCCAGGGGCACCAGCCGGATGTTGCGGTACATCGAGAATCCCGTGCCCGCCGGAATGACGTGGCCCATGATCACGTTTTCCTTGAACCCGTGCAGGTTGTCCACGCGCGCCAAGGTGGCGGCGTCGGTCAGCACCCGCGTCGTGTCCTGGAACGAAGCGGCGGAAATGAAGCTCTCGGTTTCGAGGGACGCCTTGGTGATGCCCAGCAGCAGCGGGGCCGCCTCGGCCGGCTTGCGCCCCTCCTCGGCCACCCGGCGGTTGACCTCGTTGAACGTTTGCTTCTCGACCTGTTCGCCCCACAGAAATCCGGTATCGCCCGGCTCCGTGATACGCACCTTGCGGAGCATCTGGCGGACAATGATCTCGATATGCTTGTCGTTAATTTCCACGCCCTGGAGGCGGTAGACCTCCTGAACCTCGTTGACCAGGTACTCCTGCAGTTCCTGCGGGCCGCAGACTTCGAGAATCTCCTGCGGGACAACGGGCCCTTCGGTCAGCGGCTGACCCTTCTTCACTCGGTCGCCGGCATACACCACGATGTGCTTGTTGAGCGGGATCAGATGCTCTTCCGTGTCGCCGGTAATGGCGTCGCGCACCAGCAGCTTGCGGCGTCCGCGCGCGGAGCCGGCCATTTCCACAATGCCATCGATCTTGGCAATTTCCGCGGCGTCCTTGGGCTTGCGGGCTTCGAACAACTCGGCCACACGCGGCAGACCGCCGGTGATGTCCTTGGTCCGGGCCTGCTTGCGCGGAGTCTTGGCGACGGCAGCCCCGGCATACAGCACATCGCCTTTCTTTACGACGACATGCGCACCGGCCGGCATGGTATAGGAGGCCAGGATCTTCTTGGGATCGGCGGCATCCCGAATCATCAACTGGGGATGAATCTCTTCGCGATGCTCCAGAATGACCAGATCCTTCTTGCCGGTCGCCTCGTCTGTCTCTTCCCGGACGGTCACCCCCATGATGAAGTCGCGGTGGTCCACCTTGCCGGCGTATTCGCTGAGGATGGGGACATTGTACGGGTCCCACTTCGCGATCGACGCGCCCTTCTTGACAGGCCCGCCGTCGGCAACGGACAGAACGCTGCCGAGCGCGATGGTGTGGCGCTCCAGTTCCCGGCCTTCCGGATCGTAGAGGCCAATCATGCCGTTCTTGTTCAGCACGATGTGGCCGCCATCGGGCCCTTCCACGGTGTACAGCTCCTCATACCGGACGATGCCGTCATGCTTGGCCACGATTTCCGGCTGCTTGAAGGTGCTGCTGGCGGTGCCGCCGATGTGGAAGGTCCGCATCGTCAGCTGGGTGCCGGGCTCGCCGATGGATTGGGCGGCAATGATCCCGGTGGCCTCGCCGAGAACGGCCGTACGGCCGTTGGCCAGGTTGCGGCCATAGCACTTCGCGCAGATACCGCGCCTGGATTCGCAGGTGAGCACGCTGCGGATCTTGACGCTGTCCAGCTCGGCGCGCCGGATCTTTTCGACCACTTTTTCGTCGATCTCATACCCGGCGGCGACGATGATCTCGCCCGTCCGGGGGGCGCGGATGTCATCCACGGCCGTTCGTCCGAGGATGCGCTGACCCAGCGGCACCAGTTCTTCGTCACCCTGCATGATCGCAAAGACCTCAATGCCATTGAGGGTCCCGCAGTCCTCCTCGACCACAATCACATCCTGCGCGACGTCGACCAGCTTGCGGGTCATGTAGCCTGAATCGGCGGTCTTCAACGCCGTGTCCGCCAGCCCCTTGCGGGCGCCGTGGGTGGAAATGAAATATTCCAGCACGCTCAGGCCCTCGCGGAAGTTCGCAAGAATGGGACGCTCGATGATTTCACCGGAGGGCTTGGCCATCAGGCCGCGCATGCCGGCCAGCTGGCGGATCTGCTGGCGGTTGCCGCGGGCTCCGGAATCCACCATCATGAACAGCGGATTGACATCGGTGCGCGACTCGTTGAACTCCATGGCCCGGAACATCTGCCCGGCGATTTCGTCGGTGGCATGGGTCCAGATGTCGATGATCTTGTTGTAGCGCTCGCCGTCGGTAATGATGCCCTTGCGGTACTGGGACTCGACCTCGGCGAGGGACTTGCGCGCCGCTTCCACCGCCTTGGGCTTGGCTTCGGGCACGATCATGTCGACAATGCCGATGGAGATTCCCGCGAGGGTCGCATGTTCGAACCCGAGGTCCTTGACGCGGTCGAGGGTCTTGACGGTCTCTTCGTGTCCGGCGATCTGGTAGCATTGGCGAATCAGCTCTTCGAGCTTCTTCTTGGGCACGGGGGCATTGAAAAAGCCCAGGCTGTCGGGCCAGATTTCGTTGAAGAAGACGCGGCCGACGGTCGTGATGATAACCGACTGGTCCTTGACCCCGTACTTGGTTTCGATCTGGTAGTCGGGATTCTTGAACCGGATCCGGTCGTGGATCTTGAGCACGCCCTCGTCGTAGGCCGTGTGGACCTCCAGGGTGTCGGCGAAGATCGGCAGGTGCTCGATCACACCGGGGGCCTTGGGCTGGCGGGCCCGCAGGCGGTCCGACTGGGAATCCACCGTCAGGTAGTAGCAGCCCAGCGCGATGTCCTGGGTGGGCGTCGTGATCGGCTTGCCGCTGGACGGCGAAAAGATATTGTTCGGCGCCAGCATGATCAGCTTGCTTTCCATCTGGGCCTCGATGGACAGCGGCACGTGCACGGCCATCTGGTCGCCGTCGAAGTCGGCATTGTAGGCGGTGCAAACCAGCGGGTGAATGCGAATGGCCTCCCCTTCGATCAGCACGGGTTCGAACGCCTGGATCGAAAGACGGTGCAGCGTCGGCGCGCGGTTGAGCATCACCGTGTGGCCGCGGGTGACTTCCTCAAGGATGTCCCAGACCTGGTCCTCTTCGCGCTCGATCATTTTCTTGGCGCTGCGCACAGTGTGCACCACGCCCATCGCCTTGAGGCGCCGGATGATGAAGGGCTCGAACAGCACCAGGGCCATCTTCTTGGGCAGGCCGCACTGGTTCATGCGCAGGCCCGGGCCAATCACGATGACCGACCGGCCGGAATAGTCCACGCGCTTGCCCAACAGGTTCTGGCGGAAGCGGCCCTGCTTGCCTTTGAGCATGTCCGACAGGGATTTCAGGGGGCGATTGCCGGCGCCGGTGACCGCCCGGCCGTGGCGGCCGTTGTCAAACAGCGCATCCACCGCCTCCTGCAGCATGCGCTTTTCGTTGCGGACGATCACGTCCGGGGTCTTGAGCTGGAGCAGGTTTTTCAGTCGGTTGTTGCGGTTGATGACCCGGCGGTAGAGGTCGTTCAGGTCGCTGGTGGCGAAGCGGCCGCCCTCGAGGGGCACCAGCGGGCGCAGGTCCGGCGGAATCACCGGCAGCACCTGCAGGATCATCCACTCCGGACGCGTATGGCTGGTCCGGAAGGAATCCAGAATCTTCATCCGCTTGGTCAGCTTCTTGCGGGTCTGCTTGCTGCGGGTGCCTTCCATCTCGGTTTCGAGCTGTTCAAGCTGCTCGGCAACGTCAATCCGGGCCAGAAGGTCGCGGACACCTTCGGCGCCCATGCGGGCGGTAAAGGTCTCGCCGTACTTGTCGAGCGCCTCGCGGTACTCCTCCTCGTTCAGAAGCTGGCACGGCTGCAGCGGGGTGTCGCCCGGGTCGACCACGATGTAATCTTCGTAGTAGAGCACGCGTTCCAGTTCGCGGGCGCTCATGTCCAGCACCGTGGCCAGGCGGCTGGGCGCGCACTTGAAGAACCACAGGTGCGACACCGGCACCGCCAGCTCGATGTGGCCCATCCGTTCGCGGCGCACGCGCGCGAGGGTCACCTCGACGCCGCAGCGGTCGCAGACGATGTTCTTGTGCTTGATGCGCTTGTACTTGCCGCAGGAGCATTCCCAGTCCTTGGTGGGACCGAAAATGCGTTCGCAGAACAGCCCCCCTTTTTCGGGCTTGAAGGTGCGATAGTTGATCGTCTCGGGGTTCTTGACCTCCCCGTGACTCCAGGACCGGATGGTCTCCGGAGAAGCCAGGGTGATCGACACGTAGTCGAACCCAGGATGGGATTCGGTTTCGAAGATCGGCTTGGGGCTGGCTGTTTCCACCGTGGACTCCTCTATGGCTTCACAAGTTCATCATTCCAGGCCGCACCCGGGGGCGCGGTTCAGATCTCTTCGCGGCGCTGCACGCGGATGTCCAGGGCCAGGCTCTGGATTTCCTTCATGAGCACGTTGAACGATTCGGGCACGCCGGCCTCCAAGGTGTTGGTCCCCTTGACGATCGACTCGTAGATGCGCGTGCGCCCGGCCACGTCATCGCTCTTGACGGTCAGCAGCTCCTGCAGAGCGTAGGCGGCGCCATAGGCTTCCATGGCCCAGACCTCCATTTCGCCGAACCGCTGCCCGCCGTACTGCGCCTTGCCGCCCAGCGGCTGTTGGGTGACCAGGCTGTAGGGGCCGACGGCGCGCGCGTGGATCTTGTCGCTGACCAGATGGTGCAGCTTGAGCATGTAGATCACGCCCACGACGACGCGCTGGTCGAACGGCTCGCCCGTGCGGCCGTCATACAGCACCGTCTTGCCGTCGTCCGGCAGGTTCGCCTGCTTCATCAGCTCCCAGATCTTGGACTCGGGGCAGCCGTCAAAGACCGGCGAGGCCGCATGCAGGCCCAGGATCTTGCAGGCAATGCCCAGGTGGGTCTCCAGCACCTGCCCTACGTTCATGCGCGACGGCACACCCAAGGGGTTCAGCACAATGTCCACCGGCGTCCCGTCCGGCAGGAAGGGCATGTCCTCCTCCGGCAGGATCCGGGCGACGACGCCCTTGTTGCCGTGGCGGCCGGACATCTTGTCGCCCACGCTCAGCTTCTTCTTGCTGGCGATGAAGACCTTGACCTGCTTGATGATGCCGGTCTCGGCGTCCTCGCCGCTTTCCAGGCGCAGGGCCATGTTCTCGCGGTCATCCTTGAGCTGCGCGAACTTGCTGCTGTATTCGCCGATGATGTTGCTGATCTTCTGCTGGATCGGACTGGGATCGATGGCGATCACATCATAGGCTGCCGCCAGCTTGCGCAGCAGCGTCTTGGTGATCTTGCGGTTGGCCGGGATGATGATTTCGCCGGTCTCGCCGTTGACCACGTCGAGCGGGATTTTCTCGCCCAGCAGGATGTTGGACAGCGCGTCGGTCAGGTTCTCGGTAATCTCGGCCTCGTGCTTGTCGAACTCTTCGAGCATCTGCTTCTGCTGCTTGCGGCGCTCGTTGGCGCTCATCTTGGTCCGCTGGGGCAGGTCGCGCGACGTGGTCTTCACGTCCATCACGATCCCATAGGTGCCGCTGGGCACCGTCAGCGACGTGTCGCGCACCTCCGCCGCCTTCTCGCCGAAGATCGCGCGCAGGAGTTTCTCCTCCGGCGCCAGTTCGGTCTCGCTCTTGGGCGTGATCTTGCCGACGAGGATGTCGCCCGGCTTCACTTCCGCGCCCACGCGCACCACCCCGTCCAGGCCGAGGTTCTTGAGGGCCTCCTCGCCCACGTTCGGAATGTCGCGGGTGATTTCCTCGGGCCCGAGCTTGGTGTCGCGCGCGCCGCATTCGAATTCCTCGATGTGCACGGACGTGAACACATCCTCGGCCACGAGCCGTTCGTTGATCAGGATGGCGTCCTCGAAGTTGTAGCCACACCACGGCATGAACGCCGCCAGCACGTTGCGCCCCAGCGCCAGTTCGCCGCCGTGGGTCATCGGCCCGTCGGCCAGCACGTCGCCCTTCTTGATGCGCTGGCCCTTCTTGACGATCGGCCGCTGGTTGATGCAGGTGCCCGCGTTCGAGCGGGTGAATTTGCGCAGTTCGTAGGACTGGTATTCGGATTGCGGCGTCTTCTTGGTCGGCATCCCCCCGTCCCGGGACACCAGGATGCGCGCCGCGGAAACATAGGCCACCTTGCCGGGCTCGCTGGCAATCACCATCACGCGGCTGTCGCGGGCCACGCGGCCCTCAATCCCGGTCGCCACATAGGGCGATTCGGTGCGCAGCAGCGGCACGGCCTGGCGCTGCATGTTCGCGCCCATCAACGCCCGGTTGGCATCGTCATGCTCCAGGAACGGGATCAGGCCGGCCGCCACGGACACCACCTGCTTGGGCGATACGTCCATGTAATTGGCCCGGCTGGCTTCCACTTCGAGGAATTCCCCGCGCCAGCGGCCCGCCACCGTGTCTTTGGCAAACGAGCCGTCCGGATTCAGGGGGGCGTTCGCCTGCGCAATGACGTAATTCTCCTCCTGGTCCGCCGTCAGATAGTCCACCTGGTCGGTGACCTTGCCGTTCACCACGCGCCGGTACGGCGTTTCGATGAAGCCGAATTCGTTGACGCGGGCATACATGGACAGCGAGGAAATCAGACCGATATTCGGACCTTCCGGCGTCTCGATCGGGCAGATGCGGCCGTAGTGCGAGGAATGCACGTCGCGCACTTCGAACCCCGCGCGTTCGCGGCTGAGGCCGCCGGGCCCCAGCGCGCTCAGGCGCCGCTTGTGCGTCAGCTCGGCCAGCGGATTCGTCTGGTCCATGAACTGGCTGAGCTGGCTGCGGCCGAAGAAATCGCGAATCACCGCCGCCAGGGCCTTGGGATTGATCAGCTTCTGGGGGGTGAGTTTCTCGGCCTGCTGGTCGAAGACCGTCATGCGTTCGCGCACGAGGCGTTCCGTGCGGGCCAGGCCCACGCGGCACTGGTTCTCCACCAGCTCGCCCACCGTGCGGATGCGGCGGCTGCCGAGATGATCGATATCGTCGATGGTCCCGTCGCCCCGGCGCAGGTTGATCAGGTACTTGACCGCGGCGACGAAGTCCTCCTTCTCCAGCACGCGGCTTTCGTTCTGGGGGTCCAGGCCCAGCTTCTGCTGGATCTTGTAGCGGCCCACGCGGCCCAGATCATAGCGGCGCGGATCGAAGAAGATCCGCTTGAGCAACTGGCGCGCGTTCGAGGTGGTTGGCGGATCGCCCGGCCGCAGCTTGTGATAAATGTCCTTCAAGGCGTCGTCCGTGCTGGTCACAGCATCCTTGCGCATGCTCTTGAGCAGCAGCCCGTCGTCCCACGAAACATTAACCACCTCCAGCGAGGCAATGCCCGCCGCCTGCAACTGCTTGAGCAGATCGCGCGTGACGGGTTCAAATTTCCGGACCAGGATGCTCTGGCTGTCGGCATCCACCACGTCGGCCTTCACCACCCGGCGCTCGCCCTCGAGCTGCTCGGGCTTGGGCCGGGCCACCTCGATTTTCTCAAAGGTGTAGAACAGTCCCAGCAGTTCATCGTCGGTGCCGTAGCCCAGTGCCCGCAGGAAGGTGGTCGCCAGGAATTTGCGGCGCCGTTTCTTGCGGTCCAGATAGATGTTCAGCAGGTCCGAGGTGTCGAACTGCACCTCCACCCACGAACCCCGGTCGGGGATGATCCGGAAGGAGTGCAGCAGGGTCCCGTTGGCATGAACCGTCTGCTCGAAGCAGATGCCCGGCGACCGGTGCAACTGGCTCACAATCACCCGCTCGGCGCCGTTGATGATAAACGTGCCCTGTTCGGTGATCAGGGGCACTTCGCCCATGAACACGGTCTCCTCGCGCACCTCCGCCTGGCTTTTCAGCCGGAACGTCACGTGCAGCGCCGCGGTGTGGGATTCGCCTTCCTTCAGGCTTTCAAATGCCGACTGCTTGGGCGGCGTGATCTCGTACTTGACGAAATCCAGGGTGCAGTTCCCGTCGTAGCTTTCGATGGGGAACACCTCTTTGAACACCGCCTGTAAACCGACGGGCCGGCGCTTGTTCGGCGCCGCATCCATCTGCAGGAATTCCCGATACGAGCGGGTTTGGATCTCGATCAGATCCGGCAGTTCAATCACATCCAACAACTCGCCAAAACTTATCCTGTCAACCATCCGGGTCACCTATTCTTCAAGGGTGGAATCCGCGCATACCAATAAGACAGGCCCACCCCGGAGGCGCAAAACGCCCCGGGGCGGCCGTCGCACAACCGGTGCGGCTACTTGATGGTGACTTTGGCGCCAGCCGCTTCGAGCTGCTTCTTGATCTTCTCGGCTTCGTCCTTGGCAATGTTTTCCTTCACCGGCTTCGGGGCCCCTTCCACCAGGTCCTTGGCTTCCTTCAGCCCCAGGCCTGTGATGGCGCGGACTTCCTTGATGACGGCGATCTTCTGCCCGCCGGCATCCGTCAGTTCCACGGTGAACTCCGTCTTCTCTTCCGCGGCGGCGGCGGCGCCACCGGCGGCCGGGGCGGCCGCTACCGCCACGGGGGCGGCGGCGGAGACGCCCAGCCGGTCTTCCAAGGCCTTCACCAGCTGCGAGAGCTCCAGGACCGAAATCGTCTCGATCCAGTCCACAAACTCCTTCATCTTGCCTTCCAACTTCACTTCATCGCTCATGGGTTTTGATCTCCTAATCCTTGTTTTTTACATCCGTGATCCGCTTGTCCGCCGGCGCCGGGCCTAGGCGGCGTTCCGCTTGTCCGCCGCGGCCTTCAGCACATAGACCAGACTCGCCAGCTTTTGGTTCATCACGCCAACCAAATTCGACATCGGGGCCGCGATCGTTCCGACCAGCACACCCTGCATGATTTTCTTCGAGGGCAGCGAGGCCAGCGCCTCGATGTCGACCGCCGTCAGCACCTTGCCCTCCATGTAGCCCAGCTTGACCACCGGGATTTTGTCGTTGGCCCGCACGAACTCGCGCAGGACCTTGGCCGTTGCCGCGATGTCTTCCGCACCCAGGACCAGGGCGGTTGGCCCCTTCAGGGCCGGCTCGAGTCCTTCGTACTTCAATTCCCGGGCCACCACGCGGAACAGGCGGTTGGGCACCACCTGGAACCGGGCGCCCGTCTCGCGCAGTATTCGGCGCAGCGTCGCGGTTTTCACCGTGTCCATCCGCGTGAAATCGGTCAGGATGGCATAATTCGCACCCGCCACCAGGGCCTTGATATCCCTGACAATCGCCTCTTTTTCCGGTCTCATTGTCTGCTCTCCCTGAAATCCGCCTATGCTGTCTCGCGGGGATCGAGCCGCAGCCCGGGCCCCATGGTCGAGGTGATCGTTGCGCGCTTGAGGAACACGCCCTTGGTCGCGGCCGGCCGGGCCGCGTTCAAGGCGTCGATCACGGCTTTGCAGTTGCCCTGCAGGGCTGCCACGTCAAACGACATCTTGCCGAACGGCACCATGACGTTGCCGTTGCGGTCCATCCGGAACTCGACGCGGCCGGCCTTGCAGGCCTTCACCGCTGCCGCCGTGTCGTCGCTGACCGTCCCCGTCTTGGGATTGGGCATCAGGCCTCGCGGCCCGAGCACCTTGCCCAGCTTGCGCACTTCCTTCATTGCGTCCGGCGTCGCCACCGCCACGTCAAAGTCGGTGAACCCGCCCGACACCTTGGCGATCATGTCCTCGAAGCCCACGTAATCCGCGCCGGCCGCGCGGGCCGCGTCGGCCGCCGGCCCGTTGGCAAACACCAGCACGCGCACGGTCTTGCCCGTGCCGTGGGGCAGCGTAACCGTGCCGCGCACCGCCTGGTCGCTTTTGGTGGGATCCACCCCCAGCCGAAAAGCGATTTCCGCCGTCGCGTCGAACTTCGTCGTCGGGTTGTCCTTGAGGAATTTCAGCGCGCCCTCGATCGTATAGAGGGTCTCGCGATCCACCTTGGACGCCGCCTGCTTGTACTTTTTCCCGTGAAATGCCATGGCTGCGCCTTACTCCACTTCAATGCCCATGCTACGCGCCGTGCCGACGACCATGCGAGTCGCCTGCTCCTCGTCGTTCGCGTTCAAATCCTTCATCTTCAGTTTGGCGATCTCCGTCACCTGGCTCCGCGTCACCTTGCCGACCTTGTCGCGATTGGGCGTGCCCGATCCCTTGGCGATGCCCGCCGCCTTTTTCAGCAGCGCGGCCGCCGGCGGCGTCTTGGTGATGAACGTGAAGCTCTTGTCCTGGTAGACCGTGATCACCACCGGGATGACCATGCCGGCCTCCTTCTGGGTGGCCGCGTTGAACTCCTTGCAGAACGCCATGATATTGACGCCCTGCTGGCCCAGAGCCGGGCCCACCGGCGGAGCCGGATTCGCCTGGCCGGCCGGAATCTGCAGTTTAATGATGCCTGTGACTTTCTTTGCCATATCTGTCCGCCCGGGCCTATTCGCCCCTTTCCACCTGCCAATATTCCAGTTCGACCGGCGCCGTCCGCCCGAAGATCGAAACCGAGACCTTCAGTTTCCCGCGCTCGGGATCCACTTCCTCCACCAGACCGCTGAAACTCAGGAACGGGCCGTCGGTGATCTTCACCGACTCGCCGGGTTCGAACACCACCTTGGGCTTCACCCGCTCCTTCTTCTCCTCGATCTGCTGCAAAATCTTCTCCACCTCGTCGGGGCGCAGGGGCACGGGATGGTCGCCGCCGATGAATCCGATCACCCCCGGTGTCGCCTGGATGAACGCCCAGGGCTTCTCCATCAGCTTCTTGTCCTCATCGTACAGGGCCATCTGGATCAGCACGTAGCCCGGAAAGAACTTCCGGGTCTGGGTGGTCCGCTTGCCCTGCTTGACCTCCGAAACCTTCTCCGTCGGAATCAGCACCTCGCCGACGTAGTCCTGCATCTCCTCGATCTGCTTGCGCTTCTCGAGATTTTCCCGCACCTTTCCCTCCTGCCCGGAGAGGACATGCAGCACGTACCACTTTTGTTCCATGACGCGGCCGCCCTTCGCCTAGATCGCCAGCCGGATGAGCTCGCGCAGCACCACGTCGCAGGCCGCCACGAAGCCCGCCAGCAGCCCCACCGACAGGATCACCACCACCGTGGAATCAAACAGTTCGGGGCGCGTCGGCCATGCACACTTCTTCAGCTCGGCGCTCACCTCGCCGAAGAATCCGCGCAGGCCGCCGATGCTTTCTGAAATCTTGCTCATCCTTGTCCGCCTTTTCGTCTCGGGTGTCCCGGTCGGCCTGTCGTTCGCGCGAGGTGGCAGGCCAGGAGGGACTTGAACCCCCAACAACCGGTTTTGGAGACCGGTGCTCTGCCAAATTGAGCTACTGGCCTGTGGGCTGTCCTGCCAAAACGGGCTGCGCCCTACTTCGCCTCGCGGTGCAGCGTGTGTTTCCGCTCCGCCGGGCAGTATTTCTTCAGTTCCAGGCGCTCCGTTTTCGTTTTCTTGTTCCGGCTGTTCACGTAGTTGCGTCGTTTGCACTCCGTGCACGCCAGCGTGATCGCTTCCCTTGGCATGGCTCAAACTCCCGCGGCGGGTGACCGGAGGCGGCCTGGATGCACCGCCCCCCGGGGTCCCCGGTCCGTTCTATTCCACGATGTCCGCCACCACGCCGGCGCCGACCGTCCGACCGCCTTCGCGAATGGCGAAGCGCATATTCTTCTCCATCGCGATGGGGGTGATCAGCTCGACGGCCATGTCGATGTTGTCGCCCGGCATCACCATCTCCACGCCCTCGGGCAGCGTCACATCGCCGGTCACATCCGTCGTCCGGAAGTAGAACTGCGGGCGATAGCCCTTGAAGAACGGCGTATGGCGCCCGCCTTCTTCCTTGCTCAGCACGTACACGCTCGCCTTGAACTTCTTGTGCGGGGTGATCGAGCCGGGCTTGGCCACCACCTGGCCGCGCTCCACGTCTTCCTTCTTCGTGCCGCGCAGCAAAAGGCCGATGTTGTCGCCCGCCTGGCCCTGATCCAGCAGCTTGCGGAACATTTCCACGCCCGTCGCCACCGTCTTCTGCGTCGGCCGCAGCCCGACGATCTCGACTTCGTCGCTGACCTTGATGAGCCCGCGTTCCACGCGGCCGGTCACCACCGTTCCGCGGCCTTCGATCGAAAACACGTCTTCGATCGGCATCAGGAACGGCTTATCCAGGGGCCGCACCGGCTCCGGGATGAAGCTGTCGATCGCATCCATCAGCTCCTGGATGCACTTGGCATCCTCCCCGTTGGGATCGGTCGCCTGCAGCGCCTTCAGCGCGCTGCCGCGGATGATCGGCGTGGAGTCGCCGGGGAATTCATACTTGGTCAGCAGCTCGCGGATCTCCATTTCGACCAGGTCCAGCAGCTCCGGATCGTCCACCGTGTCCACCTTGTTGAGGAAGACCACGATCGAAGGCACGCCCACCTGGCGGGCCAGCAGGATGTGCTCGCGCGTCTGGGGCATCGGCCCGTCGGAAGCGCTCACCACCAGGATCGCGCCATCCATCTGCGCCGCGCCGGTGATCATGTTCTTGACGTAGTCCGCGTGTCCGGGGCAGTCCACATGGGCATAATGGCGCTTCTCGGACTGATACTCCACGTGGCTCGTGGCAATCGTCAGGATCTTGGTCTTGTCGCGCCGACCCTGCGACTCGGAGGCCTTGGCCACCTGGTCGTAGCTGATGTAGTTCGACAGACCCTTCATCTGCTGGATGAAGGTGATCGCCGCGGTCAGTGTCGTCTTGCCGTGGTCCACGTGGCCGATCGTGCCAACGTTCACGTGCGGCTTGGTGCGTTCGAATTTGTCTTTTGCCATGGGGCGTCTCCCTGTTGTTTCCTTTTTAAATTTCCGCGCCGTCGCCGGCGCCCTTCCGCTTTTCGTCCATCCTGTACTTGGAGCCTGCGAGCGGGATTGAACCGCTGACCTCGTCCTTACCAAGGACGTGCTCTGCCAACTGAGCTACACAGGCTCGCCGCTCCAAATCCCGCCGCCAAATATGCAGACGGGCACAAGACAAAGCGCACCGTGCCTTAGGTTTCCCGGAGAGGCTCGGAAAGCGCTAAATCCTATGTCTGACGCTGATTTTCACACCCGGAACCGCTTACCGCCGGTTTCCGAATGTCCGCGGCATCATACCCGTCCGCGATGCCCTGTCAACTGTTTTTGAAAATTTTTCGTTTCCCGGCGTCTATTTCACGCTGAGGCGGCAGGCCCCCTCGCCCCCGGCACGGATCCGGATTCCGGTCAGCGCCCGGTCACCGCCCAGATCAATGGCCTGGACTTCCCCTGTCTGCAGGGTACGGGCCACCGGAATCGGGTTTTCCGCCTCGCCTTCCAGCACCCAGAGCGTCTCCACCTGGACTGTCCCCGCGGTGCATTCGATCTGTATGACCCGGACCTCACGCTCCAGCGCCACTTCCGTGGGTGCCCCCCCCGCCGTCAATTCCCCCACCACCTGCCAATCCGCCTGCGCCACGCCGGTACCCAAGGCCACCCAGGCCGCCACCCATCGCCATCTGTTCATGCTGTTTCCACCTTCCCGAATCCCAGTGGACAGACCATAACACAGCCCCCCCGCGGCAGCAATCCATCTCCACCCATGGCCGGCTGGCGACACCGGCGCCCCCCGCCCGACCATGCGTGCGCTTTCGACTGGCATCCCGTCCCGGTTTTGCGCGATAACAGGCGCCATGAAGAAAACCAAATCCGTTTCCTCGCCGGCCCGTCCCCTCTATGCCCTCCTGCTGGCCGCCGTCGTCCTGCTGCTCTGGCTCCTCGCCCAACCCCGGCCCGGCGTGCGCATCCTCCGGCTCAAACCCATCCTGGCCCCCGAAGCGGATTCGCCGGTCCCCGCCGTGCCCGGCCGCCTCCGCATCGCCACCTACAACCTTGAACACTTCACCGACGGCCGCCGCGACGGGCCCGAGCGCACCCCCGATGTCTTCATCGCCCATGCTCAGGCCGCCGCCGAAATCATTGCCGAGGCCGATCCCGACATCCTGCTGCTGCAGGAAGTCGAAAACGGGCGCGTCCTGGAATTCCTCAACGAACAGTTCGAGTCCCCCTACGCCTGCATCTACCTCACCAAGCTGCACCAATCCTCCGGCGCAAAAGACAAATTGAACCTCGCCCTGCTCTCCCGCCTGCGTCCCGTTCACGTCCGGCAGTTGGGATTCCATCGCCTTGCCGGCTCTGCCCGCCCCGCCCGCGGAACCCTCGCCGCCGAATTCGACCTCGGCGGCGGTTCCCGGCTCCTGACCTACAACATCCATCTCAAATCCAACTTCGGCGAAGCCCCGCGCAACCAGGCCCAGCGCGGCATCGCCCTGCACCATATCGCCGCCGATGCCATCGCCGAAACCTGCCAGAATGCCTTCGCCACCAACAATACCTTCACCCTCATCCTGGGCGATACCAACGTGGACCCGGAAACCGCGGCTTTCGCCACCGATCCTTCCCTTGAACCCCTGGCCGGCGCTTTCGCCGACCTCTGGCTCGGCCGCCCCATCGGGGAACGCACTACCATCCCCACGCGACAGGCCGGCGACGCCGGCGATCCGCTCCTCGTCTTTCCCCCCTCCGCCTTCGACCGGATTTTCGCCTCCCGGAACCTGACCGGCGCCGGACCCTGGCGCGTTTCCCCGCCCCAGGCCATCCAACGCGGTACCGACACCACCAACAACCTCACCCCCCCCGGCGTCAACGGCCACGTCTCCGACCACCACCTCGTCTATGTGGACCTGACGCGGTCTGTGCCCTGAGGAAATTTCCAATACCCCGGCGCCCGCCCGGCGCGGGGTTTGGTGCCCAAGGGCTGTCCGAACTACGGCTTGACCATCCCGTCTTTGAGCGCAGCGGCAATGCCTTTGAGCAGGGCTTGCTTGTACATTCGCCCATCCTTGCCATTCCATGATACATCTGCCACAAGCTTTCCACAGCATGCAGTTGAGAAATCGCTTTGTGACGAACAGATAATTCCTGGCTATGCTGATTGTACCTACAATAGGGCGTTTTCGGATTTGTTGTAGCTGGCCGCGGTGAGGCCGGCGGCTGTTGATTTAGCGACCGGGGTCAACGCCCCCGGCTACAGAAAACCTGAATGCGCTCTAGACGTCAAGGCCCGGACCAGGCCTCGGCGATGGCTGCCGCATGTTTGGGCAAATGGTTGCGGTGGGCGAAAACCGGGCTGAGGAGTTTGCCGATCCCGGAACCGGACAGCCCCTGGGTCTTGTCCGAACAGAGCACCTTCCCATCCGACGCGCGGATAACCTGATAAAAGGTCGTGGCATCCAGAACGGGCGTTGGCACGTCGAAATGCACCTCCGTTTTTCCCGTTTTGGCGGGATCGATCGCCACCAGAATGGCCAGGACGGCATCCGCCCCGACCGCCCGGGCGGCGGCCAGCAGAGGTACGGCACCGCCCCCTTCGAATAACGCCGCGGCGGCGGCCAAATCCGCAGGCTCCAGGCGGACCGCCTCCACGCCATCGCGGGCCAGCCGCGCGACCGCTTCGGTCATCAGCTCCGGCGCAACCCGAACGGGTTCCGCATTGCGGATCACGCAAAACAGCCCCACCTTGCGGGGGCCGAAGGCATCGCGCAGGGAAATTGCGGGCAACGCTCGTTCCATGTCCTCCGCCTGTCGGCGCCAACCGGGCTCGGGCGTGGTGTGCCGCACATCTTGAATCCACTTCCGCGCTTCCAGTATGGCCGGAGGATCCAGCTTGCGGTACAGGCCCGCCAAAGCCAGTTTCACGCCTTCCAATGCAAATCCGGGGGACAGCGACTGGTCATAGCTGCGAATGATCGCCTTGAGGCGCGCTTCGGCCTTGGAATATTCGTTGCGGGCCAGTTCCGACTGGACCAGGGCCCAATTCTCCCGCAGTGCTTCGGCGGATTCGATCCGCCCCCGGATCTTCTCGTATTCCGCCACGGGATAGCGGCCCAGCATATAGACCGCCCACTTCCCCCCGGGCTCTCGTTCGGCGGTTTCGGCATAGACTTCGACGCCATGCAGCTTCGTGCCGGCCGAGACCGGCCCCGATGCCTCGAGGTATTCCTCCACCAGCCGCTTCACCCCTTCCAGCGCGTCCATGCGCGCCGCCTGCTCGGACACCGCGCTCTCCCCCTTGGCCTTGAAATACAAATGTTCCTCGTCATGCCGGCGGGGATTGCTCCACCAGCCCGGCGGTTCGGCCGCGGCCCCTCCCGCCCATCGCAGGAAAAGGGCCACGGCCAGAATCAGCCATTTCCCGGTGGCATTCCGGATCGTAGAGTCCATCATCTGTCTTCCTTGGGCGGCTTCACATCCCACCGGGTTGGTCAACACCTCCACATCTCCCGGGGCCTCATCCCCGGGAGATCAACCGCATGCCCGGAATCCGCAAGCCAGACCGGCCTTAAAAGATCCAACTGGAGCCCAAATGGATTTCGGTGGAATCCACATTGTCCAGCCCGGCCGATGTCTTGATGCCACCTGCCAGCGCCCAGCCGCCTTTGATCCATTGGACATCGAGGCCGAGGTCGGCATAGGCATCATCGTCCACGTCGCTGTCCAGATTCTTGTAATAGATGACATAGGCGTTCAAGGCCAGGTCGTCGGAAACGTTGTAGCCCAGATTCACGGCCGGTACGATTTCCACGAACGTATCCCCTTCATCCGGCTTGGTGATCTCCAGCAAACCGCCCGCCGACGCCAGCCACTTGGGATCGATCCGATAGGTCCAAGACAGAAACGGACCACCGCCAAAGTTGCTGGCCGTATCATCCCCGCCGAAATATCCCATCCCGTAGGCGTGCACGCCGGCGGCAAATTTATCCAGTTTTCCGGTCAGCGGCCGTTTGTATGCCCCGTCCAGTCCCACCGCGAAAATGTTATCGCCTTCGTCAGGAAGAATCAGATGCAGGGGGGCTGTCAAGGTCAATTCCGCTTCCTCTCCCCACGTGATCGAAGGATTGAACCCGATGGTGGAACCGTCGCTTTCACCCACTTCCCATTTGTTGTAAAACATATCCGCTGAACCGGAACTCAGCCGTCCCATCCCCGGCATCTGTTCGTAGAACGGGGCCGGTTTGGTCTCCGCCTCCGGGGCCGCTGCGGGTTGCGCCGCCGGAGCCTGTTTCCGCGGCTTGGCCGCTGGCTGGGCTGTAACCAGAATATTCTTGCGGATCACTTGGTTGACGGCAATGCTTGAACTGGCCGCCGGTTGCCCACCTCCTGCAGCCGTGGTACTTGTCTCGCTCGTTCGTCCAACGTAGCGCCAGTCCTCAGCAGGCTCTGGACATTGTGTATGATCCGCATAAGGACAGGGGGCGACACATTCATATCCATCGGGATCCACATAACCAATGGGCGCGGCCCATCCCATGGAAACAAGACTGAATACTCCAATGGCAATCCCGAGTGTCCACTGTGCCTTTGTTTTTCTCTGCATAATCTCATACTCCTTGTTTTATCTGTTTGGTATCACGGTGCGCGGCTTTAGCAACCGCTGTTCAACTCCCTGCCCATGTTTTATGGACCGCAGGCGGATTTGTTTCTCTATACTTTTGATCCCGGCTTGCACGGCGTCGGCACAGGCCAGGCCGATCATGCTGCCGTCCATATCCCAGGCCCCTGCCCCGCCTTTCATGGCGTCCCGATCCACTGCGGCGATGATTCCCCATGCCCCTTTCGCGGCTTTGCCGATTTGACGGCTTTCCAGATTCCTGTCCCCGGTCAGGCTGCGCATGATGATCTTGACCTCGCATACGGCCTGCTTCTGCTGTTTGGAGGCCAGCCCGACCTTGACCGTGGCTCCGAGTTTCTCTTCGATCCGGAGCACCTCGACGTCAAAGGCGGCCACCGGGGAAACGGCCGACTCCGTCGCCGAGGCTGTGACAACGCCAAACCCGGACAGCAAGTCCGTCGGCGCGTTTGTCTGCACCAGGACAAACGCGTCATGGCGAGCGATGGCCGCGGCCGTCTGGTCGCGGAGATAGCGGCAGACAGCGTCCTGCAGATCCGCCGGTTGTTCAACATGGGCCGTGACAGTGCCCACCACGACGGGCATGCTCTCCGCTGGAGCCCCCGGCGTCCGGGCCGGGGATAGTTGCTCCGCCAGGCGAGGCTGCTGCATTCCGCCGCATCCGCACGCGAAAAGCGCCAGGATGCCAGCCATGCCGGCTCGAGTCCGGCTTGTCCGTAATGTGTTCATTTGGTTCGAACGCGCTCCACTAGTTTCTCCACGGCCTGCTTCGCCGCCTGCTGAATCGCGGCAAGCAAATCCTTGTCCCGGGCCTCGCCTTTGGCGGGAATCTTCACGTTGGTGTGCGGGGCCGTGACCTCGTACAACTCCAGAAGCAGTTCGGCATGATACTCCTGATTCCGCGCCAGGGTTCCCAGGGAAAGGCGTTCGGTCTTCACCTCAAAGAAGTTCATGTTGCAAAGCAGCAGCAGTTCCGGAAGTTTGATGTCGCGGCCGCCGGTATCTGCGGAGAACTGGCCGAGAATCTGCTCCAGCATGCTTTTGGTTTGGGACGCGGGAGCGGTCACGATTTCGTATCCGTGGTCATACAGCAGATCCTCCACCGTCTGCCAAATGGCATTTCCATAGCCCAGGGCCTTGTATTTCGCCACAACCTCGGGAAACTGTTCCTCCGAGTCCGGACCGAATGAAACCGGAGCCACATAGATCGGGGTACGTTCGGCACCTTTATCCGCCGCCGCCTGCGCCCGGGCCAAAGCCGTTTCGAATTGTGATCTGGGATAGGAAACCAGCGCCCAGGCATGCCAACGGCCGAGGGCATCCTGATCCACCTTGTCAAAGGCAAAGTCCGTCCCGACCAGATGGAGCCGGGACCAGAGATTGGTATCATCGGTGATTCGCTTCCGGATCATTGCCAATCCGGCGTCATATGCCCTGTGCCACGCTTCCTGTTCTGTTCGGCATCCGCTTGCGGATCCTCTTTCATAAATCAGTTCGGCCGTTCCGGGATTGGGATTGTTCCACCAGGCCGGCGGTTCAACGGCACCCGCGGCAGCGGCCAGCGCCAGGGCCAGAGAGGCCGCCGCCCGGAATACGGCGGGCCGGAACCCGCAAAGTCGTGACAACTTATTCATCTGCCCAGCCATAGCATGTCCTTTCCAGGCATGAAATCGCGTGACTCCTGCCAGACGACCTGCCCCGTTTCGACGTCAATCACCCGGACCTGGTATTTCCCGCCCGATTCAGACAGGTAAACGTTGCCGGCGGCGACGGACAGCGCCCCGGTCAGCTGGCCGGCCTGCACCATCTGGCCGGACTCCCCCAGACCCGTCCCCGCCAGGGCAATCTCCTTCATCACCTCGCCCATTCTTTTCCGTTCGACGATCGCAATGCGGTTGCCGAGCAGCGCCTCGGACAGGGCATTCTCGAAATAAGCGGCGGCGGATTCCCGGGCGGCAGCACCTTCGAGGGTGAAGTTCAGCACCGCCATGGGACTGCCGATGCGACCATCGAGCATCTGCCGGCCGATGATTTCCGCGGTCTCCTGCAGCGCCTGCTGCAGGCTCTGCCGTTCGCCGGCGCGCATGGATCGGGACAGTTCCTCGCGGATTTCGGCATCCGTATTGCCCTTCAGGCGCGCCGCCTCCACCAGTTGGATGACCGCTTGCACTTTTTCACCGGGTTGGATGGCATTGGCCTGCTTCATCCCCTGCAGGAAGCCCTCCAGATCGCCCCGCTGCAGGGCCTTCTGGGCCTGCCCGGCCGCCTGCCGGAACGCCAGGCCGCGGGCCGTGTCCACATAGGTCTGCAACTCGAGCTGGCGCGGATGCTGGCGGGCCAGGTTCTGGAAATACTCGTAAGCCTTTTGATATTCACCGCGTTCCTGGCAATCCAGTCCCGGCTGCACCGAGGCGCGGGGCGTCGCGCACCCGCACAAGGCGATCACCAGCAGCAGCAGTGTCCCGTCTTTACCAAAAGATGACATCTGATTCATTCCCGTCTGTTTCCGTTGCCGTTGCCGGTTTCTGTGCATCCGCCGGAACGGAGGCCGCGCGCGGGGCGGCTGGCGGTCTTGCGGCCGTCGGCTTGCCGGCTTTCCGCGCGGGCGCCACGACCGGCGCCGAACGCACCGCCGGCTTCCTGGATTCCGTCAGCGCCTGCACCCCCACCTCGTCCGATTCCGTTTTCGGGGGCGGGCGGCCGGATTCCCGGATCCATTGTTCGATCGCCTTGATTTCCCGGCCGGCATCCAGCCCGTGCCGCAGCGCAAACTGGGTGAAATAGGAATAGTGATAGAGGGCCGGACCCGGCTGATCCTGTTTTTCGAAGCTACGGCCCACGCCCAGGATGGCCTGCGCGGCATCGCGGGCGTTGAATTGATACTGGTACTCCTGGCCGGTCCAGCGGGGCAGTTCAGCCGCTTCGCGCTGCAGGTCCAGTTCCGTCTGGTAGAACCGGCGGGCGTCCGCATAGCGGCCCATCGCCAGCATTTTGTCGCCTTTTTGCAGGTTCGTCGCGCAACCTGCGGCCAGCACAAGCATCAGGATGGCGGCCAGCCGGAAAATCATGCCGCCCCCTTGTGGCCGAAGAAATCCTTCCAGACGTCCCGGAGCAGCAGACGGACCATCCGGCGCAATTCGAGGTCCAGCGATGTGGAATCCCAAACGGTCAGGTAGCTCCGCTGATCCCGGAACACATCCCGGTAGCCGTAGGTCTTCAGCAGCGTGCCGCGGTGGTAGATTTCGAAATTGATGTCGATGCCCCCGTCGTGGTTCGTATTGGGCAACCCCGTCAGCAGGGGCAGGCCGAAGAAATAGATCGACGTGAAGTGGAAGGAATTCTTGGTCTCGACCTGGTAAAAACCGAAATGCCCGCGGATGACATAGTCGCAATCGGGGGCCGCGAGATCCGGGGTCAGCTCCACGCCCGTGAAGACCCGGTGCCGCCGCACTTCGTCCACCATGACCGGGGCATAATCGAAATGATTCACGTCAAAGAGGCCGGCGATGCCGACCCGGTAGTTCTTGGGAGTATCCGGGAACCTGGCCGGCTCCACCAGCGGCTGGGTATGGGCGCAGCCGCAGATCCACCCCAGCACCAGAGCCGCCAGCGTCCGGGCGGCACGCCGCCAACGGTCGGTCTGCACCGGTTGCACGGCCCGCGTCTGGTTGTCCCGTCTGGTTTTCACAGCGAGGCGATCCAGGATTCGAATTCCGTTGTCTTCTGCATCATCTTGTGGAGGCCCTGGAGGGCCATCTGGCCCTCGGCCTGCGCGGGGTCGATCACGAATTCCTCCCCGCCCCGGCGCACGAGCCGGTCGAAGAACTGCATTTCGCCCGTGGACATCTGCAATCCGGCCATGCGGTAGAGTCCCGGTGTCAAATAGGTGTCGAGATAGGCGTCCACGCCTTCCTCGGGGGGCGGCGGCAGCCGCAGCGGCGCCTCGTCGATCTTGCGCGAGAGCTCCACCAGCTTGGCCAGGTTGCCGGACACATGAACGCGCCCCTTGTCGTCAATGGACAACGTCACCAGGTCGCTCGTACCCGCTCCCAGCCGCTTGAGATCGTCAAATTCGGCCTGGTCCAGCGCGCTGCCGGGATCGGAAACCCGCGCCAGAAGATAAAGGTCGGACGCCATCTTGGCGCGGCGCAGGTCTTCCGCCGTCGGCGGGGGCAGACGGTTGAGGTCGGCCGCCTCACGCATCAGCTTGGCCAAATCGAGGTTGTGCTCCAATTTCAAGGCCTGCTTGTATTCCTCCAGCAGGGCCACGGCCATCACGCCGATTTGCGCCAGTTGGGCGGCTTGTGCGGGTTTGAACGACGAGTTGTTCTGGCTCGCGGCGGCGGCGGCGGCCACGGTTGCAGCGGCAATCAGAACCTGGTTCCGGTTGGCGCCGGCCCGCCGGGCCTGATAGTCCGACCGCAGCCGCATCGAAGTCATGCGGATGCGCAGGGAATTGGCCATGACTTTCTTGAAAGCCTGGCTGTTCACCAGCTCGTTCATCAACAGGTATTGCCGATGGTGGACGGCCGCCTTGTCGAGATCCCCGCAATACAGGTAGGCTTTGTAGAGGATGTTGTGGTTCTCCCGCAGGCTCATCATCCGCTGGAACACCCATTCATCATCCCCGAGGAACATGGCGCCCGATTCGATGGCGTTCTGGGCGGCGCGGATGGCATCGAGGTAACGTCCCATGTCCAGCGACACGCGCGCCATGTCGAAGTAGGCCTGGGGCGTCAGGCTGCGGACCTCCTCGGCCATGTCGTAATATTGCGAATCAAAGACCTGCCCCCCGGCCGTCACCGTGCCCGCAACACAACCCGCCCGGTCGTATTGACCCAGGATGGCGAGATCGTCCACCGCCAGTTCGCGGATTTCCGGATATTGTTGCTGGTTGTACAAGGCATCGCGCCGGGCCGAGGCCGGCAGGGAGGTGCAGCCGGCGGAAAAACCCAGCGCCAGGCCGGGAAGGATCAGAACCCGCAGGATGTGCCGGACAGCCCGGTTCATGGTGCCCGCCCCGCCCGCTGGACTTTCGTTTCCTTGCAGATTTCGTAGAGCAGCCGTTCCCAGCCGGGTATATAAACCCCGGGCTTTTGATCCAGATTGATGCCCGGCCCGTAGAGCCCGAAGGTCGCCTGCCGCACATCTTCGAACCGGTAGTTTCGGGATTGGCCCGAATCGGCGTACTCCACTTCGAAGTCATAGGCGATCCGGACTTCCTGTTCCCGGGTGGGCCCGCCGAGCAGGTAGTATCCGCCCAGCGTGATCCAGGACGCGAAGACGCCCCACCCCAGGCGCCGGGTCTGGATGGCGGGGGCGATCTTGCCGGAGACGATCAGGTCCGCCCCGTGATAGGCCCGGACATCCGACCGGTCCGCCAGCACGCAATCGTAGAACACCCGCTGGCCTTCCAGATAGCGCTGGAGATAGAAGGCTTCGTCGTCGCAGGCGACGTTGTCGCGGATCTCGCCCAGCGCGATGGATGCCGGCTCCCGCCCCACCACCGCGCCGAAATCGCGCGGCCGGTTCAGCGTGGTCGAAGCGCAGCCGGCCGCCAGCAGCACGCCCCCCCAGACCAGCAGCCCGCGCCCCAGGCAAAGAAAGGCGCCGCCCTTCCGGCATGTGCCAGTGGTGTTGCGAACAAGCCGTTGGGCCGGCGACATGAATCCGCCGGATCAGCGCCGCACGTTCTTGCGGATCGGAACCATCTTCTTCCACACCGTCCCGCCCGTCCGCAGGCTGGACAGGGTCATTTCGATCACGTAGTTGGCCTCCGTGATCCGTCCGGAGCGCAGCTCCTCATACGTGTAGATGCGCCCGAAGAGCTCGTAGTCCGCGCCTTGAATCCCGCCCTTCTTCACGGCCGTCGACTGGTCCACGTATTCGTTGTCCGGATCCTGGAAGTCGATCTGCCGATACAACTGGCCCGAGCGACCGCCGCGCCGGTTCGGATCCGTCGCGTTCGAGAAGGTCGCCTTCCCGGTGCGCACGACGGACTCCTCGATCCAGCCAACGATTTCATCTTGGTTCCAGTTGTACGGGGTTTGATTTTCGATCCCCGAAAACGCGATGTACGGCATCTTGCCGGCCGCCTGCGAGGCAAAATCCCACTCGTTGAACATCGAGTCCACGATCTCCGTCACGGCCAGCCGCACGTCATGCGGCCGGGGGGCGGTCGAGGAGATGCCCGGCTCGCTGGTGGGAACATAATCTCCGCGCGGGGGAGTCACGCATCCCGCCAGCGCCAGCACGCACAGAACCGCAATCAAACCCATGGGTAGCTGTTTCATCGGCTTCTCCTTACCAGCGGGTGGAATCGTGCACGAACCGGACTTCCATGAAGAAGTCCCGGGCGTCGGTCGTCGGCGCCGTCGAGGTGAAGTACTCCGTCGAACGGGCCCCCACGGAAACCGGCTTCCAGATCGCCGTCGCTGCAGGGATGAGCATCTTCTGCTCGTTCAGCCAGCGGAACCGGTATTGGAACTGGACATCCTTGCGGCCCAGGTTGACGGCCTCGATCTGCGCCTGCAGGAAGCCGTTTTTGTTGAAGTCCACCGTCCGGCGGGTCAGCCGGACATGCTGCCGCAACGTCAGGGAGTGCGACTTGACGGTATAGATCCCGTCGTCGAATTCCACCTCCTGGGGCGCCGAGGAAATGCAGCCCCCCGCCAGGACGGCGCCCGCCAGGGCCGCCGCCAACAACACCATGCGCATGTTCATCTTGTTCTCCTCGTTCCGGCTACCAGTTCATCGAGCGGGGCGAAACCGTCGTCTTGGCCGCGATGGATTGCGCGGATTCGCGGCAGACGAACGCCCGCACATCGCCCGTCATGGCTTCCGCCCCTTCGACAATCTCGGCCTCGGCGAACTTGGGCGCCACGCGGGACACGCGCAGCAGGGCCACGCGGGTCTCGCTGGAGCCCAATGACTCGTTGGTGTCCGGGTCCACCAGTTCCTGGCCCAGCGTATAGATCTCGAATTCATCGCCCACCGCAATGGCCCCCTCGCCCCGGTTGAGGAACGCCCGCCCCTCCTCCACCTTCATGAGCTTGACCGGATAGATGGCCTCCAGCGTGCGGTGCAGCAGCCGCAGGCTGGCGGTCTCGTATAAGTCCATGATCAGGTTCATGCCTTCCGACTGGATGAACGGATTGTTGGCCTTGAGCTTCCGTTCGACCGCCACCTCTTCGCGGCAGGCGGCGGCTACCTTCGTGGTGGCGGTGTCCACCACGCGCAGGCGGGCAATCATCTTGCCCTTCAGGATGGGCTTCACGGTGTCCACGTAGGGAATTTCCTTCAGTTCCGTCACCAGATGAATGACCTCGATTTCCGGCAGCACCACGTATTCCGCGTTCTGGGCCAGCCCCATCGGCACGACTTTGGAGGGATCCGCGTAGTCGCTCTCGCCGAAATCAATCTCCTGCAGCGTTTCGGCCAGGCGGCCCCGTTCCAGCACGTCGAACTTGCGCGACTTGACGAAGGCCTCGTTCAGCGAGAGCGTGAAGCTCGGCGCCTCCATGCGCGATTCCTGCTCACGGGTGAAGACCATCTTGAGGTCCATCTGTCCGGACATTTCCAGTTGTTCGCTGAACTTGAAGACCGGATGGAAATGCTCCGAGAAGATCGCCGGCAGGACGGCCAGGCGCGCCTTGTGGGGCTGGGAAAGCCCTACGGGCACTTCCACCACCTTGGTCACGGTCTTGACCGGCACCCGGACGGTATTGGTCGTGACCTTGGTGGCTTCGACGTAACCCTCTTCTTCGGTGGTCTCGGTGCCTTCCACGACCGTGATTTCCGTGCCGCCAGGACCCGGCATCTCGATCTTGACGTGGTCGCGTGCGGATTCATCCTCCTGTGCGAGGGTTTCGGCTCCGCCAAAGGGCGCCAGAACGCAGGCCCCCAGTAAAAGCAGGGCCCCCAATCCCACCGTGACAAATATTTTCTTTTTCATGCCGGTGCTCCTGCTTTTTCTAGAACATGAAGGCCACCCCCAGCCCGATGGCCAGGGAACTCACCTTGAAGTCCTCGTCTTCCCCGTTGATCTTGGCGTCGGCCGAACCCAGCAGGAAGTCATAGGTGGCCTCGGCAGTGACAAAGAAGTTGTCGGCAATCTGATACGCGACGCCGCCCTCCACAAACGCCCCGGGGCAGTTATCCACCGAAATGCCGCTGGCGGGAACCACCACTCCGTCTTCGCGGGTGTTGTCCGTCGAACCGTCCACGATGTAGTAGCCGATGCCCGCGCCCAGGTACGGCACGAACCGCGACTGCGTGTCGAACCAGTAGCGCACGCCCAGCGCCAGCCGCGCGAGGTCGGCATCGGTGTCGCCCAGCTCGTCGTCCTCGTCCTCGCCGGACACGAACATCGCCGAGAGGTTGAAATCAAGGTTGTCGGTCGCCTTGTAGAACACGGAGCCCTGCGGCACGAATTGATTATCCGACCCTTCCGCCGCCCCCAGTTCCCAGTCGAGGAAGGCCCAACCCAGCCCGGCCTTCACGCCCCAGGTCCCGCCGCCGAAGAAGGTGTCATCGCTGGGCTTAGGCAACGGCGCCCGGCCCAACCCTTCATCGCCTTCCAGGGATCCCCGCCCGTACTGGGCGCTTGCCGTGAGCACCAACCCCATGAACACCAACCCCGCCAACCCGATCCTCTTCATGTGCCTGTCCTTTCGTTGCCGGCTTGAGGCCAGCCGAACCTTGCTGTTTTAAAATCGCAATGACAGTCAGACCAATTTTTGTTGATTTTAGACCCTTTGGAATTTCCGGCACAAGACAAAACAACGGTAATGTGCGCCCAACCCCACTTCGCCCAGCCAGATGCAGTCTATTGCGCACGTGACAGCCTCATCGTGGGGGGGGGCTTGGAACCCCGGCGGGCTCACGCGCTTGATCAATAGTCGAACGTCAGCCAGATGACGGGAATCTGCATCGGATCCGGCAGCAGGCGGGTCTCTCCTCGGACATGGGTGACCGCTCCGTCCAGCCGGCGCTGGTTAAAGCGGTGGGCGGCGTCAATGCCCCCATAGATGCTGCCGGAATACCAGGTGAATTCCGCGAAGGTCAGCACGGCAAACACGCCCCACTGGTCATCGGTGGCCGTCTCGACCATGCCCCACAGGAAGAGGCTGTTGAGAATGAGCGATCGCGCGGCGTTGGCGTATTCTCCGGAATAGACATAGCCGAGCCCCGGCACCAAGCCCAGGACGCCGCCCAGCCACGGCCGCTTGTCGCGTCCGGTTGCATAACGGTCAAGCGCCTGCCGGGCGGCGGCCACATCGCCGGGCGCAACCGCCAGCGCCTGGCGCGCATCGGCTAGATTCTTTTCGCGCAGCCGGGCTGCCGCCGCCCCGCGGGCGGCAAACTCGCGCAGGTCGTCGGCATCGGCCTTGAGCCGCAGGCTGTCGAAGTGGAAAGCGGCCGAGGTCCAGTCCCGCTCTCCCAGCGCGTTTTCCGCGCGCCGCCACGCCACCGGGATGGGCAACGCCAGCGGCGCAGCATCTTCCGCCCGGTCGAGCATCCGGTTGGACTGCTCCCATGCCCCCTCCTGTGCATACTCGTGGGCGGCCAGCCAGAACCAACCGGCGGCATTCGTGGCGACGGGATCCGCCAGCGCCAGGCGCCGGAATTCGATCGCCGCGGCCTCATGCCGCCCCTCGGCGGACAAATCCAGCGCGAGCCGGGCGGGGCCTTCCCCCCATGCGGAAGCCGCGCAAAGTGCCACCACCCCGAATCCCCGCGCCCAACGGGCGCGGCAACAACCGGGCCAGAAAACCGCCGGGTCACCGACCCGGCCTACAGAAAAGCCGGGCCCGCATGATTCACGAAATATTTTTCCATTGTGTGGAAAATCGCCGAAAATTTTTTCCATTGTGTGGAAAAATAGGGGGTGTTTTTTCCACAGTGTGGAAAATATTTTTCCACAGTGTGGAAAACTTTTTCTGGTCCGCCCCCCCTGAACCCCGAACCCTGAACCCTGACCTCTAACCTCTGCCCTCTTTTTCATGGCGTCCCCTTCAGCCAGAAATCATGGTCGGAGACCGGATCGGCATAGCGGATGCCGCCGCCAGGCATTTCCACCGGCTTTTCCTTCGCCGCTACCACGGAAGGCTCGCGGACAAAGCGGTCGGCCATGAGGGGAATGCCGAGCAGGCCGTGCGCGCGGCTGGCCTGTTGAAAATACTCCGAGCAGCTCGGCTCGAGGTCGCAACGGGCGCCGATGGCCGGGGCGATCTGCGCACGGTAGAATTGGACGATCCATTTGCCGGGCCGGGAACCGAGCGAATGGCCCGCCGGACGGCGCGGCCGGCATTCCCGCCACACCTCCAGCGGCCAGGCATCCCGGCAGCTCTGCAGCGATTGCCAGACAGCCGCCTTCTCCTTGCGCAACCGCCGGTCGGCTTTCAAGTAGAAATACAACGAGCAGCCCGCGCGCCAGAACAGCGGCACCTGGCGGGTCTGCAAAAAAGCGAATTCGAGGGCCGCAGGAGCCTGCGCGCCGCCCGCGGCCCAGTCGGCCAGGCCGAACTCATAAGCCGCCATGCAGCGGGTCTCCAGGTCGGCCGCGGGAGCCTGCCAGAGTGCGGCCAGGTCAGCCCGGGCCGATTCGTCCCCCGGATTCAGCCGCAAGGCGGAAATCGCCGCGAGCAGCCGGGCGCGGTCGGCTTCGGCCGCGACGGCATGCGTTTGAACGCGCCGGGCCTCCGTGCGCGCCGCGGCCCACTGGCCTTCCGCGAACAGATCCACGGCAAGGTCAAGAGGTGCGGCCGCCGCCGCCAGCGACAGCCCGAAAAAAAAGATTCCGGGCGCCAGGCCCGGAATCTTGTGCGCCGCTGTCCGCGGGACGGACATGCGGGTTAGTAGAAGTTGGCGCCGTATTGGGCGGCCATGTCTTTCGTGGTCAAGCCATTCATGCCGTCCAGGCCGTTCAGGATCGCCACGACCCAGCCGGCGATCGGCACCACCAATACCCATTCGCGCCAGTGCAGATCCTTGCCGTCGTTGTAGGCGGCCCCGGAACGAATGCCGAAGCAGCAGCCAAAAACGAAGCCCAGGACACCGCCCCGTTCGCCGGCAGCGGAAACCGCGGGGGCGAATGACATCAGGACGAACAGCACAACCAAGAGACCGGCAACCATTTTCTTCATGTGGATCTTCTCCTGTTCAGATTGTTTAGTAGTAGGTCGCGCCGTACTGGGAAGCCAGGTCGGCCGTGGTCGTGCCCTTGGCACCATCGACGCCATCCCAGATGGCAAATACGATGTTCACGTAGGGGATCAGCCGGCACCACTCGCGGAAGTGGATTTCCTTGCCGTCGTTAAAGGCCGAACCCGACCGGATCCCGAAGCAGCAACCGGCGATGAAGCCCACGAAACCGCCCCGTCCGGCGCCCTTCGCCGCCGCATCCGCCGCCGGTGCCGTCACCGCCAGCACCATGAGCCCAACCATCAAGCCTGCAATGAGTTTCTTCATGCTTTCTCCTGTTGATGCGTTATTTTTTTTGGGGTTTAGTATCGGGCCTCCCGGCAAAAAAGTCAATGAAAAGGTGGTTATAATCCGTTGGCGATTTTTTCGAATGAATCCACAAACTCCACACCCGCAAAGAACGGGCCGGCTTCGAATAACGAGGCCGGAATTTCGCCATTGGCAACGATATTGTCCACGCGGGTGGTTTCGGTGCGTTCCATGCCTTGGATGGTGATCGTGGCCTGTTGCCGGCAGGCGATCCACGCGCCCGGAGCCACTTCCTGGAAGGCGGAAAATTCCGTGCGGGTCTGCAGATCCGTCATGGCCGCGGAGCCATAGATTTCGAACCGGGCGAGACGCCCTTGGGCATCCAATGACAGCACGGCAAAGGACTTGCCGTTGTCGTAGCCGGCGCGGACGGGAAATTCCTCCGTCGGCTCCAAGGGCACCTCGGGGGTGCCCGCCAGCACCTCCAGCAGGTTGGCGGCCGAACCAGGCACCATCCGCAGGTTGCGCAGCATGTCCTCGTTCAATTCCTCCACCGGTCGGGAAAAGCCCTGGGAGGCGCCTTCGGTGTAGCTGCGGAACACGGCGCCATCGCACACGATGCGGCGCTTGACCGGGCTGTAATTTTCGACATGGAGCCGGTCGGGCCGCTGAAAATACACGCGGCTGAGCATGCGGAGCGTCCCGCCGTCCGGCAGGGGCGTATCGCGCCGGATCTCGCAACTGACGTTCTGCACGGCGTCATAGGACGCCAACACACGCTCCAGCACCGTCTCGGCGTGAACGGTCGTGGCCAGGGCCGCAATCGCCACCCACCCCATCACCTTCAATCCCATGGCTGCTCTCCTGTTGATCCTGGTGCAGATTTGCACAGGTGCCCCGGTGCTTGCAAGCCGCGGATGGCTGCGGCATCATCGCGGGCCAATTCATGAACCTGATCCGTTTCATCTGCGGCCTGGGATGCGTTGCGTGCCTGGCGGGCGGTTCCGCCGCCGCCGCGGCCGGCACCGAGTTCATGGAATACAACATCACCTGGGTGGGGATCTCCGTGGGCACGATGACCCTCGCGGGCGAGACGAACGAACCCGGAGACCGGGTGCGCACGCTGCGTCTGTGGAACCGGCCGTGGATCGCGCTGGTGTATCCCGTGGATACGGTGATCACCTGCCGGATCGAAGCCACGGAGGACGGCCCGCGCCACACCGTCCACAAGAAGGTGCAGGAGCATACATTCCGGCAGGACGACACGCTGGTGCTGTGGCCGGACCTGGGCCGGGCGGTCTGGAGCAACGCCCTGCGGAAAACCGTCCGCCACACGATGGTTCCCAAGGGCTCGCGCGACCTGGTGTCTTTTTTCTTCGACCTGCGCGAGGTATTTGCCGCCAACGGCGCGATGCAGATCGGCGGCGACTATCAGCTCGTCATGGACGGCGCCATCCATGGGCTGGAAATCACGACCGCAGCCGCCAAGACCCTGCGCACGCCGTTCGGGCGGATGGAAGCGGTGCCGGTTGAGGCGCGTTCCAAATCCCCGGCATTGTTTTCACGCAACCGGCCGGAATCCGTCTGGGTTGCGACCGCCCGGCCGGCCGTGTTGTTTGCCGACATCGTTTCCCGCTTCGGCCCGGTGCGAGCCACACTCGTGAAGTGGGAAATCGACGGCCAACCCGTCGAGTGGAAAGCATCCGAACCCAGAACCGATTAACGCAAACGGCGCAAAGGACGCAAGGGAAACGCAAGCGCCGGAAACATCATTCCGATGGCAAACTTCTGCGTCGCTTGGATCTTTTGCGTTTAGGAATTTTGTTCCTCCTCCACCAGCGGGAGGCTGGGGTCGGCTTCGAGGGCAGGCGGGTTGCCGATGCCGGCGAGTTGGCGCAGGCCGGCGATGGCAGCCACCATGGCGGCGTTGTCCGTGCAGTAGGCCAGCGGGGTCAGGAGCAGCCGCGCCCGGTGCCGCCGGGCCATGGCCTCCAGCTTGGCGCGCAGGACGGCGTTCCGGGCCACGCCCCCCACGCAGGCCAGGGTATGGGCCCCGGTGGCCACCAGCGCCCGTTCGACGCGGAGGGCCAGCGAATCCATCACGGCTTCCTGATAGCTGGCCGCCAAATCCGCCAGATGCCCGGGCAGATCGCCGGGATGTTTTTTGAGGTGATAAAGCAGGGCCGTCTTGAGGCCGCTGAAACTGAAGCACATTTCGATGTCGAGCCCGTTTTCCGTCGTGCGGTTCTTGGCATGCTCCAGGCCACGCGGAAACTTCACATAGGCCGGGTTGCCGCCCTGTGCGGCGCGTTCGATGACGGGTCCGCCGGGATAGCCGAGGCCGAGCAGGTTCGCGCCCTTGTCGAGGCACTCGCCGGCAGCATCGTCCAGCGTCTGCCCCAGCAGGCGGTACTTGCCCAGGGCGCGCATTTCCACGAGGCAGGAATGGCCGCCCGAGACCATCAGGACCAGCAACGGGCAGGCCTCGGCGGGCGCGGGCGCGTCGGGATCCAGGAAAATCCCGGCGATGTGCGCCTCGACATGGTTCACGCCCCAGACAGGCTTGCCCAGCACCTGTCCCAGGGCGCGTGCGCCCGAAAGCCCGATCAGCAGCGAACTGACCAGCCCCGGGCCATGCGTGACGGCAACGGCATCAATTTCCTTCCAGCCGACGCCGGCTTGCGCGATGGCCTCGGCCACGACAACCGGAAAACTGCCCACATGCTCGCGCGAGGCAATCTCGGGCACTACGCCCCCGTAGGGCCGGTGGCTTGCGATCTGGCTGTTGACCACGGACGACAGCACATCCACGCCATCACGGACCACGGCGGCGGCGGTTTCATCGCAGGAGGTTTCGATGCCGAGAACGATCATGGGCGCGCCCGTCCATCCGGGGCGGGGTGTCAGCGCTTCTGGAACACCAGGACGCCGCGGAGCATGTCGCAGGCGCGTTCAAGCTGCGGGTCGGCCACGTTGTCCAAATCCACGTCTTCCTCCTGCTTGACCCGCGCGTCGGATTCCAGACCTGGCAGGGGTTCCATGCCGTCCTCCGCCACCCAGCCCTCGTTGTCCGCCGTCACGGCATGGACCCCGTTGGTTTCCTCCGCGCGGTTGCGCGCCAGGATGATGTTGCGCCAGTTTTCCACGGACATGGGCACGACGATGTCCGGCTCGATGCCGTTGTCATGGATCACCCGCTCGCTGGGCGTGTAGTACTTGGCGGTGGTCAGGCGGATGGCGGTGCCGCCGTCCTGCGGCAGGACGCTCTGGACCGAGCCCTTGCCGAAGCTCTTTTCGCCGACGAGGATGGCGCGCTGGTTGTCCTGCAGGGCGCCGGCAACGATCTCGGAAGCACTGGCGCTGTAGCCGTTGATGAGCACGGCCATGGGCACGCTGGGAAAGGTGTTACTCGCCCGCGCGCGGTAGGCGCGTTCCAGGCGGTTGTCCCGCCCGCGGGTGAAAACGATCAGGCTTCCCCGCCGGAGGAACTTCTGGGCCACCTCGACGGCCGCGGTCAGCAGCCCGCCGGGATTGCTGCGCAAATCGAGCACCAGGGCCCGCACCTTCTGCGACTGGAGTTCGTCCAGGGCCTTCTGCAGGTCGGCCGAGGTATCTTCGCCGAACTGAAGCATGCGGACATAGCCAATGCCCCCGTCGAGCACGCGGGTATCCTTGATGCTGGGCACGTTGATGATGGCACGCTCCAGCTCGAATTCCTTCACCAGCTGGGTCCGGGGCCGGAAGATCTTCACCTTGACGGTCGTGCCGGGATCGCCGCGCAGCTTCTTGACCGCATCCTCGAGGGACAGGCCCTCGGTGCTCTCGCCGTTGATCTCGAGAATCTTGTCGCCCGAGAGCAGACCGGCACGAAAGGCGGGGGTGTCCTCCATCGGGGCGATGACGGTCAGGACGCTGTCCTTGATGCCGATGGTGATGCCCAGACCGCCGAATTTGCCGGCGGTATCCTCCTTCATCGCCTTGAAGGCATCCTCGTCCATGAACTGGCTGTGGGGGTCCAGGGCTTGCAGCATGCCGTTGAGGGCGCCGTGGATCAGCTCCTGATAGGTGCTTTTTTCGCCGTCCACATAGTTGGCGCGCACCTGCTCCACGACCTTCGAGAACAGCGTGTACATCTCGTAGGGCGAGTCTGTCCCGGCCTTTTCCGCCTCTGCCGCGGCGGTCTCCTGTGAATAGAGACGAGCGCCGACGGCCAGATTGACGGCCAGCACGGCCGCCACCAGCAGCCATTTGATGCTCCCAGTGAATTTCTTCATGTTCGGAACCTTGTCAACACGCTTCTAGACCTGCCCCTTCATCTCGGGGCGGTAGCGGAAATAGACGGCGCCCAGCGGCGGCACGACCACCGGAATGGACTGGGCCCGGGTCTGCCACTCCTGCGGCTCGGCCCGGACAAAGCGCGGATTGCCCATACCGCTGCCGCCGTAGATGGTGGCATCGGTGTTGAGCACCTCCTCGTAAACGCCCATGCGCGGCACGCCCATCCGGTAGCCGACACGGGGCACCGGCGTGAAGTTGAATCCGCAGACCATCAGGTCGTCCGGGTCCTTGCCCTTGCGCAGGGTGAAGAGCATGCTGTTCTCCCAGTCGTTGAGGTCGATCCACTCGAAGCCCTCCCAGGAGAAATCGATCTGGTGCAGGCAGCCGAAGCCCTTGAGCATCTCGTTGAGATCCCGCGCCAGGCGCTGCAGGCCGGCATGGGAGTCGTACTGCAGAAGGTGCCAGTCGAGGCTTTCGTTGTGCTGCCATTCGCGCCACTGGCCGAATTCCATGCCCATGAAGGTCAGTTTCTTGCCGGGGTGGGCGTACATATAGGCATACAGCAGGCGCAGGTTCGCGAACTGCTGCCACATGTCGCCCGGCATCTTGGAGAGCATGGCCCCCTTGCCGTGGACGACCTCGTCGTGCGAGAAGGGCAGAATGAAGTTCTCGGTGAACGCATAGATCATCGAGAAGGTCATTTCCTGGTGGTGGTATTTGCGGAAGAGGGGGTCCTTGTGAATGTAATCGAGGGTGTCGTGCATCCAGCCCATGTTCCACTTCAGGTCAAAGCCCAGGCCGCCGAGGTAGACCGGGCGGGACACCATGGGCCACGCCGTGGATTCCTCCGCAAACGTCAAGAAGCCGGGATACTCCACATGGATCAGCTCGTTGAATTTCTTAAGGAAATCCACGGCCTCGAGGTTTTCGCGGCCGCCGTATTTATTGGGGATCCACTCGCCTTCCTTCCGGGAATAGTCGAGGTAGAGCATGGAAGCCACGGCATCCACCCGCAGGCCGTCAATGTGATAGACGTCCGCCAGAAAGATCGCGTTGGAGAGCAGGAACGAACGCACCTCGTTGCGGCCGTAGTTGAAGATGTAGGTGCCCCAGTCCTTGTGTTCGCCCAGGCGCGGATCGTCGTGCTCGTAGAGGTGCGTGCCGTCGAAGTACGCCAATCCGTGCCCGTCCTTCGGGAAATGCGCCGGCACCCAGTCGAGGATCACCCCGAGGCCCGCCTGGTGACACCGGTCGATGAAATGCTTGAAGTCGTCAGGATTGCCGAACCGGGAGGTCGGCGAGTAGTAGCCAATGGTCTGATAGCCCCACGAGCCGTCGAACGGATGTTCGCTGATCGGCAGCAGTTCAATGTGGGTATAGCCCATTTTCTGGACATAGGGAATCAGCGTGTCCGCGAGCTCGCGGTAGGTCAGCATGCGGTTATTCTCGTCGGGATTGCGCCGCCAGGACCCCAGATGCGCCTCGTACACACTGATTGGGGACTCCAGCCAGTGGATCTGCCGGCGTTGCGCCATCCAGGCGGCGTCATTCCATTCGTAGGCCTCATGGTTCCACACCATCGAGGCCGAGCGCGGCCGCAGTTCGGAGGCGAACGCGTAGGGATCCGCCTTCTGCGCCAGGAACGCCTGGTGGCCCTTGACCTCGAATTTGTAGAGATCGCCGGGTTTCAGATGCGGCATGAAGATTTCCCACAGGCCCGAACTGCCCCGCTGCTGCATGGGATGGATGCGCCCGTCCCAGTTGTTGAACCAGCCCACCACGCTCACGCGGATGGCATTGGGCGCCCACACCGCAAAGTGCACCCCCGCCACGCCATCCAGCGTCAACGGATGCGCCCCCATCTTGTTGTAGGCCTTGAAATTCGTCCCCTCCCCCAGCAGATACATGTCCAGGTCCGTCAACTGCAGCGGAAAGCGATACGGATCTTCCAGCTCGGACGTTGTCCCGTCGAACCATGTCAGCCGGAGCCGGTAGGCAAACGGCTGTTCGTTCGGGAAAAACAGTTCGTAGAGACCGTCCTCGTGGATGCATGGCATTTCGACGGCCGTCCCGTCTGCCGCGCGGATCACCTCGGCCTTGGTTGCATAGGGCCGGAACACCCGCACCACCACGCCCGGCTTCTTCGCCCCTGTCTCGTGCATGCCCAGCAGCGTGAACGGGGCTCCGTGCATGCCATAAATGATGGCATGGATTTCCGGCTCCGACAACATGGGTTTCATGAATACACTCCTCGATCATCCAGCACGGCGGCGCGCTGAATTGCCGGTATAATCCCACGTCTACCCGGCCCCGTAAAGATGGAAAACCCGCCGCCGGCCAGCCGGGCGCCTCTGCGACGGGGTGTGCGGATGTGCCGCGTGTTTCAGTATGGCCGTTGCAGCTTCAATCCTCAGCCCGCAGGAAAAGGCGGACAAGGGAACCGGCTGCATCGGCTTGATTCGTGGTCGGATTTCGAGTTTAATGGAGCGGTCCGAGATCCTGCCACCCCCTGCAAGGAATCGCCCCATGAAAAAACCCTTATCTTTGCTGCGAATTCCGCTGGCGCTCCTGCCCTCGCTCGTCCTGGCCATTCCCCAGGTCGGCGAGCAGACGGCGAACCTGTCCGTTGGTTCTTCCGTACCCGCACTGAAGGCATCCAAATGGATCAAGGGCGAGGCCGTGTCCGGCTTCGAGCCGGAACAAACTTGTGTGGTCGAGTTCTGGGCGACGTGGTGCCCGCCGTGCCGCGCCTCCATCCCCCGCCTGACCGAACTGGCGCACAAGTTCACGAACATGATGTTCATCGGCATGAACGTGTGGGAACGCGGCGAGAAACCGGCAGACAAGGTGGCCGACTTCGTGGAAAAAATGGGCGACCAGATGGATTATCGCGTCGCCATGGATACCGAAGATGGATTCATGGCGAAGCAGTGGATGCAGGCGGCCGGCCAGCGCGGCATCCCCGCGGCCTTCGTCGTGCACCAAGGCGCGATCGCCTGGATCGGCCACCCGATGAGCGGGTTGGAGGAAATCCTCCGGGAAATCGCGGATGGAGATTTTGATCCGGCCCGGGCCCGGGAACGCGCGGCGATGAAACGGCGGGAAGCCGCGGAATCCCGCCGGATCGCAGAAACCTACGAGGATTACCTGGAGGCCGTCGGCCCAAACGGGGATCGCGAAAAGGCTGCTGACCTGGCGCGGAAAATCGAACAGATGGACATAAACAGCCCGGACAATCTGAATGCCATCGCCTGGACCATCCTGACCCACCCCGGGATCGAAGAACGCGACATTCCCCTGGCCACGCACCTCGCCAAGAAGGTGCTGGAGGCCACCCAAGAGAAGCGCGCGGACATCCTCGATACCTATGCGCGCGCGCTGTGGGACGCCGGCCAAACCGCCGCGGCCATCGAATACCAAAAGAAAGCCGTCGCCACGGACCCAGCAGACCGCGGATTGGCCGTGACGCTGGAACGCTATCTCGACCAGGCCCGTCCGGAGGGGCCACCGCTGGCTTTGGCCACGGAGCGGTTTGGATCGCTGGCCGCCGCGGTGGACGACGCCATCTATGTCCTGGGCGGGCATTCCGACCGCGGCATGGTCGGCACCATCGAGCGGTTTTCGGCCGACTCCCACACGACCGAGACGTTGCCCGCCACCATCCGCCCGCGCCGCTTCTTTGCGGGCGCGGCCGGCGGCGGAAAAATCTATATCGTCGGAGGCCTGATGCTGGACGACAGCCAAGACGACATCATCATGACCGCTTCCTGCGAGGAATACGATCCGGCCACGGGCACGATTCGGGCGCTGCCGGACTTGCCGGTGGCAGTCTCCCGGGCCGGCGCGGCGGTCGTGGGCAACCGGCTGGTTGTCATCGGCGGCGCTCAAGGTGAGGAAGAGCCGCGCTTCAAGATAGTGCAAATCTATGACATCGAAACCGAAACCTGGACCCGCGGCGCCGATCTCCCTGTGGCCCGCGAGGGCCAGGTCTTTGAATCGGGCGGCAAAATTTACGCCCCAGGCGGCTATGATGGCACCACCGCCCTCCGCGATTTCCAGGTCTACGATCCGGCCGAGGACAAATGGAGCGAACTGCCCAAGCTGCCCGTCAAGACCAGCGCGTACCACGGCTGCGTGCTGGACGGCCAACTTTATCTGTTCGGCGACTACGAGGAATTGGACCGCACGGTCGTCTGCGATCTCGAAAAGAAGAAATGGGCGCGGATCGACCTCGGCTACAAGCCGGCCCGGCATGCGGCCCTGGCGCAATTGGGCGAGGACATATTCGTGGTCGGCGGCAACGTCCAATCCACCAGCCCCTATCTCGCCCGCATCCAGCGCTTCTCAGCAAAACAACTGGCCGACGCCCCCCGGAAAAAGTGGAAAGCCGCTGCGAAAACGGAGGCCGTGTCGAAACCAGCTCCCATGCCCGGCGATTTCCCCTCGCTGTCAGCGCCAGCCGATGTCTCCAGCAACCGGACCCCGCGGCGGGCAGTACGCTGCGGCTTCACCCGCACCCCGATCCCACCCGATACGCGCTTCTTCCGCCTGAAATGGAAGCAGGAACTCGATGACCATATGGCCCAATCCTATATCCGGGGCAGAATCGACTGGCGCATTCCGCCCCGCCATCTCGCACTGACGTCCGACCGCACGTTATTCATCCATCGAGCCGACGACGGCACCCTCCTGCACACGATCCCGCTGCCGCCGGAGGCCAGGGATATCAAAGAAAGCCTGGGAAGCGGCCGGTTTTCCTTTGTCTTTTTGCAGGATGGCAGTCACGGTTGCGCCATCGGCACCCGATCCCTCTATGAGGTGGCAAAGACGGATACCGGTGGACGCAGTTTCAGATCTGCCGGGCAGCAATCGCTCTGCCTGTCGGATGCCGGCGAACTGCGCTGGGACCAAAAAGACCCCGGCGGTGGATTCCGCGATGATTTCTACGCTTTGCCCATTGGCCCCAACCGCGACCTGCTGCTGACGGCTTCCCGGGGCGGATTCAAAATCATGGATGCGGAACGACGCATTCTTCTGGAACAGGCCTGTCGCGGATCCTGGATTTTCCGGCCGGCCCCATCCGGGAAAGGCGTCGAGGCGCTGGTCATCGACCAGGACATTGCCTGCTACGAAGTGGTTGTCCCGACGGAAGGCTCCACCGCAGAGCCCCGATTGTCCTATGCAGAACGCCGCCGGCAACGCGCGCTTGCACGGGCGGCCAACAATGCGGAAACTGCGCCAAAGGAGCAACCGCGTAAACGCGAGGAGTTGCGATCGACGCGCGTCGTTGAGCCGCGGCCCCGTTCCAAGATAGACTTCTTCACGGAGCGCCTGGACAAGAATCCCAATGACGTCAACGCGCTCCACTGGCGCGGCTTTCTCTACGCGATGCGGGGCGATGCCCAAGCCAGCCGGCGCGATTTCGAAAAAGCCATCCGGCTTGCCCCCGACGTCGCCAACATCCGTTGGAGCTACGGCTGGGCCCTCTTGAACCTGGGCGAATACGACCAGGCCGCACGTCAGTGGGAAATCATGGGAGAACTGGACGAGGCCGTCCCCCCGAACGGAGACCATCATTTGGCGCTCGCCTACTGGGCCGCCGGCCAAAAGGAACAAGCCCTGAAGATTTTCAACGCGACCGTTGCGCGGGTACCTGGCTGTTGGATCAGCCGCGATCACGCCCGCCGCTACACCGCCCAATGGACCGAAAAGGAAAAAGCCATTTTGTTCTCCTTGCATGACGCCTGGTGCCGAATCTATACCCCGCCCGCCAACCCGGCGGACTATCCCCTGCCGGAACCGGACCAGCCCGCCTCCGAACCCTGACGAACCGGCCACGGCGGATTGCGATTTTCCATAATCCCTCCCGACGAAGCCTACCCTGGAACCGACAGTCCGCGGCCAGCGGGGCGGCCACAGCAGAGCAAAAACATTCATCAGTCAGCCCAGATAAGCCGGTGCCGTCGGCCCGCCCTTGCACGGCACGCCCCCCCTACTCACGGCTCCGACACCCGGCAAGCCGCCTTCCGGACAAGTCGGACATCAATGCCTTTGGGGCCGATATAATATCCCACAGTTAATTAATAATGAACTCTATTATGACTGAATCCACTACAAATTGAGTGTATCATGCGACTATGTTTAATTAAACATGACCTGTGCCGCGGAGCGACATGGCGGGGGTGCTGAACGTTTGGCGATGCTTGCTTGCCTTTGCAGGCCTGGTGACTTCTTTTCGAAATTGTGCGGAGCATCTCGCCCGTCGCCGGATTGCGGCGTCGGCGGTTCCACGCCGCGGAACCGGCCGTTGCGGGACCACACCATGGAAGAAATGTTCGACGACCAGTGCGTCGCGCCACGCGGCCGTTCGGGAGAGGCAGGCGCCGACCTGTTCGGTTTCTGACCTGGTCGCCGATTCCGAAGCGGGCAACACGGCGGGTGCCCCTCTTGTTCCAGAAATGCAGTGAATCGCAAATAGGCCCGTTCCGCACATAGCGGCGTGATCAACCTTGCGCTCGTCCTTGATTTTCGCCAAGGCGTGACGGCGGCGCCGCCACGGTCATTCTGCGCCGGTTTTATGCCCTGCGGTTCATCAGGCGATAGCAGGCGACAATGCCGCGCCAGACGCCCCAGTGGATCGCGGCCTGGGGGGAGAAGCGGCCGGCATCGGCGGCGGCGAGCTTCCATTCCTCCGCGAACTGGCGCTCGTAGTGGGTGCCGCCGATCGAGGCGGGGTGCCATTGGAAATCCGCCAGCGGCCCGCCGGGAATGCGCACGCCCCCGCCCTGCCGCCAGAGACGCAGCATCAGGTCATAGTCCCACGCCGCCTTCAGGTCCGTTCGCAGCCCGCCTCCGGCCGCTTCGAGCGCCGCACGCCGAAACCAGGAGGCTGGCTGGGAAACATAGTTGATGCATTGGAGCAGGAAGCGGCTCGAAAACGGGAAGCAACTGTTTTTCACCAAGGTCGGGAAGCGGCGGATTTCCCGACCGGCCTCGTTCACAATGCGGCATGGGCCGAAAAAGAAGCCGGCCGAAGGATGAGCCTTGGCGACTGTGAGGGCTCGGGCAAGGGTGCCGGGACCATAGACGTCATCGGCGTTCAGCCAGCCGATCAAGTCGCCCGTGACCAGGCGGAATCCCTTGTTGAGGGCTTCGGCGGGACCGTTGTCCGGTTCGCTCACGAGGGCGGCCAAATGGTCGCGGCGGACTTCGGCGATGGAGAGCGAGCCGTCGGTGCTCCCGCCGTCGAGAAACAGATATTCAAGTTCATCGCCGGGGGCAAGTTCCTGCGCGAGGACGCTATCCATGCAACGCGCCAGCCACCGCGCCCCGTTGCGATTGACCGTGAGGATGCTGATCTTCATGGCTGGCCGGCGGCGGGGCGGGATCCGTTCAGATCAAACCGGTGGCCAGGGCGATCAGGATGGGGATGGCGAAAGCCCCGTCGATCTTGAGCAGGCGTTCGCCGGTGGCGGCCTTCATGAGGTAGGTGCCATCGAATTTGTACAGACGCTCGCCCGTGGCCGCCTTCATGATGTAGGCGCCATCCCATTTCAACAGCCGCTCGCCGGTCGCCGCCGTCATCAGGTACTGGCCATCCCACTTATAGAGCCGCTCGCCGGTCGCCGCCTTCATCAGGTACTGCCCGTCCCATTTATAGAGTCGTTCCCCCGTGGCGGCCTTCATCAGATATTGCCCGTCCCACTTGAGGAACCGTTCGCCCGTGGCCGCCTTGCACACGTAGGAATCCGCTGTCGCCGCCGTAGCCCAGAGCACGGCCAGCCCAACCAGACCGCAGAGGATGCGTTTCATGCCGGCATCATCCCGTTTTCCCGCCCTCCGGGACAACACTAAAAACCGGGCCGGGCCGGGGCCCGGATCATTTCGATGGTCTTCCAGCGCCCGCGCCCAAACCGCAGCCAGAATCCGCCCGCGAGTAAAAAGACATAAACCGTCATCCACATCCATGCGGCCATCAGACCAGCTTCCAGCCGGAGGAGCAGGACCAGTTCTCCCGGAATCCACACCAGCCAGGTGACCGCCAGCGTATAGGCCAGCACGAAGCGGGTATCGCCCGCGCCGCGCAAGGCGCCGCCGATGACCAGATTAATGGCGTCGAGCATGCCCCAAAACGCCATCATCACCAGCAGCCAGCGGCCTTTTTCCAGCAGGGTAGCCAACGGCAGCATGCCTTCGCCCTCGCCGGCAAACAGAAGAAAATACACCCCGGGCAGCAGCAGGAAGGTCAGCGCCACGCCCCCCATGTAGGCCCAGGCCAACTTCATGGCCGTGTAGCCCGCCTTTGCTGCCGTGACTGAATCACGCGCGCCCTGATACTGCCCGACCAGGATCGTGGCCGCCATGCCCATGCCCATCAAGGGCATGAAGGCCACATTATTGATGCTGAACGCGATGTTGCTGGCGGCCATGTCGGCCTCCGGCAGGCGCCCCAGCAGGACCACGAAAAAGGCGAAGGCCCCGATATCCTGGACGCTGTTGAGGGCGGCCGGCACGCCAAAGCGCAGCAGCGGTCGCAGCCGAAGCCAATCGGGCCGGCCGATTGGCCAGGTGGCATATGTCTTCCGGAAACGGTGCCGGAAATACAGCCCCAGTAAAATGCCGGTTCCCAGCACGGAAGAAGCAACGGTCGCGATCGCCGCGCCCGCAATGCCCCATTCCGGCAGTCCCCACCGGCCGAAGATCAGCGCATAATCCAGTCCGATGTTCGCCAGATTGGCGACCACGCCGGCCCACATCGGCGTGTGCGTATCGCCGCGGCCCGAGAAAAAGCCCGCCACGGCATGATGCATGGCCCAGAATCCGCTGCCGGCCATCAAAATGGCCATGTAGGTGTTTTCCGCCTCCAGGACATCGGCGGGATGGCCGGCGGCGGCGAGAATCCAGAATCCCAGCGGAATCAAGGCCAGGCCCAGGGGCCATGTCAACAGGCCCAGCCACAATCCCTGGGACGTCGCGCGGCCGCATTCCCGCGGCCGGCCGGCCCCGTGATACTGGGCGACAAACGTCCCGGCATAGCCGGACAAGGCATGAAAGAAGGCCGTCAGGGTCATCGCCAGCATGCCGGCCGGCAAGGCTGCCCGCAGCGCAACGGAACTGTCGTGGGCCAGGAAAACGCGGTCGCAGAATTGCATCAGGGTGAACGAGGCCATCGAAACGATGATGGGCGCGGAAACTCTCCACACTTCGCGATAGCCGCCGGGGCTGGGCGGCGACTGCAGGCTGGTCCAATTACGCACCATGAATGAAATGCGGCTTTCTCCAAAGACAAGTAGTCTATCGTGTTATTTTTTCCACGCCCATCCAATTCCCGCCGTCTCCGGGAAGACGGGCATGACGGCGATGGCGTGCATGAATCCAGCCGGATGGCCGGACTGTGGACCGGAGCGGAATCCGTTCAACGGTCTGGTTTTGATTTGTCGTGGCTTGACCGGTAGCGCAGGATGAGGGGTACGCCGGCCAGGTCGAACGCCTCGCGGAGGCGCGCGGTCAGGAAGGCCTGGTGACCGGGCGTGCTCAGGGCGGGATCGTTCACGAACAGGGTGACTCGGGGCGGCTTCCGGCCCGTTTGCGTGGCATAGTAGAACTTGAGCTGCTTGCCGCGGGAGAAGGGCGGCTGTGACTTGGCGAAAGCGTCGCGCACCACCCGGTTCAGCACGCCCGTGGGCAACTGGGTCTCCAAACGGGCGGCGACGGCGTCGATCACCTCGAAACTGTGCCGGATCTGGTATCCGCTCAGCGCCGACACAAAGAGGACGGGAGTGTCTTCCAAGAAAAACAATTCCTGGCGCATGCGTGCTTCGTAGTCCGCCGCCGGCACGCCGGAACCCCGGGCCTGGTCCCACTTGTTCACCAGCACAACACAGGCCTTGTGGTGCTGGCGGATCAGCGCGGCGACCTTTTTCTCCTGCGCGCCCGGCCCCGCTTCCGCCGCGAGCATCAGCACGACGATATCGGCCTCGGCGATGCAGGCCTCCGCGCGGAACAGGCTGAATTTTTCCACTGATTCATGCACCTTGCCCTGCCGGCGCATGCCGGCGGTATCCACCAACAGGTAGTGCCGCGCGGTACCCTCCGGCCCTTGGACCGTGAAAGGCACGGATATCGTGTCCCGGGTGGTCCCGGGTATTTCGGAGACAATCACTCGCTGGCGACCGGTCAACCGGTTGATGTACGACGACTTGCCGACATTCGGCCGTCCCACGACGGCGACCTTGAGGCGCTCCGGTTCCGCTACGCCCGATTCCGGCGGCAGATGCGGCAACACAGCCTCCAGCAACGCCTCGATGCCGCGGTTGTGCGTGGCGGAAACCGGATAGACCGGAAAGCCCAGGGCGGCGAATTCCCCGGTTCGTTCATCCCATTCCGGCAGGTCCGCCTTGTTGGCCGCTGCAATCACCGGCCGGCCGGCCTTGCGCAGCAGGCACGCCACTTCCATATCCATGGGCTGCAGTCCGCCCTTGAGATCCACCACCAGGATCACCGCGGAGGAATCTTCGATGGCCGTTTGAATCTGCGCGGTGGTGGCCTGCAGGATTTCGTTGCGGGATTTCGCGCGGTCCATCAAGGCGAGTCCGCCGGTATCCACCACCTGGAACCGCTGGCCCAGCCATTCCGCCGGCGCCATCAAGCGGTCGCGCGTCACACCCTCTTCGGCGTGCACAATCGCCAGCCGCCGACGGACCAGGCGGTTGAACAGCGCGGACTTGCCGACATTGGGCCGGCCCACGATCGCCACGATGCGTTCGGATGGAGGTGTTGTGCTCATCGAAGGCCGCATTCAGGAAATCTCAATATCCAACACCCAATATCCAATGTCCAATGTCCAAGGAAAATCCCGGCCGGGCCTTCACTTGTTCGGTTGGATATTGATTCGTTGGATATTGAATCCTCTTAATACTGGAAGAAGCTCTGGCCGATGAACTCGCGGATCACGCTGGTCGGAGGCACGCGGTCCGGGGGAATCACCAGGAAATGGGACAGGAACTGTTGGAGGCGCATGGCTTCGGCGTACTGGGGCATGGACGGTTTGATTTCCGCCAGCAGAGGTTCGGCGAAGGGGCGCAGGACGGCCAGTTCGTAGTCCAGGGCCGAATTAAAGGCCACATCGGCTTCTTTCTGGTAGGGAAAGATCCAGGTTTTTTCGCCCCGGCGCACCTTGGGCCACATCGCCAGCGTCTGGAGAGCGCCATGGCTGCGGAAATTGTTGTCGCGTACCATGCGGCGGATGAGGCGGTTGTCCGTCGTGGAAATCCGGTTGTTGCTGTCGATGTTCAATTGCGTCAAGGCGCTGATGTAGATGCGGAACTTGTGCTCGGCCGGAATCGTGGCCGTCAGGCGGGGATTCAGCCCGTGGATGCCCTCCAGCACGACCACGTCGTCCGGGCCGATATGCATCATGTCGCCGCGCCACTCGCGCGCGCCGGTGTTGAAGTTGAAGTAGGGCAGTTCCAGCCGCTCGCCGGCGTCCAACCGGGCCAACTGATCGTGGACCAGCTTCAGGTCGAGCGTCTCGATGTGCTCGAAGTCCGGCTCGCCGTTTTCATCCTTGGGCGTCTGGGCGCGGCCCACGAAGTAGTTGTCCAGGGAAACCGGCTTGGCATTCATGCCGCTGGCTTTGAGCTGCAGGGAGAGCCGCTTGGAGAAGGTCGTCTTGCCCGACGACGACGGCCCGGCAATCAGGATCCACTTCACCTGGCCGCGCCGCTGGACGATCTGCTCGGCCAGCAGGGCGATGCGCTTCTCCTGATAGGCTTCGTTCACGTCGATGAAATCGTCAATTTTTTTCTTCGCGATACGTTCATTGAGGTCGCCGACCGTGCGCACCCGGACGATGCGGCCCCAGTCCTTGTGGCCCTTGAACACGTCGTAGATGTAGTGGGCCGGATCGAAGGGCGGAAAGCGCGTGGGATCCATGCGGTCCGGGCCCATCATGACAAAGCCCTGCTGGTAGGCGATCAACTGGCAGTTGCCCAGGGCCCCGGCGTTGCTCGCCAGCGGCTGGTGCGCCAGGTCCATGTAAGCCCCGCAGCGGTAGACGCTCACCTTGGAACTGTTCTTGTAGCGCAGCAGATTGAGCTTGTCCGTCGCCTGGGCCGCCTCGAAGTGTGCAATGGCCTCGTCGTAGGTGATCTTGATCCGGTCGATCGGCGCCTGTTCGGCGAACAGGCGGCGCAGGCCCCCCTCCAGGTTCGCCAGTTGTTCGGAGGTGATGCCCGGCTCCTCGCCGAGGCGGAAGCTGCAATAGAGTCCCTTCGAAAGCGAGTGTTCAACGGCGAAATCGCAGCCGGGATAAAGTTCGTGGGCCACCTTGGCCAGCAGAAACGCGACGGTATGGCGGTACACCCGCTGCCCGTATGAATCCCGGTAGCCCAGGATGCGCACCTGGCTGTCCGTTTCGATCCGGTATTCCACGGAGACATATTCATTGTTCACCAGCGCGGCCAGCGGCGGGAAGTCGATCCCCTGCATCACGGCGGGATGCCGCTGGAAGATCTGGCTCAACGCGATCCCCGCCTCCACCTGAAGTTCCGGTCCATGCGCGAACTTCACCTTGACCATTCGACTAGCCATGCCGTTCTCCTTGAATTGAAACAAGTCACTTTAGCCGTGCGTGCAAGGCCGAGGCAAGTTATATTGCCCCCCATGATCGAACCGTTCCAACCCGACCAGGCGGAATACCTGCGTGACGAGTCCCGGCGCACCGGGACCGCGGACCTCCTGGCCTTCCCCCGCACGGAGGAAGATGTTCGGGCTGTTCTGGCCAAAGCCCGCGCGGCCCGGATGCCGGTGACGGTGCAGGGCGCGCGCACCGGCATCACCGGCGGGGCCGTTCCGGACGGCGGGCTGGTCCTGAATCTGTCGAAGATGGAGGCCATCCGGCCTGACGGCGACACGCTGGTTGTCCAGCCCGGCGCCACCCTCGCCGCCATCCGCGCCGCCGTCCCTGCCGGTCATTTCTTCGCCCCCGACCCCACCGAAACCACCGCCAGCATCGGCGGCATGATTTCCTGCAATGCGTCCGGCGCCTTGTCTTTTCTTCACGGTCCGACGCGCAACCATATCGCCGGGCTGCGCGTGGCCACGATCGGGGGTGAACTCCTCGACCTGCGCCGCAGCCGCGACCGGGCTGCCGGATACAGTTTCCGGCTCGGTTCCCTCGCCGGCGAACTGCCGGTCCTGCCCCGCCCGGCCGTCAAAAACGCCGCCGGATACTACGTCGAACCCGACATGGACCTGCTGGACCTGTTCATCGGCGCGGAAGGCACGCTCGGCGTCGTCACCGAAGCCACGGTGCGCCTCCTCCCCGCCCCCGCAGCCGTCTGGGGCCTCATGGCTTTTTTGCCGGACACCGCCGGGGTTGTTGGTTTTGTCAACGCCTTGCGGGCCGAACAGAGGCCAGAGGCCAGAGGTCCGAGGCCAGGAACGGAAAACCCTGTTTCCCGGGCGCGTCTGGCGGCCATCGAATACTTCGACTCCCGGGCCCTGGATTTCCTCCGGGCGCACGCGGACGTGCTGGCGACCCGGAACATCTCCGTACCCGCCATGCCCGCCGGCACCGCCTGCCTCTACGCCGAATGGCATGCCCCCGACGAAGACGCCGCCGAAGCCGCCGTGCTGGCCGCCGCCGAACGCCTGGGCGAGTGCGGCGCGGACCCCGACGCCGCCATTCTCGCCGACCATCCCCGCGAAATCGAAAAACTCAAGCTGCTGCGCCACGCCGTGCCCGAGCTGGTGAATTCCGCGATTGACGATCGGCGCAAGATCCACCCCGGCCTGGTCAAGCTCGGCACGGACATGTCCGTGCCCGACGCCCGTTTGGGCGATGTTCTCGCCCTCTACGAATCCGACCTCGCCGCCGCCGGCCTCGAACACCTGGTTTTCGGCCATATCGGCGCCAACCACCTGCACGTCAACATCCTGCCCCGCCATCCCGCCGACTACGAAACGGGCAAAGCCCTCTACGCCCGATGGGCCGCGCAAATCATCGCATGGGGCGGCAGCATTTCCGCCGAGCACGGCATCGGCAAGCTCAAGCGCGACCTCTTTCGACAAATGGCCGGCGACGCGGCCATCCAGCGCATGCGCGACTTGAAAAAACTGTTCGACCCTGCTTTTCTTCTCAACCCCGGCACGTTGTTTGAATCGCGCTGAGAAATGCATGTTTTTATACAGAATGGACAGGATTCCGATCACCCCTCCGGTTTTCCTGCTGTTTCCTGTTTCCCGGCTAACCATGCTGCCGGCTGTTCCATCCTGTTCATCTTGTGACTCCTGTCATCCAGCCTAAAAATGTCCGCCTCCAAAACCAAACTTGAACGCTGGGAAGACCGCCTGAAGAAGGTCTTCGACGAAATCGACGCCGAACTCGAAACCGCGGGCGCCTGCACGAAATTCAAGCGCCATCCCAACCGCCCGCCGGCGGGCGCCACGTCCAACCGCGAAGACGACGGCCTGTTTGACCTCGGGGCGGCCTTTTCGGTCGGCATTGGCTCCCGCCACGGCCCCGGTTATGTGGTCCAGGCCCGCATCGCCACGCTGGACCACGTACCCGTCGAGACCCAGAAAAAGTTCGAAGCCGAGGTTGCCCGCCGCCTGAGGAAAAAACTTCCCAAGGCATTCCCCGGGGTCGAGCTGCACGTGGATCTTGACGGCCACGTGTACAAGATCCACGGAGATCTGTCATTGGGCCGCCTGTAACAGCCGGGCGCGCCGGGCGGCCCTGGACGCGGAGCGCCCCGCCGCGGTTCAGCGCGTGGTGAACACCGTCACGCTCTGGCCGTCCACGAGAACGACGGGCCGCCCTTTGGCGCGCACGACAGGTCCCCGATCCTGCGTGGTCCACGCCAGGCGCCAAGGCTCGCCGTTGTCATTGGGTGGCAATTCAAAGGCCTGCGGGCTGTCCCCGGCGTTGAAAATCAGGAACAAATTGTCGTCGTCGCGGCCCAGACCGGTATGTTCCGCGCGTCCGTCGATCCGGCAAGCCAGGGCGGAACCTTTCTCCCAGTCGGGCGTGGGCGCGCCATCGGGCCCGTACCAGCGGATATCCGGGAAATCCCCCGCCCGGTCATGGCCTTGGAAGAACCGTTCCCGCCACAGCGCCGGATGGCTCTTGCGAAAGGCGATGAGCTGCAGGGCAAACTCGTACAGGGCCCGGTTCTTCTGCAGCAGGTTCCAATCCACCCAGGAGATTTCATTGTCCTGGCAATAGGCATTGTTGTTGCCCTGCTGGGTACGGCCGAACTCATCGCCGCCCAGCAACATGGGCACGCCCTGCGAGAGGAACAGCGTGGCCAGCAGATTCTTCTGCCGGCGATGACGCCGGGCCAGGATGGCGGGGTTGTTGGTGGGCCCCTCCTTGCCGCCGTTGTCGCTGTGGTTGTGGTTGTCGCCGTCGCGGTTGTCCTCGCAGTTGGCCAGGTTATGCTTCTCGGCATAACTGACGATGTCGGCCAGGGTGAAACCGTCGTGGCTGGCGATGTAATTGACGCTTTTCAGCGGCGTCTGGCCGGGCCGATCATAGAGGTCCGGGCTGCCGCACAGCCGCGTCGCGAAGGTGCTCAAGGTGGCGGCCCCGCGCCAGAAGTCGCGGATGTCGTCGCGGTAGCGCCCGTTCCATTCGCTCCAGCGCCTGCTGGGGAACGAACCGACCTGGTAGGCGCCGGCGGCGTCCCAAGCCTCGGCGATGATCTTGACCCCGCGCAGAACGGGATCATCGGCGATCTGCTCGATGACGGGCGGATTGGCCAGCAGGGCGCCGTCACGCCCGCGGGCCAGGATGGTGGCAAGATCGAACCGGAAGCCGTCCACGCGCATGTGCAGCACCCAGTAGCGGAGGCAGTGCAGGATGAAATCGCGCACGACCGGATGATTGCCGTTGACGGTGTTGCCGCAGCCCGTGAAGTTCTTGTAGGTCTTCCCGTCCTCCTCCACCATGTAGTAGATCGGGTTGTCGATGCCGCGGAACGAGTAGGTCTGGCCGCCCATGCCGCCCTCGGCTGTATGGTTGAAGACCACATCCAGGATGACCTCGATGCCGGCCTTGTGCATGGCCAGGACCATTTCCTTGAATTCGCGGACCTGTTCGCCGCGCTGGTTTGCACAGGCGAAGCGTCCGTGGGGCGCAAAAAATGCCATCGTGCTGTAGCCCCAGAAATTCCGCAGGTTCCGGCGAGGGCCGTTCTCCCAGTACAATTCCATTTCGTTGAATTCCTGGATGGGCAGCAGCTCCAGGGTGGTGATGCCCAGTTCCTGCAGGTGGGGGATCTTTTCGATCAGCCCGCGGTAGGTTCCCGGCCACCGGGCTCCCGCACTGGCATGGGCGGTATAGCCGCGCACGCTGGCCTCGTAGATCACGGTCTGGCTCAACGGCACCCGCAGCGTGCGGTCGCCTTCCCACGCGAAGTCGTCTTTCAGGATCAGGCCCTTGGGAAACCGCCGACCGTTGAGGATTTTCCGCCCGGGGACGATGCCCTCGCGGTCCCCCCACTTCTTCTGGCCGACCACGGCCAGGGCGTAGGGATCCAGCAGCCATTGATCCGGGTCATAGGCCTGGCCAGCCGCGCCGTGGCGCGGGCCAGCCATGCGGTACAGGTAGTACTGTCCGGGACGGGCGGTGGGCACGTGCAAATGCCACAGGTCGCCCAGGCGGTTGCTGTCCGGCCGCAGCTCGAACTCCTCCACCGGCGTCTCGTCGTCGGCCTGGTTGAACAACATCAGCCAGACCCGGGTGGCGTGGCGGCTGAAAATGCTGAAATGCACCCCCTGATCCACCACATGCGCCCCGAAGGGCAGCGGGACTGGCGCGCTGGGAATCACGTGTTCTCTTTTCTTCATGGCGACATCCGGGCAATTCAATGGAACTGGGTCCAGGCCCGCAAAGAATAGCGGACCCATTGCCCGAAAGACAGCAGCACATTGACCACCGGCAGCTGGCGGGCGGTCCGGGAACGAGAGCGCTTGCGGCGAACCCGCACCCGGCGGTAGCGTTTGCCGTTGCGGATCACGATCCGGCCGGCGATGTCCGAACTGTCCGGACCCGCTGGCCGCGAAGGAGGCGGCGCCTCTTCGCCGGGCGCAACGGCCGCTCCGGCGGCCGGGGACGGCCGCCAGCTATCGGGATGCTCCTGGTGGTAACGGATCACCAGCTCGGGCAGGAGCGCCGGCCGCCAAGGCTCGGTAAAGTCGCACCAGTTCACCGCAAACATCGCCGCCAGTTCGATGGGATGAATCACATTGCCATGGGCCTGGGCGGAAAGGATGGCCAGGCTGGAACATTCCAGCGCGCACTCCAGCCGTTCGCGCTCCTGCATCCGGGGCAGGCAATGGCGTGACATTTCCGCGGCCGCGCGCTCCACGAAGACCTCCAGGGCCAGGGCACGGGCATCCCGCTCGGCCAGCGCCAGGGTTTCCGCTTCGTATTGGCGGACAAGTTCGGAGATCCGCGGGCCGAATTCCGCCCACTGCCAGATTTTCATCGGAATCACAGCATTCTGGATGACGCGGGCCACCACGCGTTCCAGATCATCGCGCAACGGGTGGGCCCGCAGTGTGTCGCGCAAATCGCCGCGGGCGACCTGCAGGCGCCCCCGCAAGTCCGGCGGCAGCGCGGGCTCGTCTTCGTAATACAGCAGGAGCCGGCCGAGGAGCTGCGCCTGGCGCTTCCAGTCCGCAAAGCTGCCCCGGCCCGGCGCCAGCGTCTTGTCCGGGCGCCGCGGCATGGCCAGCGACCGCTGGGCCAAGACCGGGGCAATCCAGGTTGCGGCCAGCAGAATGGCCGTCGGCAGGGCCAAGTCAGGCCAATGGCGGTAGACCACCGCCACCAGCACGCTCCCGGTCAACACCAACAGTCCCAACCACCAATAGACGGGCAGCCTCCGTTCCCGGGCCGCCGCCTGCCGCACGCGCTCCATGGTTTCCGGCTACTTTCCGGCCCGGCGCAGCAAGCCGGCCGCCAGGTCGTTGGCCCGGTGAAAGACTTCCCGCTCATCCAGACCAGTTAATTCCCCCTTCTCCACCAGCACCCGGCCCGCGACAATGGTATATTCGGCGCGCGGCGCGCTCCCGCAGAACAGCACCGCGTGGGCCGGATCCGCCATCGCCCCGGCGAAATCGATCCGGTCCAGCCGGAACAGCGCCAGATCCGCGGCCATTCCCGGCTGGATCTGTCCGATCTCCGGCTGGCCCAGAATGTCCGCGCCGCCGCGCGTCGCCATGCGGATGACCTTCCGGGGCGGCATGGAGCTAACGCCCGTGCCCACCCGGTGCACCAGCAGCGCGGTCTGCATTTCCTTGAGCAGATTCGACGAGTCGTTGCTGGCGCTGCCGTCCACGGCAATGCCCACCCGCACGCCAGCCTCCAGCAACGCCGGCACGTGGCAAATGCCCGAGCCCAGGCGCAGGTTGCTGCAGGGACAGTGGGCCACCCCGCAGTTCATGTCGCCCAGGCGCTTGATCTCCTCCGGCGTGAACCAAATGCCATGCGCGTACCAGACATCCGGGCCCGTCCACCCTACGCTTTCCATGTATTCCAGCGGGCTCATCCCCAGCTTCTGCCGGCAGAAGTCGTCTTCGTCGTTCGTCTCCGCCAGATGCGTATGCATGAAGACCTTCTTCTCGCGCGCGAACACCGCCGTCTCCGCCAGCGACTTCTTCGTGACCGAGAACGGCGAGCACGGCGCGAGCACGATCCGGGTCATCGCGAACGGATCCGGGTCGTGATACTTGGCGATCAGCCGGTCGCAGTCCTTGAGGATGGCCTCCCAGCTCTGGGTCACATCGTCCGGCGGCAAGCCCCCCTGCGAACGCCCCAGGCTCATGCTGCCGCGCGTGGGATGGAAGCGGACCCCGATTTCGCGCGCCGTATCGATCTCGATGTCCAGGAACTCCTCCGGCGCGGAGCTCGGGAACACGTAGAAATGGTCCGTGGT
>JAAZBB010000038.1 GCA_012514035.1 Lentisphaerota bacterium | reverse complement strand
GTTGAGGAAGCCGTGATCCCACTCGGCCTCGAAATTGACGGGGCTGTCGAAGGCGTGGTCTTCGGCAATGCGGATGACGTCGGGATGATTCGCCGCCAGCCAGTCGTTGACCTGGGCGAGCATGGTGCTGCCGGCTTGGTTCCAGGCGTTGCTGGCGGAGAAATGCCGGATGTTGTAGACCGAGTCCCAGCGGAAGCCGTCGATGTGATATTCCTCCACGAACATCCGGATCTGGCCATGGATGTAATCCTTCACTTCCTGCCGGCCGAAATCGGGCCGGGTGTCACCCCACATGGTGGAGGCTTTCCACTTCTCGTTGTAGAAGTAGATGCCGCCCAGGCCGTTCTGCGACCAGCCATCGTATTGCCACAACTGCAGGTCGGTCGGGCCATAGTGATTGTGCACGACGTCCATCAGGACGGCGATGCCGTTCTCATGGCAGGCCTTGACGAAGCGCTTGAGGCCGTCCGGGCCGCCGAACGAGGATTCCACGGCATAGGGATCGGAGGGATTGTAGCCCCAGGAAAAATCGCCCGGAAATTCCATCACCGGCATCAACTGTACGGCAGAGACGCCCAGGGTCTTGAGGTGGGGGATTTTTTCGATGCATTCGTCGAAGGTGGACGGCAACCAGTCCTCTCCGTTGAACGTGCCCACATGCATTTCATAGATGACCAGATCATTGCGCAAAATGGCGTTGAAATTGGTTCCCGAGCCCCAATTAAAGGCCTGTGGATCGTAGATGATGGAGTTGCCGTTGGAATTGACAACGCGCTTGCCGCGGGGGTCCTTTTTCCAGTTGCCGTTGATTTCAAACTTGTAGTTGTCGCCGACGCGGGCGCGAGAGCTGTCCACCGACCACAGCCCACCGGTCGCCTCCTTGACCAGTGGTGTGGAGCCCCAGCCGTTGAAACTGCCGTGGACGCTGACGGCAGTGGCATTCGGCGCCCAGGTCCGGAATGTCACGCCGGTCCCGCCGGCATCGGCATACGGGATTGCCCCCATGCCGGGCCGGGCCGATTGGGCAACGGCTGTTCCCGCCAGGCAAAGACAAAGAAAGACATACGGGAGAAAAAGGCGAATGCTCATTCGTATAACATAGTGCTCATATTGCCAACCTGCAACGCCGAAAACCTGCGCCAAAACGGGGGAATGCATCGGCAATTCGGTTCAAGCCTGACTGGAATCGGCCATGGATTCAGCCATTGGCATCCCGAACTTGCCAATGGCCCCCGGCATGATCCCGCGCGCGAAGAGGTCGGTCGACAACCAAACAAGGAGAATGAGAAAATCAGAATCGGCTCAATCGGCAGATGAAATGGATTATTTCAATGTTTATAAACATTGGAACTGTATCAATGTTTATAAATATTGAAACAAACAGCTTAAATGGTGTGGAGAACCATTTGCCGCGGCGACAGGGGCGGGGCCTCACCTCAGGCGGCACGGACGGCCAATGGATGTCACGCCCGGTTGATCGGGGTAATCCGGCCTCATCCCGATGCGATATCTCTCGTTTCGACCCCGGCGCGCGAGCACAAGCTCAAATGACGGTCTGCCGGGACCGCATGAGTCTGCCCTTGATTCCCGTTAGGGGTGCCACTCGGCCGGTAGGGGCACGAATACATAGGGAAAGGGGTCGAGGACTTCTTCCACAAAGTCTGTGACGGGCCGTGGCTCGGACGGTTCTCTTCCCGCCGGGGATTCGATTTCCGGCGCATAGGGCGCCTTGGTCAGCGTGGCGCCAGGCGGGCGCGATTTGGAAAAAACCAGCATCGAAAGACGGCTCATGTCGAGCGGCAAGGTGGTCTGGCCCGCCGGGAGGTTGTATCCCGTTCCGGGCCGGGGCCCGAGGTTGTCGAAATCCTTGGCATAAGCTGCCAGTCCGGAATTGAAGTGGCAAAACCATGCACCGGTGGACGGAAACCGGACGCCGTGTTGCTTCAGTGGATTGGGGGAGAAGGTGATCACCACAACCGTGGCATGGTCGCGCGGGGTGTTGCGGATCCGGCGGCTGTAGGCCAGTACCTTGGCATCATCGTCCAAATGGATCACGCGCAATTCCTCACCCTGCAGGCCGGGGGTATGGCCCTTGAGGTTGCGTCGCAGGTGGATCAAATCCCGGGTGGCCTGCACGATGCCTGCATGGGTCTTGAGTGCGCGCGTCCACGGCACGGGGATGTTGTCGCTGAAGTCCGCCGTATCGTGCATCTCGAATCCCTGCAACATCATGGGAAAACCCGGAACGGTCATGACGATGCCGTTGGCCAGCAGGGACAATGCCCGGGCGCGCAGGCTGTTGGGATCGGACGGATCAATATACACCGGCAGCCGGTGATGCCGGTTCAGGTCGCCGGCGGAATCATGGCACTCGGCAAAATTAACCCAGGTGAACCCGTCTAGGCGCTCCAGTTCGGTCGCAAAACCCGACAGTTCGCGCAGGGTGTCCGCCGACCGGATGAATTCGGAAAGCTCGGCCTGAAAGCCTGAGTTCCATTGCGCGTCGAACCCGACGCCGCCGCCGTCAAAGGCGTGGTCTTCCGCAATCCGCAGGGCGGCGGGCCGGTTTTTACGCATCCAGGCGTTGGCCTCGGACAGCAGGCGGTCGCCATCGGCGTTGGATCGTTGGCCGTTTTGGGTGTACCGGATGTTATGCACGGAATCCCAGCGGAAGCCGTCCACCCGGTATTCATCCAAAAACATCTTGACCGAATCGAGAATGAAGGTTCGCACTTCCTCCCTGCTGAAATCGGGGCGCGGGCCCCATTCCGTCAGGGCGCGTTCTTCGTCGCGGTAGAAATAGATGCCGCCGTCGGATTCCGACAGGCGCTGGTCGAACTGCCAGACCGCAATCTTGTCCGGGCCGTAGTGGTTGTGAACGATGTCTAGCAGGACGGCGATGCCGTTGGTGTGGCAGGCCTTGATGAAGTCCCTGAATCCAGTCGATCCGCCATAAGAAGACTCGACCGCGAAGAGGTCGCTGGGATTGTAGCCCCATGAACGCGAACCGGGGAATTCGTTCACGGGCATGAGCTGGATGCAGTTAATACCCAGTGCCTTGAGGTAGGGGATCCGCTTGCGGGCCAGTTCAAAAGGGGACCCTTGGCCTGGAATCCCGGCCGCGAATGTGCTCAGATGCATTTCGTACATCACGAGGTCTTCCTTTGGCGGCATGGTCCAGTTGGCGGCCGGGCCCCAGGCGTAGGTCCGGGAATCGACAATCACGCCTTTGTTGTCGTCCACGTCCACGGCGCGGGCCCGAGGGTCGCGGCGGAGCAGGCCTTCCATTTCATACCGGTAGGCGTCCCCGGGGCGGGCCCGGCGGCTTTCCAGCACCCAGTGGCCCGGACGGTTTGGTTCGGGTTGGAGGAAATCGGCATGCCAGCCATTGAAATCGCCAGCCACCCCGACTTTGGTGGCGTTTGGCGCCCAGACACGGAAAACAACGGATCGCGCGGCCCCTTGGCCTTGTACTGTGGCACCCAGGGGCGCGTCCGCAACCTGGGCGACGGCCAGGTCCGCCGCCAGCAACGCCGCCATTACCAGCAGCATAAAGCAGCGCCTCCGGCGCTGCGCGGCCGCCAGGCGAATGGTCGCGTGGGCACTCATGGTTTCAGGTCAAGAATAGCCGAGCACGGTTCCATCGGCAAGAACGGATGCCGTGCCGGCACGCCTGGTGGTCATCCGAGCGGTTCCGTCATGTACATCATCGGACGTCAACGGCGTCTCGGCAAAACCATGCGGCCCCCATGGATGATGTGTTTCTGTCTCCGCCATGGTCCATCCGCTTTGCTTTGGATGTTTGCCATCTGGTATTTTGACGAATTCTTTCCGCAGCCATGAATCGTTGTTGGCTCAGGCCTCTTTTTCACCCTCGGCGCAGATAATGTTTAATTAAACATAGTCATAATAGGCGGTTTATCATCGGAATACACGATATATTACTATTTCATGTTTAATTAATCATGACCATTCCCAAGGGGGCGCCGATCGGTTATCGGCGGCAGAAGCGATAGGCTGCGCGCAGGGCATCGGGTTGGCATTCTGGAAGGGGGCATCGGCGCTTCGGACCAAGAATTCAGCCTATCGGGGCGCACTGGCGAATCACCGCCTCGGTTATTCCGACCGATGGCGCCCAAGGATCAACGCTTGTCATCGTCGCATACGGACCGAAGACATTTGTCCGAAGACTTTTCCCTGCGTTCTGGGGATTTCTCCCCTACGCAGGTTAACGGCCCTGCGAGATTATTTCTTTCCGCATTGGCATGATACGTCCATGGCAACGACGTCGTTGCTTGCCGCTTCGGAGTGGATGTGATATGAATAGGTATTCCTTATAAAGACACATCGGCGTCGGCCGAGGCTTGGGAGCCACACATGGAACAGCGCCGGGACCTGAATGCCCTGCGCAGGCAGGCTGAACAGGGCGATTTTGAGGCTCAATACGAGTGGGGCCGATGCCTTGCGTACGGCAAAGGCGTGGCCAAGGACGCCGGGGCCGCGGCGGAATGGTTCCGGCTTGCCGCTGCGGGCTGCCGCGCAGCGGCTGAACAGGGCGAGGCCCGCGCGCTGCTCCAGTTGGGATTCATGTATGAATACGGCCACGGCGTGGCGACGAGCGCGGAGCTGGCTGTGCAATACTATCGCCGGGCGGCGGAACAGAGGGACGCCCGGGCCCAGTACCGCCTGGGACACATGTACGAGTATGGCAAGGGGGTGGCATCTGATTTCGGAGAGGCCGCACGCTGGTATTCTCTGGCAAGCGCAGGCGGCGATCCCGATGCGCGAGTCAAGATCGAAGAAGTCCGGCAATGGGAGCGCGCCTCCGACCTTGCGGCCAAGGGCCATCGCGTTGCCCAGTACCAGATGGGGCGCATGTACGAATATGGCCTCGGCGTGACCCGGGATTTGGAGCAAGCAGCCAAATGGTACCGCCTGGCGGCGGAACAGGACAGCATGGCCGCGCAGTTCAAGATGGGGCGTCTGTATGAAGCCGGCCTCGGCGTGGCCAAGGATGAGACGGAAGCCGCGCGCCAGTATGGTCTCGCAGCGGAACAATGCCGAAAGGCTGCCACCCAGGGCGATCCCCAGGCGCAATATCAGCTGGGCCGGATGTACGAAAGCGGTCTCGGTGTGGCGGCGGACTCCACCGAGGCGCTCAAATGGTTCCGGGCCGCCGCGCTGAAGGGCGCTGCCCACGCCCAGTATAAGGTGGGGCGCATGTACGAGGAAGGTATCGGCGTGGCCAAGGATGTCTCGGAGGCGGTCAAATGGTACCGCATGGCCTTGCGCTTTAGACCATTCTCCACCTACAGCAATGCTCCGCCGTTGTAGGGCAACATTGGGATTTGGTAGAGGCGGAGGGGCTCGAACCCACGACCCACTGATTAAGAGTCAGTTGCTCTTCCAACTGAGCTACGCCTCCATCCAAGGTGCGCCGGCATCCTACTCCGGAACACCGCGCGTTCAAGTTTTTTTTGCCCGCGGCGTCTGCCTTGGACATGGCCGTTTCATGGACCGAAGGGAATGGAAGCGCCGTCTCCCCTGGTTGGCTATTGTGGAGTGCGGGGACAAGGTGTTTGGCGCCGCAGCCCTGCTTTGGCTGTTTGGGCGGGGACGTCGCGCCGCGCCGCCCGGACGGTTCGGCTTGGCTCAAGAATTTTCATGCGGCTGATGTTCGCAGACACGCGTTCCCCCTCCGCACTCCCAATGGGGCGGTTCAGGTTTTTTTTATGCGTTTCTTGCCGCGGATGGACAGTTCCGGATGGTTCGAGGACACGACGCTGTCGGGCGGGACGCTTTCCATGAGGAAGACGTTGGAGCCGATGATGGAGCGGGCGCCGATGACGGTTTCGCCCCCGAGGACGGTGGCATTGGCATAGATGATGACGTTGTCCTTGACCGTCGGGTGCCGCTTGATGTGCTTGACGGGATGGCCGGCGGCGCCGAGCGCGAATGACCGAGCGCCGAGTGTTACGCCCTGGTACAGCTTGACGTGGTCGCCGATCTCGGTGGTTTCGCCGATGACAACCCCGGTGGCATGGTCGATGAAGAACGCCCGTCCGATCCGGGCGCCGGGATGGATGTCGGTGCCGGTCTTGGTGTGAATCCACTCGCTCATGATGCGGGGGATGATGGGTACATTGAGGCGGTAGAGTTCATGGGCCAGGCGATGCGCGGCGATGGCCAGCAGCCCGGGGTAGGAGAGGAGCACTTCGGCAAAGGTCAGCGCGGCGGGATCGCCGTCGTAGGCCGCCTGGACGTCGGCTACCAGGAGCTTGCGCACGTTGGGCAGGGTGTCCATGAAGGCTTTGAGGATGCGGTCTGTTTCGCGGTCGAGGTTGGCGATCTTGGGCGGCCGGGCGCCTTCCACGCGCGCGGCCTCGCCGATCCAGCGATAGGGCAGGGCGCGGCGGATCTCCCGGCGCAGCAGGCGCCAGGCTTCGCTCAGACGGCGGACCAGGAAAATCCCCAGTTCCGAAGCGTCCACTGGCGTGGCGCTGATCTTGCCGGGGAACATCACGTCCAGCAGGACCCGCAGCGCGTCCACCGTGTTTTTCGGCGCCGGACTGTGCGACAGCAGCGCGTCCGGTGCATCGATCTCCACCCGGTTGAACAGCCCGGTCAGTTCTTTGGCGGTCTTGCAGATTTCGGCCTCGGGCGCCGAGGCCTCGCACAGACGGCGGGATTTCACAGATTTTTTTTTCATGCCGGACTCAATTGAAATCGAGATCCCAACTGTCTGATTCGGATCCAGAAGTGACAGTGATCGTTGCGGAATTGTCAGCAGTGCCGGATGTGCGGGTATAAGCATTGGTGGAATAATTTCCGGTATGCGCCAAACTTCCATATGTTGTCGGAGTGACGCTCCATCTGTAGGATGTGCCACCGGAAGCGTTTAATTTGACGGTATCATCCAAAGAAATGGTCGTTGATGTTCCGTTCAAGGTGACTTTCGATTCTGGCGCATTGATCGCCGGCGAGGCGACGGCGGCCTGGGCGAAGATGCTGCCGGAGAAGCCGGGTTCGATCCAGGCGGCATCCATGGTTGAGTTTTGGTTGGTATAATGGAGGGCGCCGGCGATTTCGACGGCGGCGCCGGCGGTGGTTTGGCCGCGGAGGTTGAAGCTGGCATTGCCATCTGTGATGGAGGAGATGCTGCCATCCCAGGATTTGCCGGCGTTGTCGTAGGCTTCCAGCACGTTGCCGTACTGCAGCAGGCGGATCCAGGTAAGTTTGACTCCGCTTTGCCGGTTGAACGGGTAAACCAGGAATTCCGTGTTGGTGCCAGTTGGCAGATAGAGCCCGGCAAAGTTGTAGATGGTGCCATCGGTATCGGATACCACCGCCGTGGTGCTGTCGGCGGAATCGACATCGCAGGCGGAGAGCAGGCCGGCAAGGAGGGGCAGGACTGCCGCCAGGACATACGCCCGACCGGTGAAGGAACGAAAGATGTTCATGAATGGTATCCTCATGGAAATTCGCGGTTAACTTCCCTCATCCGGGCGGAGATTGCAAGATGGATTGGCAGAAGGAAAGCGCCCGGCGGTGAAAATATATGGGGGATCCCAACGCAGGCGCACCGAACCGGGATCTATTGATAATAGGCGATGGCCGTGGCGGTGGCGCCGGCCGCATCCCGCACCGTGACGGTATTGGTGCCCATGGTTTGCGTTGTGGTATACGTGACCGTGATGCCCGTGGTTGGCGAGATCGTGCCCAGGCCGGCATTGGATACGCTCCAGGCATAGGGGGCGGTGCCGCCGGATGCCGTGAACGTTCCGGACGTGCCGCCACTTGGGACAAACCAGCGCTGGCCGGGAGAAATTTCCAAGGCCTCGGCCCCCCCGTTGTCGCCATTATCCCCCGTTCCATTTTGGTGGTCCTCTTCATCCACCGGGGCGGGGGGGGCGGTTGTGGCTTGCGCAAGGATGTTGCCGGAGAACCCGGGTTCGATCCAGGCACCGTCCAGAGTGGAACGCTGGTCCGCATAACGGAGGACCCCTACGATCTCGACGGCGGCCCCGGCGGTGGTGCGTCCGTGCAAGGTGAAATTGGCATTGCCATCCATGATGGACGAGAGGCTGCCGTCCCAGGACTGGCCGGCGCTGTCATAGCCTTCCAGCACGCGGCCGTATTGGAGCAGGCGCAACCACGTAAGCATGGTTCCGCTCTGCCGGTTGGCGGGATACACCAGGGCCTCGGCCCCATTGACCGGCAGGTAAAGCCCGGAAAAATCGTAGCGGGTGGCCGAACCCGATCCGTCTGTTGCCACGGCGGAGGTGCTGTCAACAGAGTCGATGTCGCAGCCCGACAGGATCAGGACAAGTGCCGGCAGGGCTCAGCCCAGATGGCGGCCGGTGCGGCGACGACCCGAATAAGTACAGGGCATGATCATGAGTCCCTTTTTTATCTTTTCCCATCGGGTGAGGTTTTGCAAGACTGTTTGCGGCGGGAAGGCCCGCCTCAATTAAGGAGCGGCCCGATTATGCGACCCTACCACATCAAGGACGTATTGATCACCCCCCGCCAACTGGAGCGGCGGGTGGATGGACTGGCCCGGGAACTGGCTGCCGGGGTGCGAAGCGACAACCTGGTGGTCATCGGCATCCTGCGCGGCAGTTTCATCTTCCTGGCCGACCTGGTGCGGTGGTTTGATCGCAGCGACCTGCACCCGCGCATCGATTTCATCATCATGGAAAGTTACGGCCATGGGACGACCCCGACGGCTGAACCAACCGTCACCCGTGATTGCAGCATCGACCTGGCCGGGGCGGACGTGGTGATCGTCGACGACATCCTGGATACGGGGCGCACCCTGCAAAAAGCCGCCGCGCATCTCCAAGCCAAGGGCGCCCGGAGCGTCCGGACCTGCGTTTTGCTCGACAAACCCTCCCGGCGCGTGGTGCCCTTCGAGGCGGATTTTGTCGGCTTCAGGATCGAGGATGCCTTCGTAGTTGGTTATGGCCTCGACTACGACGGCCGCCACCGGGAACTGCCCCATATTGCCAAGGTCACGTTTACCGGCCCGGCGGACACCCCCTGAACGCGCCATGCGGACCTGGTTGAAATCCGCGCTTGCCCGGGCTTATGCCGCCGGGGGCGGATTGCGCCGGCAACATGCCGGACGACTGGTGGTCCTGACGTTCCACCGCGTGCGTCCTGACGGCGAGATTGCGCAAGCCCGTTCGATGCGCAACCTGGAGGTGCCCGTTTCCGACTTCCGCCGCCTGCTCGTCGCCATGCGCGCCCGCTATGAACCGGTCGCGTTGCGCGACGGGATGGTTCGCGCACAGCCGCCCCCCCGCGGCGCGTTCGCCATCACGTTTGATGACGGCTGGGCGGACAACTTTCATCACGCCTGGCCGGTCTTGCGGGAATTGAACCTTCCCGCCACGCTTTTTCTGGCTACCGGTGCGGTCGAAGACCGGACGGCCTTCTGGTGGCAAAACCCGGCGCTGACCGACCACGAGATCGAACGCCTCAAGCACCAGCCCGCCGCGCGACCTGTTCCGCCGGTGGCTGGCATGGCGGACAAGCGTGTCGCCGGTACCGGCGATTTCCTCACGTGGAACCAGGTGCGCGACATGGGCTGCAGCGGCCTGGTCCACTTCGGTCCCCACGGCCATCGCCATGAACTGATGACCCTGCTGTCGCGTGAGGAAGCCCTGGCAGACATCCGCCGCTGCTGGCAGTTGCTTCAGGAGCACGTGCCCGAAGCCGTTGTCCCGTTGCTGAGCTGGCCCAACGGGGATGCCCGCGAAGACCTGGCCCCCGACCTGGCCGCGCTTGGACTGCAGGCCGCCTTCGGCACCCGCCGCGGGGTTATGAGCGTCCGCGACCCCGTGCGTTGGAACCTGCCCCGCAACAATGTGGACCGTAACATGGCTTGCCATCCGGAACTTCTGCCATGGCTGCTGATGCGCGCCAGATGAGTCGCCCGGCGGCCGAACCGGCGCGAACGGGGTTTTTCCACACCGTGGAAAAAATCGCCGTTTTTTTCCACACAATGGAAGAAAATTTCGGCGATTTTCCACACAATGGAAAAAATGTTTCCACAGTGTGGAAAAAACCGCTGTTTTTTTCCATGGCGTGGAAAACCGGCGGGAGGGGGCCGTGGACGAGGTAAAATGGGCCTGGGTGTTGTTTGTAGCGGCCACGCTGGCGCTGCTGGTCCGGCTGGCGATGTGGTTCCTGCCGGCGCCGGGCTGGCGCGCACAGCAAGTGGCCAAGGCCACCGAGCCCGCGTCCGTGGACATGCCCGCCACCCCGGAATCCGTGGAGCCCGCGGAAGTTGACCAGCCGGAACCACGGCCGGAAACCCGCATCGAATGGAGGCCGCCGCCGCCAGAAGCATCGACCCGCGAACTGGAACCGCCGCCGCCTCCCGCGCCGCCTCCTGAGGAATTCCACCTGCGCCGGATCCGCTGGGGCATGACCCTGCAGGAAGTTCAGGATGCCGAGCCGGATGCTCCGTTGCGGGTTAGCGACCTGGCTTTGTTGTATCTGACCACCACCCATGATTTGCCTTGCCTGCTGACGTATTCGTTTTCCTCGGGGCGGCTGATCCGCGCGCAACTTGCGTTTACCGATGCGACGGAGCGGCATTTGCCGCCGTTGAGCGTGGCGCAGGCGCAGCGCCGCTTCCTTTACTTGCGGGGCCAGCTTCGCGACCGCTATGGAGATCCCATCGAGAAGACCATCACGATGCGGCGCGATGTCTCCGATCTGCACCGCAAGGTGCAGAAACAGGAGGAGTTGGCCCGGCAGTACGACGTGGAGATTGCCGAAGCCGAAGAGCGCATCCAGAAACAACGCCAGCGCTTGGAGTCCCGGTTCGCCCGTTGGCCCAACAAGTCAGAACTGGTGGCCCGTGGACTTGCGCCCTATGAACGTGATCTGCGTGAACTGCGGCAGTGGAAGGAGGAGGCCCTGGCGCATGCCGTCCAGTCGCGCCAAGACATCCAGCAGCGTCAGCAGGCCGATACCCGGCATCCGCTGATTGTCGTCCGGACCGCCCGCTGGCCCGGGGCGCGGGATCTCCATGACATTGAACTCAAGCTGGATTTCCGCTTTCGGTTGCCGCGGTTGACGGTCCGCTATGATGAAAACCGGGCCCCGCCGAGTCTCTGGCCTCTGAACGAACTGTAAACCAGTTGCTTGTCCAGGATGCCGTCCGTCCAGATGTTGACGAACACCGCTCTTCTGCAGGGGCGCATCCCCGTTTCATTGACCGATCGGAAATGAAACATCTTGATCCCGCCGGCCGGTCCTTTGGGAGTGCGCGGGCATGACCGCGCTTTCCCGGGCCGCGACATGTCGCAGCCCCAGAGCGGCGTTATGCCGCTGCACTCCAAATCAAGTCTCTGAAGGGCGGATACCCTGGTTGAGGTTTGCACCGGGCAAACAGGGTAAGGGGATCGGAATAATAACATAGACCAAAGAGGCGTTGGCAAAACCCCGCCAAGTGGAGTCACCGGGCCGATCGATGGCCATGCCCTCGGCCGGCCTATTCGACCAGTTGCAGGTCGCATGACCCCGCGCGGCGTTTGGACAAAATTGTGGAAAGCACACTGTTAATTAAATATACCTAGATATATATCTGGAATATCAGGATAATCATATGAATTCACGAAGAAACATAAAATCACTATTAATTAAGTATGATGTGAAATAAGTCCTTATTTTAAGAAGAATAATAGGAATGGTTCGCCATAGGCGTTGGTTAGCGCCAGGCAGCTCTGGGGGGCTGCAGGAAGGTTTGCGCGATCAGGGCTTCGCGCACTTCTCGGCGGCCATGCAGTGGCGTGCGGTGGGGCCGGTTGGTGTCAGGGCGCCGTTCGAAGGCCGGCATGGGTACGCCGGGTAGTACGGATAGGCGCAGGCTCATGGCGTAGAGTCGAGGCAGAATCGTGTCGGTGTGTTGCGTGGCAGCCTGCAACACCCGGGCATCTTCGGCCGGACGGTGGAAGGGACCGGCGGGGATTCGGGCCTGGGGAACAGTTGGTTCCGCCGGAGTCAGCCGCGCCGCGAGATCGGCTTCTTGCCGGGCCCGGGCCAGCCGACGGGCGATCTCCGGGTTGATGCGACCCCCGGCGTGCGGGTGGGCAGGCCGGGACTGTGGACGGGGCGTTGTCGCCGTCCGTGCCACCGGGGCCGGGCGCGGAGTTGGCGCCGGGCGCGGGGAGGGGCGGGGAGTGCCTGGAATATCCGCGCCCAGGCGCTTGAAGATTTCCGCGAGTTCTTCGGGAGAGGGGGCGTCCCCGCCGCCTTGACTGGCGGCGGGGGCACTGGCTCCGGCCCGCTGCCGGGCCTGGCGGGCTTTCTTTTTTCTGGCCGCCACCGCCTGGCTCATGAACCAGATGATGCCGGCCACGATCCAGATGACGATCTCCAGCACGGACGAGACGTCATCGACGGCAAGGAGGATGGGCAGGCCGGCGGGCATCAGGCTTGCGGGGGCTTTTCGCCTTCGGCCAGGGATTCGCGCATGGAAGTATCGGCCATGATGTTCTGCATGCGCAGATAATCCATCACGCCGAGTTTGCCTTCCTTCATGGCATTGGCAATGGCTTTGGGAATTTCGGCCTGCGCGGCGACCACATCGGCCTGCTTGGCCTGGATGAGCGCGCGGTTTTCCTGCTCCGCGGCCACGGCCGTGGCCCGGCGGCCTTCGGCTTCGGCCTGGCGGAGTTTCTTGTCGGCCTCGGCGCGTTCGGTCTCGAGCAGGGCGCCGACGTTGGCGACTTCGCGCGCACCGGAGACGCCGGCGACGGAGACATCGGCGATATCGATCGAAACAATTTCAAAGGCGGTTTGCGAATCGAGGCCGGAGTTGAGCACCTTCTTGCTGATATCATCCGGGTTCTCCAGCACGTTCTTGTAGCTGGGGGAAGAACCGATGGCCGAGACGATGCCCTGGCCGACGCGGGCGATGATGGTGTCCTCGGTGGCACCGCCGACGAGGCGGGCGAGGTTGGCGCGGACTGTCACGCGGGCCTTGACGAGCAGGCGGATGCCGTCCTTGGCGACGGCGTCGAGCATCGGCGCGCCCTTGGCGGGGTCGGGGCAGTCGATGACCTTGGGATTGACGGACGTGCGCACGGCGTCATAGACGTCGCGTCCGGCCAGGTCGATGGCGGCTGCGCGCTGGAAGGTCAGTTCAATGTTGGCCTTGTCGGCCGCAATAAGGGCCTGGACGACGTTGATGACGTCGCCGCCGGCCAGAAAATGGGCTTCGAGTTGGTCGGTATTGAGCGGCAAACCGGCCTTCACCGCGCGGATGCGCGCATCCACGATGAGGGTGGGCGGCACGTTGCGCAGCTTCATGCCGACGAGGTTGAGGATGGAGATGTAGGCGCCGCTCATCCATGCCCGGACCCAGACCTTCAGGAAATAGAAGAAGAGGCTGAGAAAGATGACGACAACAATGGCCAGCAGAATGAACAGAATATTGACAAAGGTCATGATTTGACTCCTGGTTGGGGTTGGTTCGACATTTCCGGGGGCTTGGGCAACGGGGGCGGCAGCGGCACGAAAGGGCGGGAGAGCAGCGCAAGGACCAGCGCGCCGCCTCCAAGCACCAGGACCGGTGGGACCACAAAAGCGGCCAGGCCAGGCAGCGCAGTCGCGAAATAGATCAGGAACAGGCCGGTTGCCAGGGCCGCCAGGACCCGGGCAAAGGTTTGCGGGGCCGGCGACCGGACCAGGGTGTGTCCCAGCCACAGGGCAATCACAATGTGGGCGAGATAGGCCAGGGCGGCATAGAGTCCCGCCAGGAGCAGGGCCAGGGGAATGCCGACGACCGTCATGAAGGCGAACGCGATGAGCAGGGGTCCCAGCAGCAGCAGGATGGCACCGGCCAGCAATACCCGCCAGGGGGAGAGGCGCAGCCGGCGCACGGCGCCTCCGGCCAGTTGCGGAAAGAACCCGACGAACGGCATGCCCACCAGCAGAGCGGCCAGGAACAGATAGCCATGGAAAAGAAAGCGCGCCCGCACGGCGCCGGGGGCCAGGGCGCCGGTGCCCGGCAATCGCGCGGGGATCTGCCGGGCCTCGCCGGCGATGGACACGCTGGAATCATAGGCCAACGGCCGGGGCGATGTGTAGAGCAGGTCGCCGGCAAAGGAGGTGCCGGGTGCCACGCGGATTTCAGAGGCGTGCACCCGAACATTTCCACCCCAGTGTCCGCCCAGCGTGATGGACCGGGCGTGGATCCAGGCATCGCCTGCCATCGTGCCTTCGCAGATGACGGTTCCCCCGACCAGCGCCGTCTGGCCCTGCACGACCGCATTGCTGGTCAGGTGCAGTCCGCGCCCATAGGCCAGCAGGTTCTGGCGGGTGGTGCCGCCAAAAACCGCGGAGCCGGCCAGGGCGCGCAGGTCGCCGCGGGCATCGCCATCAAACTGGATTGTCGTGGCGGCGATAAGCCACAGATCGCGTTCAGCCGCGCCCTGGACATCCACGCGGTCGCCCAGCAACAGCGCTTCCTCCGCCAAAATTTCGCCGGCCGGCACTACGAGGGCGTTGGTGCCGGCGCTTGTGCGCCACTCATACGCCTGGGTCACGGCGGGGCACAGCAACAGGCACAGGATGGACAGCAGAGGCATCATGTCGGGGGGGTGAGGTTGCGGACAAGCAGGTGTCCGCCCTGGATGGCGGCCACCCGGACTTTGGCTCCCGCGGCGATCCACTCGCCGCCATCGGCCAGCACGTCATATCGTTTGCCGTCGATCAAGACGATGCCGCCCGGACGAAGCGCGGTCAGGGCTTCGCCGACGGCGCCCACCAGGTGATCCGCCGGCGCGGCGGATTTGAAGTCGGCGCCGTCGGTCTGCAAGGTGATGCGCTTGCCGGTCCGGCTGCGGGGAAACAACTGGATCCAGAGCAGGAACACGATGCCGCCGAACACCACGATGGCGACGGCGGACCAGAAGCCCCACGGGGCGGGAAAATGAAACAGGCCCACGCCCATGGCGGCCAGCAACGCCAGGCCACCGGCCACTCCGGCCACGCCCCCGGGAATGAACACCTCGGCGGCGATCAACAGCAGGCCCCCGGCCAGCAAGGCGACATACCAGGAAAACGGGCTCATGTTCATGGCATGAGGATAGCATTCCTGCGGGTGGCGATGCAAAGCGTCTTTTCCATGTGTCCCGGACGGGTCCCCAAGGTTGTGGACACCACGCAGGCCGGGGGGGCAATGGCGGGGCGTCGCCTTATTTCAACAGCGCGCCCTTGGGGCCGGCCTTGTCGTCCCAGTTGCGTGGCTTTTGGGTGGAGATGTCGGCGATCTTCTTGGTCGTCATTTGAATGCCGCGGGTCTTGGGCGTGCGGATGGCGACTTTCCGGGGATCGAATTCCTGCTGGTGAATCTGCTGCCCCTTGCGGGGGGCATATTTCACGTAGAGGGTGGCGGGCTGGGAGTCGGAGAAGAACAGGCACCGGGCGGATTCCCCGCCCGGCACGCAGGCATAGTCCTTGTTCTGGATGACGCCGCCGAACGCGAACCGCTTGAGGTGACTGATGCCGTCGGCCTCGTAGACGAGGGTCATGACGTGGTCGCGGTCGAAGATCGCGGCGTACACGAGATTCTTGTCTACGAACATTTTTTCCGGGGGCGGGATGACGCGGTACCGGCAGTCATTCCACACGAGGATGATTTTGTCATAGGAAGAGCAGCGGAAGAGCGGTTCGCCGCCGACGCCGAAGCCGAGATAGCCCTTGTCCTTGTCGAGGCCAATGGCGTGTTCTTCGGCAGTGAGTTCGCGCACTTCGATGGTGTCGAATTTGGCGGCCTTGGTTTTGCGCGGCCATTCGCCGGCGTAATCGCGCAGGAGGGTCCGGAGGTACTTGATCGTGTAGGCGGTAACGTCGGTCAGGTTGTTTTCGACCGCCGCAAAGTCGGCGAGGAGGTCGTCTTCCTCCTTGCGGGACTTGTTGATGTCGTAGAGGGAAATGCGCCGGATGGGAATGGCCAGCAGCATGTCGAGGTCGGCAGTGGTGATCTCGCGGCGAAGCTGGTCGCGGAAGGGGGTGAGGCCGTCCAGGATGGCCTGGCGGACTTCGGCGGCGGTCTTGCATTCCTCGATCCGTTTATAAATGCGGTGCACGATGAAGAGGCGCACGAGGGAAGCCGCCTGCAGGGCTTCGTCAATTTTTCGGCGTTCGATCTGCAGTTCCTTGCGCAGGAGGTCGACCAGGCGCCGGGTGTTGTGGCGCAGAATGTCGTGGACCGACAGTTCGACCGGGCGCTGCTCCTGGATGACGATGGGGCGGAGGGACAGGGAAACTTCGCACTGGGTGAAGGCGTAGAGCGCCTGGATGGTTTGCTGGATGTCGGTATCGGCCGGGAGGGCGATTTCGATTTCCACCTGGCCGGCGGTATAGTCGCGGATGGCCTTGGTTTTGATCTTGCCCTTCTTGGCGGCTTCTTCGATGGAGGCAATGAGAAGCTCGGTGGTGATGCCGTACGGCAGTTCGCGGACGACCAGCGTGGCCTCGTCCTTCTGATCGATGACGGCGCGGGCGCGGATTTTGCCGCGGCCTTCGTCATAGTCGCGGGCATCGATCAGTCCGCCCTGCGGGAAATCGGGCAGGAGCTGAAAGGATTTCTTCTGCAGGATGGCGATCTGCGCCTGGAGCAGTTCGCCGAAGTTGTGCGGCAGGATGCGCGTGGAGAGGCCGACGGCGATGCCCTCCGCACCGAGCATGAGCAGAAGCGGCAGCTTGGCGGGCAGGATGACGGGTTCCTTCTTGCGGCCGTCGTAGGAGGGGATGAATTCGGTGAGGTCGTCGTTGAAGAGCTGCGTGGCAGCCAGATCGGTCAGGCGGCATTCGATGTAGCGCGGGGCGGCGGCGGGATCGCCCGTATGAATGTTACCGAAGTTGCCCTGGCCTTCGATGAGGTAGCCCCGGTTGACCAGCGTGACCAGCGCGTCCCCTATGGACGCATCCCCGTGCGGATGAAACTGCATCGTGTAGCCGACGATGTTGGCGACTTTGATGAACCGCCCGTCGTCATTCTGATTCAGCGAATACAGGATGCGCCGCTGGACGGGCTTGAGTCCGTCTTCCAGCTCGGGGATGGCGCGGTCGCGGATGACGTAAGAGGCATATTGCAGGAAATTGCCATCCATGAGACGGTGCAGCGGGCCTTCGCCGCGTTCTTTATCATCCGGCGGCGTCGCGGGCGGGGCGGGGGGGGGCTTGGCGGCAGCCGCCCGGCCGCCTTTGGCCGGGCGGGGCAAGTCTGCGGATTCGTCGAAAAGAGAAGGCTGGTGAATGTCGCTCATGGAAAATTCAACGGGAGGGCACTATAGCGGGGGGGAGGAGTAATGACAAGCGGCGGGGCGGGCTTGATTTCGAGGGGGTGGGGGGGCAGTATGGCGGCGCATGAGATCATGGTTCAAGCGGATGTATCACGAGACCGATTGGGGTTTCCGGCTGCTTTTTCCCTTTGTTCGGGCGCGAGATTGGCTGGCGCAAGAAGGCTGGCGCCCCGACCGGAGTGTCATCGAGCGGCATTTTTTCAAAACGTTCGGATATGCCCTCGATTGGTCCAATCCCCTAACGCTGAACGAAAAGCTGAACTGGATGAAGCGGCACTACCGCCATCCCCTGCAGTGTGTCGTCGCCGACAAGTATGCCGTTCGGGAGTTTATAAACACCCGAATCGGGGGCGGTTACTTGATCCCGCTGATCCGCCAATACGACCATGCCGGGGACATTCGGTTTGCGGAGTTGCCGGCGGCGTTCGTTTTGAAAGTCAACCACGGCAGCGGTCAGAACTGGATTGTGCGGGACAAGTCCAATGAGGACGAGCGGAGCGTCATCCGAAAATTCCGCGAATGGATGGCGACCAGCCAATACGCCAAGTCGCGGGAATGGCCCTACAAAGGCATGCAGCCTCGGATCGTGGTTGAGGAACTGCTGCTGGACGAACAAGGCCAAATCCCGAGCGATTTCAAGTTCCATTGCTTCGGCGGGAAAGTCGCGACCATTCAAGTGGACCTCGACCGCGAAACCGACCACCGGCGGAATTTCTACGACATGGATTGGAAGTTGCAGCCGTTCATCTGGACGGAGTGGCAGGGGGCCAAACCCGCCTGGCCCAATGGCCGGACCGTGGAGCGTCCCGCGGCGCTGGCCGAAATGGTGCGCGTGGCCGAGGTGCTCGCGGCGGATTTCCCGTATGTCCGCATTGACCTGTTCGATTGCCGCGGCAAAGTCTATTTTGGCGAGATCACCTTTTACCACGGGGGGGGCTTCGAGCGGTTCGAGCCGTCGGAATACGACCGCATTTTCGGGGAAAAGCTGGTCCTGCCGCGCTGATAGCGCCGTTTTTCGTGCTTTCTATTTTTCCACGGTGTGGAAAAATGCCCCGGAATTTTTCCACGGTGTGGAAAAACCGCAAAAAGTTTTTCCATGCTGTGGAAAACTCGGAGTGCGAGGAGCTTTATGGATATCAAGGAAGTTGAAGGATTGACGGCGCAGGCGCTCTCCGAGCTGGCGGGGGCGGCGGACGGGACCGCGCTCGAGGGGTTGCGGGTGAAGTACCTGGGCCGCAACGGGCTGCTGCCGGCGCTGATGCAGGGCCTCAAGGACGTGCCCGCCGCGGACAAACCGGCGCTGGGGCTGGCCCTGAACCGATTCAAGACGGACGTGACGGCAGCCGTGAAGGAGCGCAAGGCGGCGTTGGAAGCGGGGACGCGCCCTGCGTTGGAGGCGGGGTTCGACTATTCCCTGCCGGGCCGCTGGCCGCGGCAGGGACGCCTGCATCCGATCACGCAACTGATCGACCGGACCAGCGCGATCTTTCGCCGGATGGGATTCGTGGTGGCGGATGGCCCCGACATCGAGACGGAATACTATAATTTCGACGCCCTCAACACGCCCCCGGACCATGTATCGCGCGACCTGGGCGACACCTTCTATCTGCCGGGCGGGCTGTTGTTGCGGACGCAGACCAGTGCCGTCCAGGCGCGCTACATGGAACAGCGCCAGCCGCCGGTGCGCATTGTGTGCCCGGGGCGGTGCTACCGGCGCGACACGACGGACGCGACCCACAGCGCGAACTTCCACCAGATCGAAGGGCTCTACGTGGATGCAAAGGTCAGTCTGGCAGATTTGAAGAGCGACATTGACCACTTTGCCCGCGAACTCATGGGCCCCGCCGTGAAATCGCGGTTTCGCGCGCATTTCTTCCCGTTTACGGAGCCGAGCGTGGAAGTGGATTTCTCGTGCCACATGTGCGGCGGAACGGGCTGCCGCGTGTGCAAGCAAAGCGGCTGGATCGAGATCATGGGCGCGGGCATGGTGGATCCGAACGTCTTCCAGATGGCCGGCTACGACCCGGAGAATGTGACGGGCTACGCCTTCGGCATGGGCATCGAACGCCTGGCCATGATTTTATTCGGCATCGACGATATCCGGCGGCTGTACGAAAACGATGTCCGCTATTTGGCGCAGTTCTAGATCATGAAGACATTTCTCAACGCAAGAGTCGCAAAAGACGCTATCCAGACAGGATCCGGATCGGCACTTGCGTGACTTTTGCGTCGTTTGCGCCTTTTGCGTTTAGAGGTTTTGGTTAGGAAAAGAAGATGAAGATACCGCTTAGCTGGTTGAAGGAGTACGTGGACTTCGAGGACACGGTCGAGGGGTTGGCGGACAAGCTGACGTTCTCGGGCGTGGAGGTCGAGGGCATTGAGCGCCTGGGCGGGGGCGTGCCGGGCGTGGTGGTCGGCGAGGTGCTGGGCATCGAGAAACACCCGAACGCTGATAAATTGACGTTGTGCCGGGTGAACTTCGGCGGACCGGCCGAAATGACCGTGGTGTGCGGGGCCCCCAACGTGGCGGTGGGCGGAAAGTATCCCTTTGCGCCGCTGGGGGTGGCGCTGCCGTGCGGGATCACGATCGAGAAGCGCAAGGTGCGCGGGGTGTTCAGCGAGGGCATGCTCTGCGCCGAGGATGAACTCGGGATTTCGGACCACCATGAGGGCTTGATGGTGCTGGATGCTGCGTGGGCGCCGGGCACGCCGCTGGCGGAGGTACTGGGGCCGCCGGAGACGGTCATCGAGGTGGAAATCACCCCGAACCGGCCGGACTGCCTGAGCCTGCTGGGCCTTGCGCGCGAAGTGGCGGCCCTCTATGGAACCAAGGTCAAGGTGCCGGACACCACGCTGGCGGAATCCCCCCCGGCGGTGGAGAAGGCCACGAGCGTGGTCGTCGAGGATTTGACGGACTGTCCGCGCTACACGGCGCGGATCCTGCAGGACGTGAAGGTGGGGTCGAGCCCCGACTGGATGAAGCGCCGGCTCGAGGCCGCGGGCATCCGGGCGATCAACAACATCGTGGATATCACGAACTACGTGATGCTGGAGTGCGGGCAGCCGCTGCACGCCTTCGACCAGAAGCTGCTGGCGGAGGGGCGCATCGTAGTGCGGCATCCGAAGCCTGGCGAGAAGATCCTGACCCTCGACGGCGTGGAACGCGCGCTGGAGCCGCAGATGCTGGTGATTGCCGACGCGCAGAAGCCGCTGGCGATAGCGGGCGTGATGGGCGGCGAGCACAGCGGAATCAACGAGAGCACGACCGACGTGCTGCTGGAGAGCGCCAATTTCCGCCCGGCGTCCGTCCGCGCGACGAGCAAGAAACTGGGCATGCTGTCGGATGCCTCCTATCGCTTCTCCCGGGGAGTGGATTCCGAACTGGCAGAGTTCGGCAGCCGTCGTGCGGCCAAGCTGATATGCGAGCTGGCGGGGGCGAAGGTGCTGAAGGGGGTGGTGGACGTGCGGTCGGAGCCGCGCAAGCCCCAGACCGTCGTGTGCCGTCCCGCGCGGCTGGAGGCCCTGCTGGGCCTTTCCGCCACGCCGGAGGACATTGCTTCGCTGTTTGAATCGCTGGAGCTGAAAGTGCGGCGGCATTCGCCGGAAGCCATCGAGGTGGAGGTGCCGTCGTTCCGCGGGGATTTGACGCGCGAGGCCGACTTGATCGAGGAATATGCGCGCATCTACGGGCTGAAAAAACTGCCGCCGGTCCGGCCCATGGCGACGATCGTGCCGGGCGCGGACGACAAGCCGGCGCAGGCGCAGGCGCGTCTGCGCGCCGTGCTCGCCGGTCTTGGCCTCCAGCAGATCATGAACTACAGCTTTCTGGCCGACCGGCTACTGGACCTTTTTGACAAGGACGGCGCGCCGGCCCGCGTGAGGCTGGCGAATCCGCTGACGGCGGAACACACGGTCATGCGCGACGCCCTGCTGCCGCAGATGGCCGAGACCATTGGGCTGAATGTGTCGCGGCAGGTGTCCGAGGCGGCGTTTTTCGAGACGGGACGCATCTTCCGCCTTGGGCCGGATGGACGGCCGAGCGAAGAAGACCATGTGGCGATCGGGCTGTTCGGGCCGGTGGGCCGCACGGGCCTGGACCGGTTCCGCGCCGTGGATGAACAGGAGATGTTTCTGTGGATCAAGGGCTTGTGGGAGCAGGCGGCGGCCGCGTTGAACCTGCGCGCGGTCAAGTTGCGTCCGGCGGACCGGCCGTGGAGCGCGCCTGGCCGCGGCATGGAAATTGTCGTGGATGGCGCGGCCGTCGGCTGGCTGGGTCTGCTGAAGGCGGAGATCGCGAAAGAATGGCGCATCCACGAGCCGGTGGGCCTGCTGGAAGCGGGAGCGAAGCCGCTGGTGAAGGATATTGCTACAATTCACGGGCTGACCCCTCTGCCGAGTTATCCGAGCATCCGGCGCGATGCCGCGCTGATCATGGGGCTGGACGTGCGGCACGAACGGGTCCTGGAGGTCGCGCGCGCGGCCGCCCCGCCGGAATTGGAGAAGATCGAGTTATTTGACATCTATCAGGGCAAGAACCTGGGCCCGGGCCGCAAGAGCATGGCGTATGCGTTCACCTATCGCTCCCCGCGGGGAACCCTGACTGATGAACAGGCCAATGGATTCCAGCAGCTGGTGAACGCGGCACTCAAAGCGCAATTGCCCGCCGAGATCCGGGAGGGATAGAAATCATGCCGACCTATGACTACGAATGCCGCCAGTGCGGCCATCGCTTCGAGAGATTCCAGCCCATGACGGCGGAACCCGTGAAAGCCTGTCCGAAGTGCAAGGGCCGGGTTGCACGGCTGTTGTCCGGCGGGTCCGGAATCATCTTCAAGGGATCCGGCTTTTATCATACCGATTACAAAAAAAACTCGGCGCCCACCGCGCCGGACAAGAGTCGGGGCAAGCCGGCGGATTCCGGCCGGACCGGCCCAGCGGAATAATAGGGAGCAGCCATGGAAGACACGGGTTTGATGATTCGCTGCGCCAAATGCGGCGAGATGAATCGGTTGCCGGGCGTGCACTGCAAGAAGTGCGGGGCCCGGCTCGATTTTGAAGCGGCCGAACACCGCATGATGAATATGGCCCAAAAACCCAGACGTTCTTCGGGAGCCGTCGCCGGCAAACTGGGGCTGGCCGCGATCCTGGCCCTGGTGATCGCGCTGATTCTGTGGCCGGGACAAATGGCCCGCCGCACGGGCGATGCCGGCGATGCCCGGAACTACCGGGGCAAATGCGCGCGACTCATCGACGCCCTCAACCGCGGTTTGCCCGCCTCGGAGATCATGGCGGAAGTGGAAATCAATACCCACTTGCAGGAGCTCCTCGCGGCCCAGCCGGAAGCGACCGGATTCGCGGGGTACTTGAAAGATATCGGTGCGCATCTGACCGCCGGCCAGGCGGAGGTATTCGTGGCCATCGGGCGCGGGCCCCTGACGTTCACCGGGCATTTCATGACTCGGCCGGAAGAAGGCGGACTGGTCGTGACCGGCGCCCGGGCCGGACATCTGCCGTTGCCGGGCCTGGCGGGGCGACTCTACGCGCGGACGCAGATCGGCCTGTTCCGGCAGTTGACGAGCGAGGCGCGGATTATCCGGAACCTGAATGCCGCCGAAGTCCGTGACGGCGCCATCGAACTGCTGGTGGGCGGCGGCGATTGACCCCGGCATGCGGGCGGTGTTCCAGCGGGTGGCGAGTGCCGAGGTCCGCAGCGCGGGGCGCGTGACGGGACGCATCGGCCCGGGCGCGGTCATTTTGCTGGGAATCGGTCGCCGGGATACGGAGGCCGATGCGGTGCAGTTGGCGGAAAAGGCCGCCAAACTGCGCGTGTTTGACGATGCCGAGGGCCGGATGAACCTGCCGCTTTCCGAGGTTCCGGGCGGCCAATTCGTGGTGGTCAGCCAGTTCACCCTGTTCGGCAGCACTCGGAAGGGGAACCGCCCCAGCTATCTCGATGCGGCGCCACCGGAACAGGCGGAACCGTTGTACGAAACATTCGTGTCGCATCTGCGCCAACTGGGGTTTGAAGTGGCAACCGGCGTCTTTCGCACCCTGATGCAGGTGGAACTGGTTAATGACGGTCCCGTAACCCTGCTGCTCGACACTGAAGCGGACAAATAAGCGCAGGGCGGGCAGGGGCCGCTCACGATGAGGGCATTGCGGCGATGGCGGCCTCAATGGTGGGATACAGATGCAGCATCTGGCCCAAGCCGATCTGTTCCAAGGTTTGGGTGATCCGGTTGTTCAGGGCTGCGATGCCCAGGCCCCCCTGGTTTTGCGCCATGCGGTGATGATACTGGCCCAACAGCAATATTTCCGTGCTGCCCGCATAAGTCAGATTCTCGCAATCCAGCACGATCCGCATCCCGGGCGTATCGACTAGCGGATCCATCAAGGACTTGAACTCTTTGTGCGTTGTGGAATCCAAGGGTCCCGTCAACCGGATGATGCGGATCCCGTTGCGGCGTCCGACCTGAATTTTCAGCACCGTCAGCATCCAACCCAACCTTATCGCCAATGACGAAGGGACGTCAATCCCTCGTCCGGAAAATCAGCGGCAAACAAGGAGTCATGGGCCGGGAGACTTATGCAGCCTTCCGATTGTCCAGTTCAGCACGCTTGAGAGGGCCGCCAAGCGGCGCAGGGGGGCGAAAGGAATCCGACGGTCGTGTGCCCTGGCGCCAGAGAGGGGGAATTGCGAGTAACTACAGGAATAGATGGATGTGATCTATCTGACGTTGGTTTTGGCCGATCCGGGGGAGGGAAAGGCGGTACGGGCGGCGGAGTGATGGGGCCGGACGGAGCAAGATGTGGAAAGCTACTCCGCCGGGGCAGAAGTGTCGGCGGGTTTGTCGAGGAGATGAGCGGTTTCTGGGGAGAAGGGGACGGGGACGATCTGGGCCATGCGGTTGCGGACGGGATAGGTTTCGGCATCGTAGTCGTCGAGATGGGGGAGGAGGGGGGTGAGAATGGCGCGGGCTTCTTCGCGGGCGCCCTTGTCGATGTAGTCCTTGGCGCGGGCGGCAGAGGCGGCGAGATAGGCGGTCCATCGCCCGGCGTGGCGGCGGTATTGGCGGAGGTCGTTGTCATTTTCCTGGATGATGCAGAGGGCGGCGAAGGCCTTGGCGGCGTTGTAGGAAGCGAGGGCGTCGGGCAGGTCTGCAGGGGCCCGGGCCGTGCCGGTCTGGGCAGCCTGGGTTTCGGCGGTTTGGCGGAATTCCGCGGCCTGGGGGGCGAGGGTTTTGCGGAGGGGCTTGAGCATGTCGGCGAGGGCGGGGACTTCGGGGAGGTAGCGGACGAGGATGTAGGCGTTGCCGGCATCGACGAGTTTCTGGAGATTGGCCAGGGCGTGGAGGCGGGCGAGGGCGCTGCGGACTTCGTCAAGGGCGTCTTCCGAAAGATAGGGGGAGTGGGCGGGTTCCTGCCGGGCGAGACGTTCGACGGCGGGCAGGTCGTTCTGGTCGGCCTGGTCCACCAGTTCTTCGGCCCAGGCGGAGGCGGCGCGGCATTTGGAGAGGCGGTCGAGGGCAGATTTCTTTTGGGGAATGAGGTCGTCGGAGAGGGCGTCGAGGATTTCTGCGGCGGTGTCGAGGTCTCCTTGCTCGAGGAATTCCATGGCGGCCTGGAGCTTCATGTTCTGGGAGATGACGGTTTGGGTTTTCCGGATGGCAGCCGGGGCGCCGAGGAGAGCTTTTTGGTTTTCCAGGTTGTCGAGGGCTTCCTGGAAACGGCCGGCGGCGACGAGGGCATCAATTTGTTTTTGGATGCCGCTGCCGTGGCTTTTCTGCAATCCATTGAGGAGGAGTTCCGCCTGGGGGAGGTTGGGGTTGAGGGCGATGGCCTGGGCGAGGAGCCGGGCGGCGCTGAGGTCGTTGGCGCCGTCGGCGATGAGGCGCCGGGCTTCGTCGAAGAGGAGCGAAGCCTGGGCGTACTGGTCGCTCATTTTCTGGAAGGCCGGATCGGAGACGGGGGGCAGGATGGGGACGGGGTCCTGGGGCGGGGCTTCAGGCGCGGTGGTTTTGGCGTCGAGGAAGAAGCCGAGGACGAGGATGGCGAGGGCGACGGCGCCAAGGGCGATGCCGGTGACGGTGAGGAGGCGGGTGCGGCGGGCGGCGCGATCGGAGGGCTCGATGTCGGCGCGGAAGGGAATGCCGCCGGCGGAGAAGACGTCTTGGTCCTGGAGGACGCCGCGGAGGATGCGGGAGCCGCGCAGGGCGATTCCGTTGATGGAGGCAAGGTCGCGGATGGTAACGAAGCCGCCCTGCCAGGAGAGTTCGGCGTGCTGGGGCGAGATGGCGGGGGATTCGAGCCGGATGTCGGCGGGGGCAGCGCGGCCGATGACCAGGCGGCGGCATGCGCGGGAGAGGGTCCAGGAATCGGCGGTGGAATCGCGGGTCTGGGGGTCGAGGCGGGTGATTTTCATGGGGTGGGCCGCAGTTCGGTTTTATTGCAGGGCATAGGCCTTGCGGAGGCGTTGCTTGGCGAGGGATACGGCTTCGGCATCGAAGGGGAAGGACAGCTTGGCGAGAAACTGGGCCTGGGCGATGGCTTCGGGCGCATTGCGCTGGCCGAGGGCGACTTCAAAATCGCGGCGGGCTTTTAGGTAGTCGGCGAGGCGGATGGTGAACATGTTGTTGAGGAGGGCCAGGGCTTCGTCGAGGAGGGGGGACGCAGGGTCGGTGCGTTGCAGGTCCTGGGCAAGGAGAAAAGCGAACTGGATGGCGACGGGATAATAGGCGGGGTTGGCGTTGCGCGAGGCGAAGAAGTTGCGGATGTAGTCGAGGGACTGGGCCGGATCGGGTTTGTCAAGGAGGTGCTGCTGGTAGGGGGCGGCATCGACGAAGCTGGTTTGGGCGATTTCAGCCACGTGCAGGTTGGCGGAGGTGGCTTGGAAGAATGCGGAGGCGTCGGCGGGGCCGATGTCCGGCCCGGCCAAGCCGAGGAAGGCGAAGTGCGTTTTGTTGCACTGGAAGGCAAAGCCAGCGACCTGGTCGGGGTCGCGGGCGCGGCCGTACACCAGATAGACGGGGGTTTGATCGGTGAGGTTGGTGAAGGCGCTATCGAGGGTCAGGAAAGAGCCGAGTTCGTCACGGAGAATGGAGTCGATAATGTTGGCCATGACGACGGGGGGATCGTTGGCGATCATCAAGGGGATGAAATAGGCATGGAGATAGAGGAGGGTCCGGTGGTTGCCATAGGGGATGCGGGAGACGAAGCGGTCCTGGGAGGCGGTCCGGCGCATGAAGGAAGTGGCGGAGGGGGGCAGGGCGACGGTGAGGCCCGCGGCGGGGTCGGACAGGACGGGGCCGGACGAGGATGAAGCCGTCTGGCGGGAGCAGGAGATCGTGGCGAGGAGCAGTGCGCCGGCCAGGAGAAGGGCGGGGATGGAGAGCCAGACGGATTCAGGCTTGGATGATTTCAAGTTGATCTCCCAACTGTAGATTCCAGGATTGAAAGGCGCCGGCGGCGGTTTCCAGCGTGTTGGCGGGTCCGGGCTGGCGGCAAAAGGCGATGCGCCAGGGGGGCAGGCGCGGATGCAGGTCGCGGACCGTGCCGTCGGGGGACAGGAAGGCGACATCAATGGCCATCTTCATAAAGAATGTGTGGATCATGCGCACGCCGGGGAGGAAGAGGCCTTCGCCGGGGGCGAGGGCGGCGACGCCGAGTAGCCCGAGGCGCTGCTCGCGCGGGGAGGAGGCGCGGCGAAGGCGGGAAAGCAGCACGAGGCGGTCGCGTGTCCGCCGGAGGGTGCCGGGCGTGCCGGGCAGGGGGGCTGGAAGGGGGGCGGTCATTTGCTGAGGAAGAACGAGATGAGAACGGGGCCGATGAGGATGCCGAGGATGGAGGGGAAGATGAAGACGGCCATGGGGAGCATCATTTTGACGGGGGCCTCGAGGGCCTTCTTCTCGACGCGCAGCATGGCGGTCTGGCGGAAATCGCGGGCCTGTTCGGCGAGCAGGGAGGAAAGTTCGGTGCCGAGCTCCTCGGACTGGATGATCAGCTCGACGGAGGTGGAGACGAGCGGGAGCTTGGCGCGGTCGGCGAAGGCACGGAGGGCGGCGGGGCGGGCGGCGCCGAGGCGGATTTCGTTGAGGATGCGCATGATTTCCTCGGCGAGGGGGCCGCGGGGCAGGGCGGTGGCAACGCGTTCAAGGGCATTTTGGAGGCCGATGCCGGAGGAGAGGGCGATGGACATCAGGTCGAGCAGAAAGGGCCAGTTGCGGAGCACTTCGGCGCGGCGGCGCTTGACAATGGCGTCGATGGGCATGACGGGCAGCACGATGCAGGCCACGGCGGAGAGGGCTACGATGAGTCCGGCCTGGCGGAAGGGAATCTGGTGGACGTCAAAATAGGCGGCGCCGGCGAGAAAGAGGGCCAGAGCGGTCGGGACCACCAGGACGCCGAGGACCTGGGCAGCGAAAAGTTCGGCGGCCTCGAGGGGATAGGCGTTGCCGACGAAACGGAGTTGATTGCGGATGGCGCGTTCAATGGCATTGTTCGGGCCGAGCAGGTTTTGGATCCAGACACTGACGCGGGTGAGCGCGGGGGTAATCCAGAGGAGGAACCCGCTCCGGCGGCGGCGCATGGCGGTATAGGCGGCTTCGTCCCGCACGAAGTTGGACAAGGTGGAAAAGACGAGCAGGAAGATGGCGCAGAAGATGAGGAGGAGGGGAATGGTCATGGCAGGGGGGCCGGGGAGGGTGGGAAGAAGTGGGGAGGATATTCAATATTCAATATCCGATATCCGATACCCAATGACCCAGAGGAGGAGGTGCAAGCGGAGGAAGGGGAGGGTGCAGGATGTTGGGCGGGGGTGGGCATGGGGGTTAGATCTTGATTCTGCAGATCCATTGGATGGTGAGGAACCCGAGGATATCCATGACGGCAAGGACGGCCATGAGGATCCAGCCGTAGACGGTGGTCCAGAGGAGGGCGGTGCGCACGGGATCGACCATGTGCGTGACGAAGACCATGACAACAGGGATGGCAGCGACCAGCAGGGCCTGGAGACGGCCCTGGGCGGTGAGGGCCTCGATCTTGGCGCGCATGATGGCGCGGGCGCGGATGGTCCCGGCAATGGTGGCGAGGCCTTTGGGGAGGTCGCCGCCGGTCCGGAGGGTGAGGTGCATGGCGGAGACGGTCAGGTCCATGTCCTCGCAGCGGACACGTTGGCGGAGGCGTTCGAGGGCTTCCTCCATGGGGCGTCCGAGCTGGATTTCGTTGAGAGTGGTGTTCATTTCCGCGCCGAGGGGATCGGGGGTCTGGCGGGTGGCGAAGGTCCAGGCCTGCAGGAAGGACATGCCGGCGCGCATGCCGTTGGCGAGGAGATCGAGGGCCGGGGGAATCTGCTTTTCGCGCAGTTGGAGAGACTTGCCGCGTGTGAAGCGTGAAAACCAGGGTGGGAAGAACCAACCCAGGAGGCCGCAGGTGATGGCGGCGGCGAGCATGGCGAAAAGGCCGCCACCGTGGGCGATCAGAACGCCCAGGAGCGCGACGAGGCCGGCCGCCATGGCCTGCTGCCGTTGCTGATCCCGGCGCGGAAAGGCGCCGGGGCGTGCGGCGGCGAGCGCGGCGACGGCCCGGTGCAGGTGCATGGAGAGGAAGAGGGCCAGGCAGACGGCGGCGGCGGCGGCGAGCGCGAGGGGCAGGGCGAGTTGAAGGGAAAGGGTCATGGGGCGGCGGGGGTGGCGGCGAAGATGGATTCATCGAAGGGGATGCCAGAGGCACGGAGGATTTCGATGAAGGCGGGGACGACGCCGGTGTACTCGTAGTGACCGAGGATGCGGCCGGTGGCCTTGTCAATGCCCGTGCGGCGGAAGCAATAGATGTCGCGCAGGGCAAGGTCTTCGCCGTCGGGGGAGGGCATGACCTCGGCGATGGAGACGATGCGGCGGGAGCCGTCGGGGAGGCGAGACTGGTGGCAGACGAGGTTGACGGCAGAGGCGATCTGCTGGCGGATGGCGCGCTGGGGCAGCTCAAGGCCGGACATGAGGGCCATGGTTTCGAGGCGGGAGATGACGTCGCGGGGGGAGTTGGCGTGGAGGGTGGTAAGCGATCCGTCGTGTCCGGTGTTCATGGCTTGAAGCATGTCGAGAGCCTCGCCGCCGCGGCATTCGCCGACGACGATGCGGTCGGGGCGCATGCGCAGGGCGTTTTTGACGAGGGTGCGGATGGGGATTTCGCCCTTGCCTTCGATGTTGACGGGGCGGGATTCGAGGCGGACAACATGGTCCTGGCGGAGGCGGAGTTCGGCGGAGTCCTCGATGGTGACGATGCGTTCGTCGGCGGGAATGAAGGAGGAGAGGATATTGAGGAGGGTGGTTTTGCCGGAGCCGGTGCCGCCGGAGACGATGACGTTCTGCCGGTAGCGGACGGCGAGTTCGAGGAAGGCGGCCATCTGGGGGGTGAGGGAGTCGCCCTGGATGAGGTCGTCGATGCCGAGCTGGTTGGCGGTGAACTTGCGGATATCGAGGGTGGGGCCGTCGAGGGCGATGGGCTCGACGACGGCGTTGATGCGGGAGCCGTCAGGGAGGCGGCCGTCGACAATGGGGGAGGATTCGTCGATGCGGCGGCCGATGGGGCCGACGATGCGCTCGATGATGGTGCGGAGTTCGGCGGGGTCGTCGAACTTGCGGTCGGCGAGGGTGATCTTGCCTTTTTTCTCGATGTAGATGCGGCCGTCGCCGAGGCACATGATTTCGGAGACCTGGGGATCGGCGAGGAGGTCGTCGAGGAGACCGTAACCGAGGGCGAGTTGAAGCAGGTCGCGGCGCAGGGTTTCGGCCTGGATGCCGGCCTGGCGGAGTTCTTCGCGATGCTCTTCGATGAGGGAGAGAATGAAACGGTCTGTACGCAGGCGGAGTTCGTCGGGGGAGGAGGTTTCCATGCCGCGCAGGTTCATGCGTTCGATGAGGGCGGAATGGATTTTGCGTTTGAGTCGTTCGAAGTCGGTGAGCGTGGAGTCGTCCTTGCGCCTCTTGGCGAAGGTCTCGCGCCCGGCGGTGGATTCGCCGGAGGGGAGGGCGCCGGAGTCGTCGAAGACGAGGGACCATTCGCCAACCTGAATCTTGTCGCCGCTGACGAGGGGGTGTCCGTCGGGGTCGACGTACTGGTCATTGAGGAAGACGGGGGATTTGGGAGAGAGGGGGGCGAGGGTGTAGAGGCCGTTGTCGTTGGTGATGCGCGCGTGCCGCGGGGCCACGCCGTCGGCGGTCAGGCGGATATCAGCGTTTGCGGCGGAGCCCAGGACGAAGAATTCGCCGGGTTTCAGGCCCGTCAGGGAGGATTGAGTCTGGTCGGGGTGAAGGAGGGAAGGCATGGCGGGCGGTTATTTCTTTTCAGTTTCGGCGGGTTTGGCCTTGTTCTTTTCAGCGGCGGCTTTCTTCGCCGCTTTCTTTTCAGCGGCGGCGGCCTTTTTCTCGGCTTTCAGCGCATTGTCGGCGGCCTGCCGGGCTTCGGCAGCCGTCTTCCTTTCGGCGGCGATCGCCTTTTTTTTCACTGCGAGCGCATCGTCGGCGGCCTGTTGGGCTTCAGCGGCGGCTTTTTTCGCCGCTTTCTTTTCAGCGGCAGCGGCTTTTTTGGCTTCGCTGGCGGCCTGTTTATCGGCGGCCTTCTTATCGGAGGCAGCCTGTTTCTCAGCGGCTTTTTTTTCGGCGGCGGCGGCTTTTTTGGCCTGAATCCGGGCCTGGCGAGCCTCGGCTTCGATTGCGGCCATGGCCTTGGCGGCCTGCCGGTCGGCGAGCTTCTGTTCGTGTTTGGCCTCCTGAATGGCGAGGGCGCGTTCGCGGTGGGCCTTTTGGTCGGCGAGTTTTTCCTGGCGGCGGGCGGCCTGATCCTGGAGGTCGATGTTTTCGAGGCCGGCCTTGAGGTCGGCTTCCTGGAGGGTATCGCCGAGGGCGGTGAGGCGGGGGTTGGTCGATTCGGCGCGGAGTTCGGCGAGTTCGGCATCCATGATGCGGGGGGTGATGAGGACGATGATTTCGGCATTCTTGAAGGTGCGGGTGGAGTTCGAGAAGAGGAGGCGGAGGCCGGGGATGGAGCCGAGGAAGGGGGTGCGCGAGTTCTGCTGGTTTTCGATTTGTTCGGCGATGCCGGAGATGACGACGCTCTGGCCGACCTTGCAGACGATGGTGGATTCGATGGTGTACTTGTCCAGCGAGAGGTCGGAGGTGCCGGCCTGGGTGACGGGGAAGGAGAGGGTCATGGTGAGGGTGTTGCAGATGGTGTTGTTGGCAAGGAACTGGGGCACGACGCTCAGGTCGATGCCGTACTCGACGCTTTCAAGGTTGCCGGACACTTCGCCGGAGACCTTGTAGAACATCTCGCCGCCGGAGAGGAAGCGGCCCTTCTGGCCGAGGCGGGTGCCGATGCGGGGGCGGGCGACGACCTCGGCCTTGCCGGCGTCGACGAGGGCGTTGAGGACGGGGGCGACGCTGGCGGACCAGGTGACGCCGACGGCGACGGGGGACCAGGCGTTCTGGGCAAAGTCCTTGGAACCGTCGAGGCCGGCCTGCATCTTGAGAATATCGCTGCCGTCGAGGAGGTTCCAGCCCCAGTTGTGGCCCTTGGTCTTTTCGGCGCGGATGAAGAGAACTTCGGTTTCGATCATGGTTTCGCGGACTTCAAGCAGATCCATGACGTTGGCGACCTGAGTGCGGGCGAGGGCGAGAACGTTGGAACGGGCGGCTTCGTTGGGGACGGGGCCGCGGAGATAGGCGGTGTCGCCGAGGATGGAGATGTCGAGGCCGTCGACGCCGGCGCTGCGGCGGATGAAGTCGGCGATGACGTCGTTGGAGGCGCCGGTGTCGAGGCGGGTGAGGTTGAGGATTTGTTCGCCGAAGGAGTCGGCGATCCGCTTGACGCGTTCGACATCGGAGACGGAGGCAAGGCGGCCATCAAGGACAATGCGTTTGTTGGCCTCGAAGACGGAGAGGCCGGGGATGTCGGCGCAGAGATTGGCGATTTCGAGGGCGGTGCCGCGCGGAGGCGGAGCGACGATGATCTGCTCCGAGACGGTGGCGCCGTTGTCTTTTTGATAGGTGAGGAGGGTCTGGCCGGGTGCGACGGCGGTGAGGATAACCCGGTCGGGGCCTTCAGGTTCGAGGATTGCGACGGCGGAGGAGAGGATTTTGGCGGTTTCGGGATTGTCCAGCGCACGGAGAGTCTGTTGGCCGACGGCGAGGCGGTGGGTGGCAACGGGCTGGACCTCGAGGGATTGCGGGTGCGCGAGGGGCGCGGGGCTGCAGGCGAGCAGGAGGGCGAAGAGGGGGACGGTTCGGCGCGGGGCGGGCATGTTCATGACTACCTTTTGATCGTTGGTGGGTTCCCCTCGAAGCGGGCTATTTCTGCGTGGATTTCTTCAGGAAGCCGGAGATTTCGGCGGGGCCGACGAGGATGGGGCCGGGTTCAACCTGGGCTTCGCCGACGTGGCGGAGGAGAAGGTTGATGGCGCCGCCGGACATGGCGTGGACGAGAACGCGGGCGGATTCGGGCGGGAGCATGAGGGTGATGGTGTTGTAGGCTTCCGACTCGGCGTCGGAGGCGCGGCGGGCTTCGTGCCGGTCGCCGACGGCGATGACGAGCACGTTCTGGAGAAGGACGGTGGTGACCTTGGCGGGTGCTTCGGCGTTCCGGGAAGCCTGCGAACTGGCGCGCAGCATCATGGCCTGAATGTCGGCGGAGGTGGGGGGGGCGCCGGGCTCGGCGTCGGCGCCTGTCTCCTCCTCTTCGGGGGCGGGGGGGGCGGGCGGAAGGATGGCGGTGGAATCGCCGGTCCAGAGAATGTCCACGTACATGCCGGGGCGGAGCATGCCGTTGAAGCTGCTGATCTGGGTGATGGGGATGGTGACGGCGCGGGTGTTGGGGGCGAGGTTGGCGGCGAGGCCGACGGCGGTGTCGATGGGCAGCTGTACATCGGTCCACAGGATAGGCTTGCCGCGCTCGGCGGCGACGGTGAGGATGCCGCCGAAGACGACTTCGGCTGCGTCGGGGGTGAGGACGCGCCCGGAGATGTACTTAGAGGGATAGGGACGGGCGGCGGTGTTGTTTTCGGACAGGATGGCGCCGACGGGGAGGTCGTCGTTGGCGACGAGCACGGTCTGCATCTCCCAGCCTTTGGTCTTGGCCTGGGTGGTTTTCTGGATGTAGCTGAACATGAGGGCGGCGGCGGCCACCCCGAGCAGGAGCGAGAGGAGGAGGGCGATGTTCTTGTTCATGTGGGCATTCCTTTGTTTTCCAAGACGGTCACCAGACGATGGTGGCGGCGCTGCAGGGGGCGCGGCCGGTGAGGGTATAGGGTTCTTCGCCGTCCACGGTGGCCACGAGGCGAAGTTCGGTGTTGCCGGGGGTGAGGGTGTGCTGGCCATGGCGTCCGACGACGACGGCGGAGCCGTTGGTGGTGGTGGTGCGCATGACCTCCAGGGGGATTGCGGTCAGGGCGACGGCGGTGATTTCGCCGGAGAGGCCAGCGCACTGGAGGGCGAAGGTGGCGACGGTGGCGCCGGGGGCGTACGCGTTTTCGGAGCCGGGCTCGTTGAGGGCCGGACCGGAGGCGCTGCCGGCGTAGGTATTGCCGATGTTGTCCTCGGCCAGCACGGTCCAGGCGGAGTCTCCCGAAGGCGTGGCGGTGACGCGCAGGGAGGTGATGGATACGGAATCGGTTCCCGATGGGACGATGTTCGTGGTGGCGGGTTCGACGGTGATGACGGTGTTGGTGACGCCACCCTCGATGGTGACAGTGGTGGTGGTGGCGCCCGGCGTGACAGTGGTGGTGGTGGCGACGGCGGGATCGGCCGGGGGATCCTGGACGACGGCGAACTGCGCGGAGGGGTTCAGGGTGCAGTCGGCCTTTTCGGTATTGGTGCTTTCGGTGGTGTCGCAGCCGGAGAACACGGGAAGGAGGGGGCAGAGGGTGGCAGCGGCAAGGAGGGAGGTGATGCGGAGAAGCATCGGGGTTTTCATGGGTTTGACAGTAGCCATTTTCGTGAATTCGTTCAAGGCAAGTTCTCCGAGGTGGTGGCGGGCCATTGGTGCAGGGTGCGGAGCAGGAAGGTGTAGGAATGGGGCGGGGCGCCGGGCGCATCGTCGTCGTCGGGGGTGCGGAGAATGGAGAGCTGGGAGGTTCCGCGGTGATAGACCCGGAAGGTGTTTTTCAGGATGGATTCCAGGAAGAGCATCCGTGCGCGGGCGGAATGGTTGCCGGGATGGACGGCGGGGGGGACGGACGGGGCGGGCGGGGTCCAGCCGGCGGCAATGAGCAGGGGTTCGGCCTGGTCGAGGAAGAGGTCGGGCGGGGTGCGGGAGCGCCAGGTTTCCATGCGGACGGTCTGGGAGGGATCGGATTGAATGGCGGCCTGGGCGAAGAGGGCGTCGTGGAGGGGCAGGACAAGGTCGGCGGTGAAGGTGCCGGCGTGGGCGGGCCGGGCGCTGGCCGGTAGGGGGAAGGACAGGCACAGGGAGGCGTTTTCGCCGGGCGTGTAGAGGAGCTGGATTTCATCGAGGGTCCAGGATTTCATGCCGTCGCCCAGGAGCTGGAGAGTGGCGGTGAAGGGTTGGCGGATTTCGGGCGAGGGGGCGAGGGCGCGGAGGTTTTGGAGGAGGGCAAGGTCGCGGGTGGTGGCGGCGACCTGGGACTGCCAGCGGCGCCGGGCGAGGGTGGCCGAAAAGCCGTCGAGCTCGTAGCCGGCAAGGGGGCGGTCGAGAAGGGCGAGGTGGAGATACTGGTCCGGGCCGAAGAGGGTGGTGGTCTGCCGGATCTGGAGGTCGGCGGCGGGCAGGGGAAAGGGCAGGGCGGGGGGCTCGGGCAGGGCGGCGCGGACGGAGCCAGCGGCAAAAAGGACCGCGGCCAAAGTTTTCCACGTCAAGGAAGAATAGGTTCCAGGCCGTGGAAAAACGCGGCCGTTTTTTCCATGCTGTGGAAAAATATATTCCACAGCATGGAAAACATTGGGCGGCGGTCGGGCGGCGGTCGGGCTCATGTGGTGTAGGACTCGATGAGTTCGATGAGGTCGTTGATGAGCCACAGCGCGGCGTTGACGATCTCTTTGAAGATGTCGGAGAGGAAGTCGAGGCCGATCTTATCCATGAACTTCTTGAACCAGCCGGAGCCGCCGATGATCTCGCTCATCTTGTCCATGAACTTGGTGAACGCCTCGCTGATGGCGATTTCGATGCCGGCTTCGACGAGGAGGTCGGGGCGCCCGATCATGAAGGCGATGAGGGAGAGGATTTCCATCTGGGGTTTTTCGCCGCAGTAGTTGCGGACGACGGTGACGGGGCGCGTGGTGGCCTTGGCAAGAAAGTCCATGGCGCCGCTTTCGCGGCGCCCGGGGGACGGGGGCGGAGCGAAGGGCAGGGCGGGCACGTCGGCGGAGAGGGTGATCTTGTGCTGGTTGTCGTTGGGGATGGCAGTGAAGACGGCGCAGATGGAGGTCAGGTTGTTCCTGTATTCGGAGTAGGTCGAGGTTTGGCGCTCGGCCGCAATGTGCAGGACGGTGTTGGAGGGGAAGAAGGGGGCGGCGTATTTCTTGAGATCGGCGTCGCTGGCGTCGAGGGTGGCGCGGGCCCAGGCGGCGTGGCGGGCGGCCAGGAGGCTGCGGGTCTGGGCGTGACCGAGGAGGGCGTGGTGCCAGAGGCCGAGGAAGAGGGACAGGAGGACGGGAATCAGGATGCAGGCTTCGAGCATGGCCTGGCCGGAGTCGCCGGGACGGCGGCGGAGGCGGGCGAGGATGGCGCGGAGGGAGGACATGGGGTCAATGGAAGATGAGCTTGTCGGTGCCCTTGGTGACGGTTTTTCCGTAGCCGTTCTGGAAGGTGACAGGGGCCTGGGCCACCTCGAATTCGCTGCCGTAGCCAAAGAAGAGGCGGACGAGCGGCAGGGGCCAGAAGGAGAAGGCGAAGATGGGAGAGGAAAGATACCAGCGGGCGGCGTCGGTGGTGCCGGCGTCGGTGAGCCGTCCGCCCTTGAAATCAACGCTGGCAACAGCGATGTTGGCGTAGTCCTGGTCGAACCAGCCGGAGACGAGGGGGAGGCTGGAATAATAATTGGTGGAAACTTCGCGGACGGCGAGGGTGCAGGTGGTCGATTCGTGCGCCTTCTTGCCGCCGTGGAGCTCGGAAGAAAGACGGATGAATTCGGCGTCCCAGTCGATGAATTGGAGGAAGAAGATGGAGCAGGTGAAGGGCCAGTAGAAATGGGAGCGCATGGGACTGAAGATGCCCTCGGGCTGATCGCCCCATTCTTTGAATTTGGTGAGTTCGGTGTAGGCGAAGGCGGTCTTCGGGTCGGTGGAGGGCGAGAGGGGCCAGGCATAGAAGTCGAAGGGCTCGCTCTCCAGCTCGAGAAGCTCCGCAATGGCCTCCTGGATGAATTCCCCGATGAGGGGGATGGCGCCGATGATGTTGCACAGGACATCGTACCAGCGCTGGCCCGCTTCGCCCTCGGCCAGCCACTTGCGGACGTCTGTTTCGGCCTTGTCGTAGTCGGGGGCGGCGAGGCCGAAGGCGTCGAAAATCTGCCGGAGGTCGGCCTGGGAGGCGATGGGCGCGGCCCCGTTGAGCTTCGCGGTGGTGTTGGCCTCGGCGAGAGCGAGCTGGGCGTAGCCGGGGTGCATGGTCTTGCGGGGGATTTCACTGATGATGCGGCAATAGCCGCTGTAGCGGTTGACCTTGACGATCCTGTCGATGCCCTCGAACCAGTCGAGGATGATATCGAGGACGGCTAAGATGTCGCCGGCGCAGACTTCGGCCACGTCCTTGATGATCTTGGCCATGTAGATGTAGGTCGTCAGCTCGATGGCGAGAACGGAGGCGGTGTAGATGTCGTACTGGAAGCCGTTGCCAGCCTGGATCATGTTGGCGCCGCGCGCGAACCAGGTGCCGGCGGAAAGCGCGGCGAAGTCAGCGGCATTCTGGGCCTGGATGCGACGCTGGACGGCTGCGCCCACCGGCATGATGGAGGTGGCGAACATGAGGAGGGCGAGGGAGAAGATGCCGACCGCGAGCAGGGCCTGCCCGGAGTCGTCGCCGCGCAGCCCGGCGTGCCGGAGGCGGAGGCGAGCGAGCAGGGTTGGTTTGGCGGGGGGCATGGGTCAGCGCTTTCCGAGAAGGCAGCCCTTGATGACGGGGACGACGTAGAGGCCGGACTGGCGCCGGATGGTGTCGGCGCGAACCCAGTAGTCCTTGGAGGTCGGCGGGGCGAGGCGGTCGGTGGCCCCGCCGAAGAGGGAGGAGGGCGAGGCATCGGTGGCGGTCCGGTCCTTCAGGCGGATGATGAAGGCGGAAAGCGCGGCGAGGGACTGGACGCGCAGGGGATAGGTGAAGCAGACGCCGCTTTTGACATAGGTGAAATCGGTGGAGGAGGCGGATTGGTCGTTGCCCTTGTAGAGACGGCACCAGGTGTCGGTCTGCCAGCCGTAGGAATTATAGATGCGGTTGTTGGCGCCGGTGAGGGCGGGGGAGCGCTTGTATTCCTTCTGGGCGAGGGCCGCCCACTTGGAGGCGGCGTCCGCCCGCTTCGCAGCAGCGGCGGCGTCGAGAGAAATGGAGGAGAGGGTGCCGGTGTCGGCGAAGGGGATCATGGCAAGGGCGGCGGCCTGCGCCGCGGCGGAATCGTCGGCGACGAGGCGCGCGCGGGCGGCGGCGAAGGCGGCGTACTGCGCGAATTGGGTTACATTGGCGTAGAACGCGAACTCCATGATCATCAGGATCAGGACGAGGATGGGCGGGAAGGCCAGGATGAACTCCAGCATCGCCTGGCCGGACTCGGCCCCGGCGTCGGGACGGACGCGAAACAGGCGGAGCTTCACGGGACGAATCTCCCGGCGGGGGAGGCGAAGAGGACGAGGTAAGTGCCGACGACGATGGCGGTGCCGTAGGGAATGGTGGCGCCGCGCGGGGAGCGGGAGCGGATCAACAGCCAGAGCGCAATGCCGAGGGCGATGAGCCCGCCGACGACGGCCGAATAGAGCATCACCTCGACGAGGAAGCGCTTGCCGCCGAGGAGGCCGACCATCGCCATGAGCTTGACGTCGCCGCCGCCGATCCAGCCGAACATGTAGCAGAGGTAATAGACGCCGAAGCCGATCAGAAAGGCGACAGGGAAATCCGTCAACTGGTCGCGGCGGAAAAGGAGGAAAATCAGCAGGCCGGCGAGCATGCCGGAATAGGTGAGGAAGTTGGGGATGCGATGGCGGGTCAGATCGAAATAGACGACAGGGACGCCCCACAGGAGGAGTACGGCGGCGGCTAGAATGGCATCAAGGCCTTCCGGCATGGCGGCAAGGAGAGAAAAACAACGCGGCGGGCGAAGGCCGCCCGCCGCATCGGTTCTGACAAGTGCGGCGGCCTAGTCCTTGAAGTCGTTGACGCGGACGTCCTTGGTGCCGCCTTCGTCCTGCATGTCCTTCTGCGTGGCTTCGCCGGCCACCATGGACTGGTTGGCGCTCTTGAAGAGATTGCGGATGTTGGTGCCGAACACCCCTGCGACGAGCAGGGCGGCGATGGCGACGACGCAGATGATGATGACATATTCCGTCATGGCCTGGCCGGATTTGCGATTCATGGTTTTCATGGTTTGCTCCTGTTTGGTTTATTCTTAGAGGGTTACGGGCAGGGAAGGGAGAGAAACTGCACAGCGCCCTGGCATTGGCGGGTATAGCCGTCGACGAGGGAAGCCGTGGTGTCGGAGCCCTTGGCGGTCCACCGGATGTAGGGGGCGAAGGCGGCAAGGACGACCAGGCAGGAAATCAGTGTGTATTCCAGCATGGCCGCGCCGCGTTCGTCCCGGTGCATGTTCATGGGGGCTCCGGTTGATCGCCTATTTCTTCTTCAACTGCAGCCAGACCAGCACCAGAAGGATACAGGTGAACGCCTGGGCGATCAGGGAGAAGAACATGTATTCCTGGGCGTGAACGATGAACGTTTCCATACGATGACCTTTCGATTTTTTCTGGCCGGCGACACTGCCGACACGCAAGATATCCCCAGCTGGAAAAAGAATAACACGCATCCCTGCCACGACAAAGCACAAAATCAAGGAGCCTGAAATTAAGTTGGCGCGCCCGGAAGGCATGCTGGCCCCGCCCTTCCTCCGAGGGTGTTCGGGATTGGGATGGACATCCGGCGGTGAAAGGGGCCAAATAGAAAGCAGAGGCGGCGAATGCAAAAGAGGAACGGTGCAATGAAACGAAACTGGACGAGGTGGGCCGGGCTGTTAGTGCTGGGAATGCTGTGCGCCGCCGCGGAGGCGGATTATTTCACCTATTGGACGCAGTTGCAGGCGGTGAACCTGACGCCCTACGACATCCAGATCACCAAGACGCAGTGGAAGTACTTGGACGACGACAAGCCGCACGTCAAGGCCGGCGACATCCTTCCGAAGGCTGACCCGAACAACCCGCAGCAGGAGCCGATCCAGATTGGTGAGGTCAGCCGGTGGAGCGGCGGCGTGGACATCGAGATTTGGTTCAAGCTTCTCGGCAACGTCGGCTCGCAGGATTGCTACTTAAAGATTCACAACCCCTATACCGGCAAGAACACCATCACGCCCGGCAAGACCTTTCCAACCGCGCAATGCCCCAGCGTGGCCCCGCCGGAAATTCCGGACTCCCAGCCGGCGCCGCTGTATCACAATATCGACCTGCCCTCCTCTGGCCACAAACTGGCCCTCGTGGCGCTGTTTTCGTTCCAGGACCTGATCCCGGACGAAGGGGTGCCGATGAGCAGCTCCCAGCAGCAGCAGGCCGCGCAGGAAAGCAAGCAGCAGATTCACCAGGCGGAGCAGGACCGGAATAAATTCCGCCAGGAAACCGGCATCTACGTGCCCTGATATACCGCCGGCCCTGCGGGTTTTCGATGAGGGAGACGCTGGGCATCGAAAAAAGAAGCCGGAATTTTCGTTCCGGCTGGTCTCAAATTGGTAGCGGGGCTTGGATTTGAACCAAGGACCTTCAGGTTATGAGCCTGACGAGCTACCGGGCTGCTCCACCCCGCAATCGGATTTACAAATATCGGGTTAATATATCGGCAACCGGTCTATAATGCAAGCCTTGAAAAATAAAAAAAAAGAAAAGCCGATGAGGCGTATCCCGCCGGAATTTTTTTGAGTGGTCAGGAGCCGGGGAATGTGATGTGATAAGTAAAACGCTTTATCTCGGATGAAGGTATGCCGCGGCGGGACGACATTTCGAAAATCATGTTGATTGGTGCAGGACCGATCGTGATCGGTCAGGCGTGCGAATTCGACTATTCCGGGGCGCAGGCCTGCAAGGCGTTGCGTGAAGAAGGGTACGAGGTGGTGCTGGTCAACAGCAATCCCGCGACGATCATGACCGATGCGGGATTTGCCGATCGCACCTATGTTGAACCGCTGACGTTGGAGGCCTTGACGGCGATCATCCGGCGCGAGCGGCCGGATGCCTTGCTGTCGACGATGGGGGGGCAGACCGCGCTCAACCTGGCGGTCAAGCTGGACGAGGCCGGCATCTTGAAACGCTATCAGGTGGAATTGATCGGCGCACCGGCGGAAGTGATCCGCCGGGCGGAGGACCGCGGTCTTTTTAAGCAGGCGATGGCGGATATAGGACTGGCGGTGCCGCGTTCGGGTTCGGCGCATTCGATGGAGGAGGCGCGGCGGGTGCGGGAAGAGATCGGCACCTGGCCGGTAATCCTGCGTCCGGGATTCACCTTGGGCGGGGCGGGCGGGGGGATCGCGCACAACGCGGAGGAATTCGAGGCCATCGGTTCCAACGGGTTGGCGCTCAGTCCCGTCGGCGAGGTGTTGATCGAGGAATCGGTGCTGGGTTGGAAGGAATTCGAGATGGAGGTGATGCGCGACCGCAAGGACAATGCGTGCATCGTCTGTTCCATCGAAAACCTTGATCCGATGGGGGTGCACACAGGCGACAGCCTGACCGTTGCACCGGCGCTGACGCTGACGGACCGGGAATACCAGCGGTTGCGCGATGCCAGTCTGGCCGTGATGCGGGCGATTGGCGTGGAGACCGGGGGGGCCAATGTGCAATTTGCGGTCCACCCGCGCGACGGCCGCCTGGTGGTGATCGAGATGAATCCGCGCGTGAGCCGCAGTTCCGCGCTGGCCTCGAAGGCCACCGGGTTTCCCATTGCGAAGATCGCCGCGAAGCTGGCCGTGGGCTATACGCTGGACGAGTTGCCCAATGACATTACGCGCTCGACGCCGGCGATTTTCGAGCCGGCGCTGGACTACGTGGTGGTGAAGGCGCCCCGGTTCGCGTTTGAAAAATTTCCGGGGGCGGACGACACGCTGACGACGCAGATGAAGTCGGTCGGCGAGACCATGGCGATCGGCCGCAATTTCAAGCAGGCGCTGCAGAAGGCCCTGCGGTCGCTGGAAATCGGACGGGCCGGGCTGGTGGGCCGCGCGGAGGCCGAAGGGCGACTGGCGGACGCGGAGCTGGAGTCGGCCGTGGCGCGGCCGAGTCCCCTGCGCCTGTTCCATCTGCGCGAAGCGTTGGCGCGCGGCTGGTCCGTGGCGCGGCTGGCGGAGCTGTCCGGCATCGATCCCTGGTTCCTGCGGCAGATGGGCGAGATCGTGGCGTTCGAGGACGAAATCCGAACGGCGCAGACGCTGGCGGGACTGGCGGCCGACCGTGCCTTGTTTGCGCAGGCGAAGGAATTCGGATTTTCAGACAAACAGCTGGCCGCGCTGCTGGGGGCGACGGAACACGATGTCCGGGCGGCGCGCGACCGCCTCGGTTTGTGGCCGTCGTACGGCACGGTGGACACCTGCGCGGCTGAGTTCGCGGCCGCCACGCCGTATTTTTATTCGGTCTATGGCGACGAGCCGGAAGCGCCTCTGCCACCGGCTGCGAAGAAGAAAATCATGATCCTCGGCGGCGGCCCGAACCGCATCGGGCAGGGCATTGAGTTTGACTATTGCTGCGTGCACGCCTGCCAGGCGCTGCGTGCGGCGGGCTACGAGACGGTGATGGTCAACAGCAATCCGGAAACGGTCTCGACGGACTACGATGCGAGCGACCGGCTGTATTTCGAACCGGTGACCTTGGAGGACGTGCTGGCAATCTATCGCCGTGAACGGTGCGATGGGGTCATCGTGCAGTTCGGCGGGCAGACGCCGTTGAATCTGGCGCTGGAGCTGCAGGCGGCCGGTGTGCGTGTCATCGGCACAAGTCCCGAAGACATCGAGAAGGCCGAGGACCGGGAATTCTTCAAGCGGCTCGCGGACCGTGTCGGCGTGAAGCAGCCGGCGAACGGCACGGCCACGGACCTGGCTGGCGCCCTGGCGATCGCGCGGCGCATCGGATTCCCGGTGCTGGTGCGGCCGTCCTTCGTGCTGGGCGGGCGGGCGATGGCGATCGTCTACACGGAAGCGTTCTTCGCGAAGTTCTGCGCCGAGGCCTTCGCGGCTTCGGAAGGCCGCCCCGTGCTGATCGACAAATTCCTCGAGGATGCCGTCGAAGTGGACGTCGACTGTCTCGCCGATGGAGAGCTTGAAGTGATCGGCGGCGTGATGGAGCATATTGAGATGGCCGGCATTCACAGCGGGGACAGTGCCTGCATGCTGCCGCCGCAGGGCTTGACCGCGGCGACGGTGGAACGCATCCGGGAGCATACGCGGGCGCTGGCGCGGGGCTTGAACGTGCGCGGGCTGATGAACGTGCAGTACGCGGTGCAGGACGGCGAAGTCTACATTCTCGAGGTGAATCCGCGCGCCTCCCGGACGGTGCCGTTTGTCGGCAAGGCAACGGGGGTGCCCCTGGCCGGGCTGGCCGCGCGGGTGATGGCCGGCGAATCGCTGCAGCAACTGAACTTCACCAAGGAAGTCGTGCTCCGCCACGTGGCGGTCAAGGAAGCGGTGCTGCCCTTTGCCCGGTTCCCCGGCTGCGATGTGCGGTTGACGCCGGAAATGAAATCGACCGGCGAAGTGATGGGCATCGATCCGGATCCGGGCATGGCGTTCGTCAAGAGCCAGCAAGCGGCGGGGAATCCGTTGCCGGAGGAGGGCGGTGTTTTCATCAGCGTATCCGGCGAGCGGGCTTCGGACCGCGCGGACATGGTGACGTGTGCGCAGGAACTGCTGGCGCTGGGCTACGGCATCTGGGCCACGTGCGGGACCGCCACGCGGCTGCGCGACGCGGGCGTGCCTGCGCGTGCGGCCTTCGCGATTTCGGAAGGCCGTCCGCATGTGCTGGACCTGATTGCGGACGGTCAGGTGGGCTGGATTGTGAATGTGCCTTCGGGTTGCCAGCCGCAGCTCGACGAAGTCAAGATGCGCACTGAAGCCGTGCGGCGCGGCGTACCGATGACGACGACGATCCGCGGCTTGCGGGCGGCGCTGGACGGGCTCAAAACCCTGCGCCGGCACGAGGAATTCGAGGTGCTGTCGCTGCAGGAATATAACCGGGCCACCGCGCGCAAGAAGGGGGCGCGCTCCGCGTGAGCCCGACGGCCGGCAACTGGGCGGCGCGGCGTGCCAAAGCGGCGTTTCTGGCCTTGGCGGACGGCACGGTGATGCGGGGCTGGTCGTGTGGGGCGGCCGTGGACCGGCTCGGGGAAGTTGTCTTCAACACCAGCATGACCGGCTATGAGGAAATCGTGACCGATCCCTCCTATGCCGGACAGATTGTGACCATGACGATGCCGGAAATCGGCAACACGGGATTCAACCGCGAGGACTGCGAGTCCGGCCGGATCCAGGCGGCCGGGCTGTTGATGCGCGAGATGAATCCGCCCTCGAACTGGCGGGCCGAAGAGACGCTGGAAGCGGCGCTGGTCCGCTGGGGGGTGCCCGCGCTGGCCGGCCTGGACACGCGTGCGCTGACCTTGAAACTGCGCGAGGGCGGCACGCAGAAGGCGTTGCTGTGCACGACCGGATCGGTGTCGCCAGCCGATGCGATTGCCCAGGCCCGCGCGTGGGAAGGGCTGGACGGACAGGATTACGCCGTCCGGGTTTCCACGCCGGCAGCCTATGATTGGGCGTCGGAATCGGACTCGGGTGCGCCGCTGGTGGCGGTGCTGGATTACGGTGTCAAGCGCAACACCCTGCGCCTGTTGGCGGGGGCGGGATTTCGCGTCCGGGTGCTGCCGGCGCGGACAACCGCCCGCGATGTCTTGGCCTTGAATCCGGCCGGCGTCCTGCTTTCCAACGGCCCGGCGGACCCGGCGGCGTTGCCGTATGCGATCGATACGATCCGCGGCCTGCTGGGCAAGGTGCCGCTGATGGGCATTTGCCTGGGCCACCAGTTGCTGGGGTTGGCGCTGGGGGGCACAACCCGCCGGCTCAAGTTCGGCCACCACGGCGGCAACCACCCCGTGAAGGATCTACGGACGGGCACTGTCGAAATCACCTCCCAAAACCACAACTACGTTGTGGATCCGGCGAGTCTGGACCCGGCGGCAGCGGAGATCACGCACGTCAGCCTGAACGACGGCACGGTGGAAGGTTTGGAGGCCCGCCACGTTCCGGCGTTTGCGCTGCAATACCACCCCGAGGCCGCGCCGGGCCCCCGCGAAGCGGTATCCGTCTTCGCGCACTTTCGCGCCCTGATGGGCCGGGGAGGCTGACACGGCCGGATTGTTCCCGGTGCAGCGGGGGTGCGAATTGATCCAAATTAAACATGACCATAGAGGGGATGAGGGCGGAGGGGGAAGGGGATCGTTGCTTCATAATAGACCTGACCGAACGAAAGGAAGGTGCCGGCGATGGTCAGGGCAACGAAAAGAGAGTATTTGGAGAAGATCCGGAGCCGGTATTTCCGGGTCGGGAAGCGGTATAAGACGAAGATTCTGGACGAGTTCTGTGCCGTCTGCGGCTACAACCGGAAGTATGCCATCGGATTGCTGTCGAACCGCCCCCGGCGACCCCGAACAAAG
>JAAZBB010000037.1 GCA_012514035.1 Lentisphaerota bacterium | reverse complement strand
CTTTGTTCGGGGTCGCCGGGGGCGGTTCGACAGCAATCCGATGGCATACTTCCGGTTGTAGCCGCAGACGGCACAGAACTCGTCCAGAATCTTCGTCTTATACCGCTTCCCGACCCGGAAATACCGGTTCCGGATCTTCTCCAAATACTCCCTTTTCGTTGCCCTGACCATCGCCGGCACCTTCCTTTCGTTCGGTCAGGTCTATGAAGCAACGATCCCCTTCCCCCTCCGCCCCCATCCCCTCTATGGTCATGTTTAATTTGGATCAATTCGCCCGTCCCGCGCGGATCCGCTCGAACATTGACACTCCATTCCCGGGCGCGTAGGGTTGCACGTCCGATGAACCCGTCTTTGCCAGCGGACTATCACACGCACAACCGGTTGTGCCGGCATGCCGGCGGCGATCCCATCGACTACGCCCGGGCCGCCATCGAACGCGGCATTTCCGAAATCGCCTGCACCGACCACATTCCCTTTCCCAACGATCCCACCCCCTCCATCCGGATGACCCGGGAGGATTTTGATCTCTATGTCGGCAATGTGCGCGCCGCGCAGGCGGCCGGCGGGTGCACGGTTCTGCTCGGCATCGAGGCCGACTATCAGCGCGATCTCGTCTCCGCCCACATCCAATCCGTTTTGGACCTGGCGGATTTCGATCTTGTGCTGGGCTCGCTCCACACCGGTCCGTTCTGGGACCTGGCGCCCGGCGATCCGGCCGCCACGCCTGAATTCGTCGAACAAATGAATCGGACCTACTACCTGCGCATGGCGGAACTGGCGGACACGCGGCTCTACGACGTGTGTTCGCATTTTGACATCGTCAAACGCACTGGCATACGCGCGCCCGAGGCCCTGCTCGCCGAGATCGTGCCGCCCGCGCTGGATGCCGTGGCCGCGGCCGGCATGGCCATCGAGATCAACACCAGTGGCCTCAACCATGGCGCCGCCGAATTCTATCCGGCCCCCCGGATCCTGGCTTGGATGCATGAGCGCGGCATCCCCATCACCTTCGGATCGGATTCCCACAACCCCGGCCAGATCGGACAACATTTCGAGCAGGCGGTTGCCCTGGCCCGCGCCGCCGGCTACACGCACCGCGCCCAATACCGCCGCAGGAAAATGACTCTGGTCCCGTTCTAGCCGGGCGGAAACAGCTTCCGCACGCGCAGGCGGAAGAAGCCGGGCGCGGCGACCGGCCAGCGATTGGTATTCTCCACGGCAGCCTGCCACTCGAAAGGCTGCCGCAGGTCCGGGGTGTGATATACGTCGTAGATGCGTCCAGCCGCAAACGGCCAGGTCAGCATGCCGGGCACATCGCCCGGGCCCGGCTCGGTGGTCACCTCAAACTGCGAATCCGGATCCAACGGACGGGTCCCGGCAATCTCCTCGGCGCGGTTATCCTGTCCGTCCGCATCGGAATCCTCGTCGGCGGGCGGACCATCCGGCGTCCCGAAATGCTCCAGCCGCCAGCCGTTGGTAAGGCCGTCGCCGTGCAGGTCGGCGTGCAGCAGGTTGACCCGCTGGGGCTCCAGATAGATGGTGTTGAAGGCGTATTGCCGGTAGTTGTCACGGCGCCCCCAGACGCTTTGGCCGAGCACGGCTCGGGACAAGTACCGGTCCTGGGCGTTCACGGTGGCGGATGCGATCACTCCGCAGACGAAAAGGTGCGCGACGCCCTCCGGCCCCGGCGCGTTAAGGGCGCTCCATGGCAGCGCAGCTTCCCAGCGTTTGGTCTGGCGTTGGAGGGCATCTCCCGGCGTGTCGCAGGGCTCCGTGCCCGTGCCGTGGAACTGCGACAGCTTCGCCGCCGTCAGATGGCCGAAACTACCGCTGTTGGTGCCGATGTAGAAGATCCCCTGCCCGAAATCGTAGCCGCCGTAGGTGAAGGTGGGATAGACCGGATCGTCCGCATATTGATCGCCCAGCAGGATCGCAACATCCATGGGTTCGGTGAAGCGCACGTTGTGCAGAAAGTCCAGCGCGTTGGGCAAACCGGACTTGTGCCACAGGTTCCACGCGTTATCGGTCAAGGTGTCCACGCCTACGAAGAGTGCCATGACGTTGTTGCTGCCGCCGAGGTTCAGGCCATGTCCGCCCAGATACAGATTGGTTGCATCGACATTCACCCAGATCGAGCCGAAATCGCCAAACCCCCGGGGACCGTCCAGAACCCGTAGGGGCGGGCCTTCCGGCACGAGATCAAAGTTGTCGCCGATGTTGTTCGGCGAATCGCCAGGGGGGTTCAGCGTCAGTTCGGGCGAACCGTGAACCGCGACCGGTGCCGGCGGCCAGGCGCGGCTGGTCGCGCCAGCCACCGGAAACGTCCAATGCCGCTTGGCATTGTCGTCCCAGAATCCCCAATCGCCTTGAAAATGCACGGTCATGCTTTGGGCGTGGGCGGGCACGGCCACGGAGCACTCCCAGTGCGATCCGGCGATGTTGGACATCGCCACCGGCCCCGCCGCGGGAAAACGTTCGGCGTTGAAGGAGATCCAGGCGGCCACGGACGCCGTCGCCGGCATCGGCCCCAGATCGGCCTCGTAGCGCAGCACGGCATTGGATCCCGCGCCTGGTGGCGCGGGCCAGACGCTGGCGCGGTCCAGGAGCGCCTGCCAATCATAGCCGTAATTGTTGTGCCAGATATCCGCCCCGTCAAAGAACGCGAAGGCGACCCGCTCCGTGGCCGAAGCCGGGACCATGAACTCGTACTCCCAGCGCTGGCGGGATGCGTTCCATGTCATGGGCGCGCTGTCAAAGGCGTTGGTGAAGGCATCCTGGCCGATGTGGATGTGCACCGGATTGGCGCCGGCCAGCGGGCCTTCCGTAGCCCGGTAGCTGACGGTCGCCATCTGGCCCCGCAGGGGAAACGCGGGCGCGACTCGTACCTGGCGGCGATTGGTAGCCACTTCCCGGTCGAAGACCAGGCCATCGCTACGGATGCCGCGCACCTGCATCACGTCCCCGGTGACATGGCAGGAGACATAGTGGTAGCAGGTGGTCGCAAAGGCGTGGGCCGGCTCGCCGGGCGCCGTCCAATAGAGCTTGCCGCCGCCGCCGCCAGCCACCAGGTAGCGCACGCCCCGGATGGGAACCATGCGCTGGTAGTTGTGACTGTGTCCGCTGACAACCCAGTCCGCCTCGTAGCGGGTCAGGATCGGCATCCAGTTGTCCCGGCAGCCCGCGTCCCCGCTGCGCTCCCCCCAGGAGTACGGCGGGCGGTGGCATTGCACGATGGTCCAGATGTTGCCCGGGTCGTTGGCCGCCGCCTGGAGCTCGTGTGCCAGCCAATCGTTCTGGTCCGCAGCCGGGATTTCGGTGTTCAGCGCGATGAACCGGACAGGCCCGACGGCATGGGAGTAATAGCCCTCGCCCGTCGAGGGATTCGGCAGCGCAAACAAGCGGTGGTAGAGCCCGCGCGCGTAATCCGAGCCGGGTGCCGCGTCGTGATTGCCCATCATGGGCATAAAGACGGACCGGGCCAATTCGTTGGAACAGATTCGGAAGAATACATTCCAGGTCTCGAAGCCTGAATCGCTGAAGGCTTCCTCCGCCATGTCGCCGAGGTGCTGGACCCATTGTGGATTCTCCTGCACGATCCGGTCGACCACCCCCTGCGCCCCCGGCTCGTCGATTCCTCCTTGCAGGTCCCCGTGAAAAACGAAATGGAGCGGCTGATCCGGGGCCGGGGCGGTCTGAAACGACGCGGATTGAGCGAACCCATCCGTGGCAGTCGCCTCGTAAAAATAGCGGGTGCCGGGTATCAGGCCGCGCAACGGGATCACATGCCGGTGCACACCCCCGCCATCGTGAACCGTGGTGGTGTAGTTCGTTGTCGTGCCATACCGCACGGTGCCCCGGGCGGCGACGGGCGTATCCCACGAAATCACGGCCGTGGTGGCCGGATCCTCCCGCCAGCTGGCCCGCACCGGCGTGGGATAGGCCTGCCCCCGGGCCGCCACACCCCCCAGGCCCGCCCCGATGGCATACCCGCATACAATGAGTTGTACCGCGCGCTGCATGGGTCCCGGATTCCTGCCGGATACCCTAGCGGGAGCCCCGCCCAAACGCAAACGAGAACCGTTTCCCGCTGTCATTTTGCCGCCGCCGTGTTATTTTGCCGGGAATGAATCGCTGGCTTCAGTTTCTTGGCGCGTGCTGCGCCCTATTGCTCACCCAGGAGTTCGCCATGGCCCGGAATCCCGTGGATGTCTTGAAAACCGCCAATGCGGGCGGCCGCCGCCTCGTGCTGGACAACGGGCTGGTGGTGCTGCTCAAGGAGGATCGCAGCGCGCCGCTGGTGGCCATCCAGTACTGGGTCGGCGCGGGCTCGATTCACGAAGGCCCCCAATTGGGCGGCGGTCTCTCGCATTACCTCGAACACATGATTTTCAAGGGCACCGCGACCCGCGGTCCGGCCCGGATTTCCCAGGAGATTGCCGACGCCGGCGGGGAAATCAACGCCTACACGTCCACCGACCGCACCGTTTTCCACGCCACGCTGCCCGCAGACCGCTGGCAGGTCGGCCTGGAGGTCCTCACCGACGCGGTCTTCCGCCCCGCCTTCCCCGAAGACGAGTGGGAACGCGAACGCGAAGTCATCCTGCGTGAATACGACATGGGCGAAGACGATCCCGGACGCGTGCTGGGCCGCCTGACCTGGGAAACCGCCTTCCGCGTCCACCCCTACCGCGTGCCCATCATCGGCTGGCGCGATGTGCTCGTCACCATGAACCGCAACGACCTGGTGGCCTATCACCGCCGGCATTATTCGCCCGACAACATGATCCTGGCCGTGACCGGCGACATTCCGGCAGACGAGATGGAAACCGCTGTTCGCCGGCTCCTCGAACCTGTCCCGCGCACCGCGCGCGAACCGGCCGTCATCCCGGCGGAGCCGCCGCAACTGGCGGAACGCATGGCGCGCAAAACGGGTCCCTATGAAGTCGCGCGCCTCGCCTGGGTCTTTCATACCACCGACCTGGCCAACCCCGACACCCCCGCGCTGGATGTACTCGCCTCCGCCGTGGGGTCCGGCCGCTCCTCGCCGTTGGTCAAGCGCCTGCGCGAAGAGGGGCAAATTGTGCTGGATGTGGATGCCTGGAGTTATACGCCCAAGGACCCGGGCCTGTTCGGCATCGGGGCCGAATATGAACCAGACCGGGAGTCCGAGGTCGTGGCCGCGCTGCGAGAGGAAGTCGCCCGCTGGCAAACCGAGCCATTTGACGCCGCGCGGATCGAGCAGGCACGGCGCGAGGTCCTCGTCGGTGCAATCCAGGAACTGTCGACCATGTCCGGCCAGGCCGGCGCCATGGCCTCCGGCGAATTCTATGCCGGCGATCCCCGCCACACCGAAACCTATCTGAAGCAGGTGAGCCAGGTCACCCCCGACGATCTCCGCCGCGTGGCCCGCCAATACCTGCGCCCGGAGAACGGTTCATGGGCCATTCTAGCCCCCGCGAAGACTGTATCTGCCGCACCGGACCGGGCCGCTGCCAGCAACTTCGACGTGCAGGCCTTCACCCTGTCCAGCGGCCTGCGCGTGATCGTGCGCGATGATCCGCGCCTGCCCATGGCGTACGTCTCGGCCGTCCTCGGAGGCGGCCTCCTGGCGGAGTCCGTCGGCCAGGCCGGCATCTCCCAGCTCGCCGCCGACCTCCTGACGCGCGGCACGACGCGCCACACCGCCGCCGAATTGGCCGAGCGCCTCGAAGCGCATGCCGTTTCTCTGTCCAGCTTTTCCGGCCGCAACAGCTACGGGCTGTCCGCCGCCGGTCTGGCCGATGACCTCCCGCTCATGCTGGAGACCGTGGCGGAATGCCTGCTCGACTCCGCGTTTCCGGACGACGAGCTGGAAAAGCAGCGCGCCCTCCAACTGGCCGCCATCCGGCGCGAATGGGAACGACCCATGACCCATGCGCACCAGATGGTGCGCGAGACGTTCTTTCCCGGCCATCCCTACCGCTATTCGCCGCTGGGCGAAACGGGCACCGTCGCCACCCTCACCCGCGAGGCTGTCCAAGCCCACCACCGGAAGTTGATCGGTGCCTCGAACCTTGTGCTGGCGGTGTTTGGCGATGTCCGCGCCGCGGCCGTCCGGGAACTGGCGGAAACGCATTTCTCCGCGCTGACCGCGAACAACGCCCCAACCTGGCCGCCGCTCCCCTCCGCCCCGACGGAACCCGTCCGCCTGGAAAAACGCCTGCCCTTCAAGCAGACGGTCCTTGTGCGCGCCTGGCCCGGCATCGCCATCGGCGACCCCCGCGAAGACGCTATTTCCGTGCTGATGGACGCCCTGAGCGGCCTGTCTTCCGAACTGTTCATCTCGGTGCGCGACCAGCGCGGGCTGGCCTACTACACCGGCGCCACCCAATTCAGCGGACCGGTCGGCGGGCTATTCATCATCTATGCCGGCACCACTGCGGAAGGCCTTCCTGAAGTCGAGGCCCAGATCGATGTCCAGGCTGCCCGCCTTGCGCGCGACGGGACGGAGCCTGACGAATTCGCCCGGGCCATTGAGCAGCTCCTGGCGGAACAGGCCAGGGCCTGGCAAAACAATGCCGGCCTGGCCCAACAGTGCGCTCTCGATGAACTTCTCGGTCTCGGCTGGCGCCACGCCCTCGAAACGCCGGAACGCCTCAAGCGCCTGGAGGCCACCGCTGTCCGCTCAGCGGCCGAATCCATCTTCGCCGCCGGGGCCGGCGTCACTGCCGTGGTCCTGCCCGGTGCTCCCCCGTGAAGCGAAGATTCTACAGACGCAAACGCACGTGGGGCGGTCTGGCTCTGATCGCGACCGGAGTCACCGCCGTCGTCTTCTGGCCGGAACTTTCCGCCTTCTTCGACCGATTGGAATGGGAGCGCCTGGATGACGCAGTCCGCGCATCGGGCCGGTGGGCGCCGCTGCTGTGCATCTTGCTCAATGCGGTTTTCACTCTGCTGCTGCTGCCCACTACCCTCGTGTGCATCCTCGTCGGCCTGCTTTTCAACGTGGGTCCGGGACTGACCATTTGCCTGGCCGGACTGGGGCTCGGCATGTCCATCGCCTTTCTCCTCGCCCGCTTTGTCGTCCGCGACTGGCTGGAACGGCGCATCGGCCATACCCGCCTCTATCGGCGGCTCGAGGAAAACATCCAGCGCGACGGCTGGAAAATCGTGTTGTTCTCCCGCCTGTTCCCCATCAATCCCTATGGGTTTCTCAATTACGCCTACGGCCTCACCCGCATCTCGTTCTGGAACTATCTATTGGTTTCAACCCTCGGCGTCATCCCCAACACCCTGGCCTTTTTGTGGACCGTCAGGGCCGCCGGACAACTCGCCACCCGCCAGATGGATTGGCGCGTGCTGGGCATCCTGTCGGCCGGGGCACTGCTGTTTGCCATCTTAGCCTGGCTGCCGCGTTTGCTGGCCCGGCACCTGCCCGCCGCCATCGCCATGGCCGAAGACGAGGAGGACGAACCGGAAGAGGATGACGAGTGATCCCGCTGCCGCCTGGAGGCAGAGAACCGAGGTCAGAATTCAGCACAGGACGGATCCGAGGGATCGAATGGATCGGACCCCGCTCTAACCTCTCTGCCTTTCAGTGTCCCTCTGTGTTTCAAATCCATTTCAGAATTGCTCCGAACTGCTTACGCTGGTAGTCTGCAGTTATGAAAACCCTGGTGGTCATCGGCTCCGGCCCCGCCGGCCTGACGGCGGCAATCTATGCAGCCCGAGCCGGTCTTGAACCCCTCGTCCTGGAAGGCCCCAACCCCGGCGGTCCCCTCATCACCACCCCGCTCATCGAGAATTTCCCCGGTTTTCCGGACGGCATTCCGGGCTTCGAACTCATGGAGATCATGCGCAAGCAGGCGGAACGCTTTGGCGCCCGTTTCCGGGGCGCCAACGTTCGCAAGCTTGTTCCGCGCCCGGGCGGCGCCGATCTCCAGTTAGAGGACGGCACGACCCTGCCGGCGGATGTCGTCATCATCGCCACCGGCGCCCATCACCGCCAACTGAATCTGCCCGGCGAGCAGGAACTGTCCGGCCGGGGCATTTCCTATTGCGCCACATGCGACGGCGCCTTCCACCGCGGACAGCCTATCGCCGTGGTCGGTGGCGGCGATACCGCCATGGAGGAAGCCCTCTTCCTGACGCGCTTCGCGTCCAAGGTCACGGTGATCCATCGGCGCGATGTCTTCCGGGCCTCCAAAATCATGGCCAACCGCGTGCTGGAACACCCCAAGATCGAAGTGCGCTGGAATTCTGTCATCACCGGGCTGCTCGATCCCGCCCAGGGCCGGTTGACCGCCCTGAAACTGCGCGATGTGAAGACCGGCGCGGACAGCCTGTTCGAGGTCGGCGCCCTCTTCGTCGCCATCGGCCTAGTGCCGGCGACCAAGCCTTTCGAAGACGTGCTGGAATGCGATGCCAACGGCTATCTGTTGACCAACGGCGTCAGTACCAAGCTCTGCTGCGTGTTTGTCGCCGGCGATGTCGCCGATTCGCGCTACCGCCAGGCGGTCACCGCCGCCGGGAGCGGCTGCGCCGCCGCCATCGAGGCCAGGCACTATCTGGAATCCCTCGACGCATGAGTTCGCCCCCGCGCCAACCGATGAAGCAGGCCGCGCAAACCTATCTGCGCCTGCTCGCCCGTACCCGGCCCTGCCTGGGCCGCCTGCTCCTGGCAGTTGTTTTCGGCGGCATGTTTGGCGGCTCCATCTTCGGCATGTTCGCCGCCGCGCGCGGAGGCATGAGCCGGATCTTCGGCGGCACCGCCACGCCCCTCAACGAGGCCGCCAGCGCCTGGGTCGCGCGCTGGTATGCCGGCGGCCTCGACCACGACGGACTGGTCACCGGGCTCCTCCTGGCCTTGCTCCTGTTCTTCGTGATCCTGCGCGGCGTCGGATTCTTCCTGAGCAAATACCTGATCGAGTGGGTCGCCCAATACGTCATCCTGGGGTTGCGCAACGAAGTCTTCGCCCGCATCCTGCGGCTGCCCCTGCTCTACTTTACCAGTTCGCGCACCGGTGAACTTATGTCGCGTACGCTCAACGACACCCAGCTCATTGAACGCGGCATCACCGAGGTCATCTGCGACCTCGTCCAGCAACCGTTCGTGTTGATTGCCGCCGCCGCCGCCCTGTGCATCACCGATTTGCGCCTGGCCGTCTACAGCCTGGTGCTGTTTCCCGTCTGCATCCTCCCCATCCGGATCTTCGGCCGGCGCGTCCGGCGCCATGCCCGGGCCGGCCAGGAACGCATGGCGGATCTGTCCAGCCTCCAGCAGGAGGTCGTCAGCGGCGCCGCCATCGTCAAGGCCTTCGGCACCGAGGTCCGCGAAGAAGAACGCTTCGGGCGGCTCAGCCACGATTTCTTTCGCCGGCAAATCAAGATCACCGCCGCCAAGGCCGCGATGAGCCCCTTGATCGAAGTGCTGGCCGCCTTCGGAGCCTGCGCAATCCTCGTCTATGCCCGCCGCACCGGCCTCGACCTGCCCAGCCTGACCGTCTTCCTCGCCGCCATGTTCTTCATGTACGCCCCGGTGAAACGGCTGTCCCGCGTCCATTTGTTCATCCAGCAGGGCAGCGCCGCCGCCGAGCGGATCTTCGCCATCCTCGACACCCCGGATACCGTCTGCGACCTGCCCGGCGCCCGCGAACTGGCCGGCCCCATCCGGGAAATCCGGTACGAGCGCGTCGCCTTCGCCTACGGTCCCGGCCAGCCGCCCGTCCTCAGTGGCATCGAACTGACCGCCCGCGCCGGCGAGTTGATCGCCCTGGTTGGCAGCTCCGGTTCCGGCAAGACCACTCTGGTCAACCTCCTGCCCCGCTTCTTCGATCCCGTCAGCGGCCGCGTCCTGCTTGACGGCCGCGATCTACGGGAATTCACCCTGGCCAGCTTGCGGCGGCGGATCGGACTGGTCACCCAGGAAACCATCCTGTTCAATGACACCGTGTTCCGCAATATCGCCTATGGCGAACCCGCGGCCACCCGGGAAGAAGTCGAGGCCGCCGCCCGCAAAGCCCATGCCCATGACTTCATCCTGGCCATGCCCAACGGCTATGACACCGTAATCGCTGAACGCGGCCTCCTGCTCTCCGGCGGGCAGCGCCAGCGCCTGGCCATCGCCCGCGCCCTCCTGCGCGATCCGCCCATCCTGATCCTTGACGAGGCCACCAGCGCCCTCGACACCGAGTCGGAACGCGCCGTGCAGGCCGCCATCAACGAAGCCATGCAGGGGCGGACCGTTTTCGCCATCGCCCACCGCCTCTCCACCATTCAGCGCGCCGACCAGATCCTGGTCTTGGATCAGGGCGTCATCGCCGAGCGCGGACGGCACGAGGAACTTCTCGCCCGTGATGGCATCTATCGCCGGCTCTATCATCTGCAGTTCGAACCACAAACCATGGGCGCCCCCTCGGCTTCCCACTCCCCGCCATGACCAGCGACGAATCCCGCATGTTTCAGGCCCTCTGCGCCATCGAGGATCCGGCGGAAATGCAACGCGTGCTGGCCGACCTGCTGACCCGCTCGGAACTGGACGCCGTTCGGAAGCGCTGGACCATCCTCCGCCTCCTCCGCGACGGCGTGCCCCAGCGGGAAATCGCCCGCCGCATCGGCGGCAGCCTGTGCAACGTTACCCGCGGCGCCCGCCTCATGCGCAACCCCGCCTGCGCTTCCGCCCGCCTCATGAACCGCCTGGAAGGAAAACGGTAAGAAAGAAGCCCCAGCGCAGAGGTCGGAACAGGACGGATGGGACGGATCCGACGGATCGGACCCTGCACCCCGCCCGCTGACCAACGACCGGCGTCTTCTTGAATATTGAAGATTGAATCCCGGCCTCCTCCCGACCTATGCTTTCCCGCATGAAAGCACT
>JAAZBB010000036.1 GCA_012514035.1 Lentisphaerota bacterium | reverse complement strand
ATGCCGGAGACGGCGTCTTCGATGGTCTTGGTGACGTCTTTTTCGATGTCCTCGGGCGAGGCGCCGACCCAGGTGGTGATGACGGCCACATAGGGGATGTCCACCGCCGGCATGTTTTCGATGGGGATCTTGCGGAACGAATTGAGGCCAAGCCCGATCAGGGCGATGAGCAGGCAGCTCATCGCGATCGGGCGTTTGGTGGAGGCGGTGGCGAGGAACATGGGGTTCTCCTGTTCGGATGAGGCCGGGACTAGAGGACTTCGACGGCCATGCCGTCGTGGAGCTGGGTTTGGCCTTCGGTCACGACCATTTCGCCGGCTTCGAGGCCGGAGAGGATTTCGGTCCACCCGTCGTTCTGCAGGCCGGGTTCAACGGGACAGGCCACCGCGCGGCCGTCCCGGACGGCGAAGACGACGGTTTGGCCGGCGCGGACGAGGACAGCGGCAGACGGAACGCCCAGGCTTTTGCGGGCTTCAAAGATCAGGGTCAGGTCGGCCATCTGGCCAGGGACCGCGGCGTCGCCGGCGTTTTCCAGCAGGCCCTTGATTTCGAAGGTGCGCAGGGTGGGATCGATGGTCGGGCCGCGATAGGTGATCAGGTGGGTGCCGGCCACGCGCCCGCCGACTCCCAGGCGAAAGACGGTTTTACCGGGTTCGACTTCGGGATGATACTGGGCGGGCAGATAGGCGGCGGCCTCGACGGCCGACAAATCGTCAATGCGCAGAATGGTGCGGCCGACCGACATGTGTTCGCCGGGTTCGGCGGAACGGGCGCTGATCACGCCGTCAATCGGCGCGACGACCTTGGTATCGGCGAGATTTTTCTCGGCGATGGCGAGGGCGGCTTCGGCCTGCTTGACCTGCCGTTCGGCCAGATCCACCTGCGCCCGGGCGACGGCGATGCCGGCCTTGGCGGAAGCGAAGGCGACTTCGGCGGCTTCGAACTCGTTCAGGCTGACTTTGCCGTCCTGATGAAGGCGTTCGTAACGCTCGTAATCGAGCGTGGCCTTGCGGGCCTCGGCTTCGGTTTTGGCGGCGGAGGCTTCGGCAACGGCAAGCGAGGCCTTGGCCACCGCGAGATCCTGGCGGGCGATGGTTCGGGCGTTTTCACGCCCCACGGGATCGATCTGGAACAGGGCAGTTGCGCCGGCCGTAACGAGGTCGCCTTCATCCACCCAGATGGCATCGAGATTGCCATCGGCCCGGGCGGCGACATGGGCGAAACGTTTGGCTTCGAGGGTGCCTTGCACGGTCAACCGGCGCTCGAAGTCGCGCATGGCGGCGGGCAGAGCCCGCACGGCGAGGGCATGGGCAGTTTCCTCCGCAGCGGCGGCGGTTTCTTTTTTCCCGCAGCCGGCCGCGAGGAGCGCGGCGGGCAGGGCGGCGGCGAGGAGGGCAAGGGCGATGCGATCGGTTTTCATGTTACTTCTCTGCTTTCGTTTCGGAATCGTTTGCGGGGACGAGGGTCAGGCCCATGGCCAGTTCGAGATTGGCGACGGCGATGCGTTCCTGGTAGCGGCTCTGGACCACGGCAACCTGCGCGAGGTCCATGGCGGCGCGCGCGTCGAGCGCGTCGGAGAGGGGAATGAGCCCTTCGCGGGCCTTGGCGTCGTAGTCGGACCATTTGGCGGCGGCGACGTCGTAGGCGAACCGGCGGACGCGGGCGCCTTCCGCGGCGTCGCGCGCCGCGGCCTCGGCGGCGACGACGCCGACCATGACGGACAGGAAAGTGTTTTCGCGCTCGAGCCGCGTCTGTTGCCGCTCGACCTTGGCGGCCTTGTAGCGCGCGACGTTGGCGAGACCGTCGAACAGCGTCCACGCGCCGCGGAAGCCGGACACCCAGTTTTCGGCGTGGGCGGCGAGCTCATTGCCCGTCCACGAGCCGGTGGAAAAGAGGGAAATCGTCGGCAGGAAATTGCAGAAGGCCTGCCGCACCTGGTGGTCCTGGATGACGACCTGACGGTCGGCCAAGGCCAGCTCGGGATGGATTTCCAGCGCCTTCAGCACGAGGTCTGCGACGGTGCCCTCGGGCATGGTTGTTTCGCCGGTTTCGCCGGAAAGCTCGATGGCCGCCGCCGGCGAGAGGCCGAGGGTTTGGAGCAGTTCGCCGCGCAGGACGGCGAGCTGGCGCCGGGCCCGGTTCAGTTCGGTTTCGCGCAATTCGGCGGCGAAGCGCGCCTGGTCGCCCTCCCATTGCGCGACGAGGCCTTCGTCGGCGAGGCCCGCGACGCGCGCGGCGGTCTGGCGCGCGGCCTCGAGCTGGGTTTCGAGCGCGGCGACGGTATCCTGCTGCACGAGAACGTTGAAATAGGCGACGCTGGTCTGCAGGACGATGCCTTGGCGGACGTAGTGGGCGGCGACGCCCGCGGCGGCGTAGCCGTGGCGCGCGGCGGCATAGAGGAACCAGGTGGACGGCAGGAAAATCGGCATGCTGGCCGTGAGGTCGGCCGTGCCGAACCGCTTCTCGTGCTGCTGCGGCATTTCCTTGTCGTAGGAGCTGTAGCCGGCCGATGCGGCGACGTTCGGCAGGAAGGCGGTGAACGCCACGTTTTTGCCGATGCGGTAGAGTTCGCGGTCGAGGTCGGCCTTGCGCACCGCGTAGTTGTTCGTCATGGCGAGGCGGATGCAGTCGTCGAGCGAGAGCGGTTTGGAAAGTTCGGCGGCGGCGAGGGCCGCGAGGTTCGAGGTGAAGGATTCCGTGTGCTCGCGACGGGCGCGCTCGGGCTCGAAGCTGCGGCAGCCGCAGAACAGCAGCGCGGCCAGCAGGCCGGGAATGGCGAGGCGCAAGTGGAAATGGGGGCGCATGGCGGCAGGTCCTTTCACGATTTCAGATCCCGGTTGTTCTGGTCGGCCAGCGCATCGGCATAGCGCGTCAGGAACGATTGCAGGCGGGCGACATCGACATCCTCGATGGCCCGCAGCGCGGCGGATTCGAATTGCACAACATCACGCAGCATGTCTTCAGCCAACGTGCGGCCCTTGGGGGTCAGTTCGATGGTTTTGCGGCGGCGGTCGCGGTCGTGGGGGCGGCGGACTGCCAGACCGTTTTTTTCCATGGCGTCCAGAATGAAGGTCATGGTTTGACGGGGAAAATAGACGGCCTGGGCCAGGGCGGCCGGTTCGGAATCGCCAGGGTGCAAAAACAGGTGCATCAGCGTAAGGCAGACGTTGGGCGGGATATTCCAGCGCTGACCATGGATCAGGAATTCCTGGGAGATGCGCCGCCACAGGGGCAGCATGCTGCCGGCGGGCAACAGGCCCGGCGGGCATGAGTCTGGACGGGTGGGCGCAGATCGGTTCGGTTTCATGGCCATTTCCAAGTTAATTCGAAACGGGATGATACAATAATGGATTATCGTGTCAAGTCGATCTCGCGGCCCGGATTTTCTGTCCGGCGGTTGATTCTGGAGGGCGCGGGTGAACCTGCCGCAGGCCGGAGACGCTTGTGCTCTAAAATAGCATCATTCAAGGAGGACGATCATAATGGAATGCGGAATGCGGTGGGCAGGGGTTTTGTTGATGCTGGTGGCGGCCGGGAATGTCCTGGCGGAGACGGCAGGGCCTGTTGCCATGCCCGAGGTGGTCGTCACGGCACTTCGCTCGGAAACCGCCTTGGCCAGTGTTCCCGGCACAGTTCGTGTGCTGGACCGGGCCGAGGTGCGCCAAGCTGCGCCTCGCACCACCCCGGACGCCTTGGCCGGGCTGCCATCGGTCATGGTCCAAAAAACCGGCTACGGGCAGGGGTCGCCTTTCTTGCGCGGGTTCACCGGGTTCCGCACCCTCATGATGGTGGACGGCATCCGCCTGAACAACTCCGTGTTCCGCGACGGGCCGAACCAGTACTGGAACACAGTCGATCCCTGGTCCGTGGATCGCTACGAAGTGGTGCTCGGTCCGGCGTCCGTCCTCTATGGCAGCGATGCCGTGGGCGGGGCGGTCAATGCCCTGACCCTGGCCCCGCCAGACTGGTCTGGTCAGCCTTTCTACGAACGCACCCTGGCGTGGCGCGGCGCCACTGCCGACGAATCCACCCAGGCGCGGCTGGGCCTCCGGGGCCGGGCAACCGAACGCCTGGGTTTCACCGCCGGTTGCACCTGGAAGGACTTCAATGATCTGCGCGGCGGCGACGAGGTCGGCACCCAGCGGAAAACCGGCTACGACGAGATCGACTTCGATCTGCGCGCCGACTACGCCCTGAACGAACAGAACGTCCTGACCTTGGTCCACCAGCAGGTGGATCAAGACGATGCCTGGCGCACGCACAAGACCATTTACGGTATCGATTGGGAAGGGCTTCAGAAGGACAACGACCAGGTCCGGGCCTATGACCAGGACCGCGCCCTGACCTACATGCGGCTGGCGGGGCAGGACCTCCCCGGGCCGATGGATGCCTATACCCTGACCCTTTCGCGGCATGCGCAGGGGGAAGACCTGCACCGCGTGCGGACGGACGGCCGCCGCGATGAAACGGGTTTTGACGTGACGACATGGGGTATTGCGTTCACGCTCGAAAGCCGGACGGATCTCGGCCACTGGGTCTATGGAATGGACTACTACCGTGACGAAGTGGATTCCTACGGACGCCATTACAAAGCGGACGGCTCGCTGAACAAAACCGATGCCCAGGGACCTGTGGCGGACAACGCCTCCTACGACCTGCTGGGTGTTTTCGTGCAGGACACGCTGCCGTTGTTCCACGAGGCCATCGAACTGACTCCCGGCATTCGCTATGCCTTCGCCCGCCTGGATGCCGAGCGCGTGCTCGATCCCGTCAGCGGCAATGTGACGGCGCGGGAGGACGACTGGGACAGCGTGGTGGGCTCGCTGCGCGCCCTGGCGCCCCTGGGCGCCGACCGCCGCCACGCCCTCTTTGCCGGCCTCTCGCAGGGGTTCCGTGCGCCCAACCTCTCCGACCTGACGCGCCTTGACAGCGCCCGCAGCAACGAAATTGAAACGCCCGTGAATGATCTGGATCCAGAGAATTTCATCTCTGCCGAAGTCGGTGCGCGATGCCAGGCCGATCGTTTTTCGGGCGAAATCGCCGCCTATTATACCTGGATCAAGAACATGATCGTCCGCACGCCGACGGGGGCACTTGTGGACGACCTGCAGGAAGTGACCAAAAAGAACGCGGGCGACGGCTATCTGGCTGGCATTGAACTGACCCTGGGCTGGCAAGTGGCGGACGACTGGCACCTCCGTGTGATGGGCTCGTGGATGGAGGGCAAGGTGGACGCCTATCCGACCTCCGATCCGGTCGCGGTGCGCGATTACATCAGCCGCCTGATGCCCTTGACGGGCCAGGCCGCGGTGCGCTGGCAGCCGGTTGGGAAATCGTTCTGGCTGGAAGGCGTGCTGGATGCCGCCGACAAGGCCGACCGTCTGTCCGCGGATGACAAGCGCGACACGCAGCGCATCCCGCCCGGCGGTACCCCGGCCTATGCGGTGTTGACTCTGCGCGGCGGGATGGCCCTGCTGGACTCCTTGGATCTGACCGTCGCCCTTGAGAACATCACGGATGAAGATTACCGCATCCACGGCTCCGGGGTGAACGAACCCGGCTGCAACCTCGTCGTCCAGGCCGAATGGACGTTCTAGCCTGGTACGGAAATTCCCGAAGCCCCATCCACTGTTTCAATGTTTATAAACATTGGAACTGTTTCAATTAAATATTGAAACGGGCTGGATACATGCGCAACCGGGGGAAAGCAAACAAACAAGTCGGTCCTTTTGAGTTCAAAATGATACTGTTTTATAAAACAAGTGCATTTTAGGTAACTCAAACGGACAAAGCATGTTAACCAAGTGTGGCCGGGGCGAGATTCAAGGAACGTGAACGGCGGTTGCATGGCGTTTGCAGGGGCATGCCCCCGGAAAGACCGATTCAGTTTTCGGCGCGGAGCCGATAGAAGCGCAACGGTGGCGAATTGGTGGCGGAGTCGGCGAATTGCAGCAGGCCGCCGGCCCGTACGGTCGTCGCGAGGGATTCCCAGTTGTTCAGATCGGAGGAAACCTGCATGGTGCAAGGCCATTCGCCGGCGCCGGTCACGTCGAACTGCGAAATGCCCCTGATCGCCAGCCTTGTCCACTGGATTTCGACCGGCACAGGTTCCGGTTGGGGCGGGTAGAGGCTGAAGTGCTGGCATTCGGTGAAATACCACCACTTGCTGCTGCCGCCCTCCATGTTCTCGGCAAAGGTGAAGACCGTGATGTTCTCCTGCTGGGTGTGCCGGTTGCTGACGATCTGGAAGTAGGTGACGGGCACGTCGTCGCCCATCCGGATGCCCGCCCAATACCCCGTGGCCAGGCCGTCATTCTCAATTCCCGTGTCGCTGGTCGTGAACACCTCGCAGCCGGCGACGTGGCGGATATCCAGATCCACAGCGACGGGATTTTCCAGGTTCGGGGCGCCGCCGGCGAGGCCGGAACCGGCCAGCGCGACGCCCCCCCCGCAAGCATCCCCCGCTCAATTCTGGCATAGCCCTGCATGGCTGAACTCCTGGCCTGCTCCACCTCATCCCTATCCTCCATTTGAGGGGCATGTCCATTCGGCCGGGATCGCGCCCGCGTCCGGATTTTCCGGCGGGCAAAAATTCATTCCATTGCGTGGACCGGCAGCTGCTGGATCAACGGTGTGGAAAACTTTTTGCGGGCGCGGCGGGACCGCGGAAGACCCGCGGGAAAAAGCCGGCTCGCCTTTGATAGCGGGGAATGTCATAGAGGGGCGCAAAGGAACCCAAGCCATGGAAACCAAGCGTCCGCCTGCCAGCCGCCATCTCGAGGGGAAGGCCGTAATGCCGGTCATCGGGGTGTTCTATGAATTCAGCCAGTTGAAGGCGCTGTATCGTCAGGGGTGGCTGCACGCCGGCATCTCGCGGGAGCAATGCGAGACGGTGGCGGAGCATTCGCTGGGGGTGGCGCTGCTGGCGTTGTTTTTGGCCGACGCCTGGTTCCCGGATCTGGATGGCAGCAAGCTGGTGAAAATGGCCTTGCTGCACGACTTCGGTGAAATCCACGCGGGCGACATCGTGCCGGGGCGGATGTCGCTCGAGGCGAAGCATGAACTGGAGCGTGCCTCTGTGGAGCGAGTGTTTTCGCGACTGCCGAACGGGCCGGACTATCTGGCCATTTGGGAGGAATTCGAGGCCGGGGAGACGGTCGAGGCGCGTTTTCTTCGGGAGATCGACCGTTTGGAAATGGCGCTGCAAGCCAGCGTGTACGAACAGGAGGGGTGGGGGGGGCTGTCCAAGTTCTTCGACTCCGCCGATCACGCGCTGTTCACGCCTGAACTGCGTAAAATTCTGGAGACGCTCCGGACGTTGCGGTCCGCCCGGAACTGATGCAGGTCAAGGCCAGGGCGGGGAACAAGCAAAGGCGGGGGGGGGGCGCGATTGAGGGGTGCCGTGATTGCGGCTTGAAGGTGAAACGGGGAGGGTGATAGGGTGGAAAACTTGAAAGGCAGTTTGGATGGATAGCATGGCAAGGACAGTGGTGACCGGCGCGGCCGGCTTCATCGGGTGCAATGTGGTGGCGGAATTGAACCGCCGCGGAGCCGGCAACCTCCTGCTGGTGGACGATCTTGGCGCGGACGAGCGCTGGAAGAACCTGCGCGGGTTGGAGTTCGAGGACATGTGGTCCATCGAGCGCTTCCGCGATGAGGTGGCGGCGGATTCCCTGCCGGCCGTCAAGACGGTATATCACCTGGGAGCCTGCAGCACCACAACGGAGACGGATGCGGACTATCTGCTGGACAACAACTATCGCTATACCCGGGAACTGTGCGAGTGGTGCCTGAAACGGGGTGCACGGTTTGTATATGCTTCGAGTGCGGCGACCTACGGAGACGGGACACAGGGCTATTCGGATGCAGACGCGGCCACGCCGACCCTGGTGCCGCTGAACATGTACGGAATGAGCAAGCAGTTGTTCGATCTCTGGGCGCTGCGCCACGGGCTGCTGAAGAAGATTGCCGGATTGAAGTATTTCAATGTCTATGGGCCGGGGGAGGATCACAAGGGCGACATGCGCTCGGTGGTCCACAAGGCCTACGGCCAAATCCGCGAAACGGGCCAGGTCCGGTTGTTCAAGTCCTATAAGCCGGAATACCGGGACGGCGAGCAGGTGCGTGATTTCGTGTATGTGCGGGATGCGGTGAACGTGACGCTGTTCTGCGGGGAGAACGCGAAGGCTTCGGGGCTGTTCAACTGCGGCACGGGGCAGGCACGGTCGTGGAACGATCTGGCCAGGGCGGCGTTTGCGGCGATGGGACGGGAACCGAAGATCGAATACATCGAGATGCCCGAAACGCTGCGCGGCAAGTACCAGTATTTCACGCAGGCGGACATGGGCAAGTTGCGGGCGGCGGGCTATGACCGGCCGTTCACGGCGCTGGAAGACGGCATCCGGGAATATGTGCAGGGATACTTGGCGAAGGGCTGAGGAGCACGGCATGGCGAAGAATCCTTTTCCCAAGGCGCTGGTCAAGCAGGTCAAGGCCGGACGCGTGCGCTTCGGCGGCGCCGCGCCGCTGGCGCTGATCGCGGGACCGTGCGTGATCGAGAGCCGTGCGATGGCGTTCGACCTGGCGGAGCGGCTGGCGGCGCTGGCGAAAAAGGAAAACATCCCCCTCGTGTTCAAGGCGTCGTACGACAAGGCCAACCGTACGAGCGTGAAGGCGTTCCGCGGGCCGGGGCTGGCGAAGGGGCTGGAGATTTTGGCGGGGATCAAGGAAAAGTTCGGCGTGCCGATTTTGGTGGATGTGCATCAGGTATCGGAAGTGAAACCGGCGGCGGAAGTGGCGGACATCCTGCAACTGCCGGCCTTTCTGTGCCGGCAGACCGACCTGGTAGTGGCGCTGGGCGAGAGCGGCCGGGTGGTGAACCTCAAGAAGGGCCAGTTCCTGGCCCCGTGGGACGTGCGCCACGTGATCGAGAAGGTGGAGAGCACGGGGAACCGGAACATCCTGCTGACCGAGCGCGGCGCGAGCTTCGGCTACAACAACCTGGTGGCGGATTTCCGCAGCCTGCTGATCATGCGCGGGTTCGGCTATCCGGTGGTGTTCGACGCAACCCACAGCGTGCAGTTGCCGGGGGGGCGGGACGCCGGAACGGGCGGCGAGGGGAAGTGGGCGCCATATCTTTCGCGCGCGGCCGCGGCGGTCGGCGTAGACGGGCTGTTCTGGGAAACCCACCGTCACCCGCAGAGGGCGAAGTCCGACCGGGACAACGCACTCCCGCTCGACTGGCTCGGGCCGCTGTGGCGCCAATGCCGGAGGATCAATGAGTTGGCGTAGGACGTTGCGCCAGATGGCGGTGCCAGCCGTCTGGAGCCTGGCGGCGGCCGCCTTCGGCCAGTCGCAGGAGGGCTCTGCCGTCAAGGGCTTCCGCCTGCCGGAGTACGACGAGGCCGGCCGCCTGAAACAGCAACTCTATGGCGAAACCGCAACTTTTCTGCCCGATGGCATCATCCAGTTGACAGGTCTGAAGATCGAGCTCTTCCGGGAGGGGGAGGTGACGGCTCGGATTTATTCGCCGGCCTGCGCTTACGACCAGGCCCGCAAACGAGCCGCCTCGAAAGAGCATATCCGCATTGTCGTGGAAAAAGGGGTGGTGACGGGCGACGGATTCGCGTGGAATGGCACGAACCAGCAGTTCCAGATCTTCCAGAACGCCAAGGTGGTGCTGGCGAGCCAGATGGACAAGGATTTGCTGGCGCCGCGGATGGCGCCCTCCGCCGAACCGGCGGCAAACGAGGAATGAGCATGAACCCAATCGGCAAATACATGGGATTCGCGGCGGCCTGGATGGCGCTCGGCACGAGCCTGCCGGCGCAGGCTGCCCTGGAGGATGACGGGCGGTCGCTGGAGGCCTCCCCCGATGCGACAGTCGTCACGGCGGACAAGTTGACGTTCGACTACATCAAGCAGTTTGCGCTGTTCGAGGGCAATGTAGTGGTGAACGATCCGCGCCTGCAGTTGAGCGCAAACCGCCTGACGATCATCTTTACCGAAGACGGCGGGGCCCAGACGATCAAGGCCGAGGGCAAGGTGCGATTGACGCAGGGGGACAAGAAGGCGCGCTCGGAAGTGGCGACCTACGACGTGCCGTCGGGCCGGATCGTGCTGGCGGGCGGCCCCCCGCAGATGATGCAGGGCCGTAACATCCTGGAGGGGGAAGTCATTACCTTCTGGCGCGACGAACAGCGGCTGGAATGCAAGCCCCGGGCCCGCCTGGTGGTCTATACGGAAGACTACGGCGACGCGGATTCCTTCTTCAAGCCCTAGGCGCATTTCCGGCTTGTCCAACCGGGATTTGCGGGATAGAGTGACACTGTGATGAGGTCCATTTCGTGGTAGCAGCCGTTGGAGGCAATCTGCTTGTGGAGGCCCGAGGGCTGGTCAAGGAGTACCGCCGCCGCCGGGTCGTCAACGGCGTGAACATGAACGTACGCGAGGGGGAGATCGTAGGCCTGCTGGGCCCCAACGGGGCGGGCAAAACGACCAGCTTCTACATGATCACCGGGCTGATCCCCCCCACGGAAGGACGGGTGATGTTCAAGGGGCGGGATGTCACCCGCCTGCCCATGTTCCGGCGCGCGCGCATGGGGCTGGGCTACCTGGCCCAGGAGCCGAGCATCTTCCGCAATTTGACGGTCGAGGAAAACGTGCTGGCCATCCTCGAGACGCTGCCATTGGGGCCGCGCGAGCGCCGCCGGCGCCTGGAATTCCTGCTCGAAGAACTCAAGATCAGCTATCTGGCCCGGCAAAAGGCCTACACCCTCAGCGGCGGCGAACGCCGCCGGCTCGAAATCACCCGCGCCCTGGTGACGGATCCGGCCCTCATCCTGCTCGATGAACCCTTCAGCGGGGTGGATCCGCTGGCCGTCTATGACGTGCAGCAGATCATCCGCGACCTCAAGCAGCGCGGCCTCGGGATCCTGGTCACCGACCACAATGTCCGCGAAACGCTTTCGGTGGTGGACCGCGCCTATGTGATTTATTCCGGAGAAGTGCTGACCGAGGGCACGCGCGAATTCCTGGTGAATGATCCGCAGGCCCGGGAAAAATACCTGGGACGGGAGTTCAGCATGTGACCGGGCCATTTGTGACCAGACCAACCAACAACCAAGAAAGGGAGCCGTAAATGGACATTCAGATCACAGGACGGAATGTGACGGTGAACGAGGGATTGAAGGGATATGTGGACGGCCGTCTGGGGCCGGTGCTGGCGGATTTTCCGCGGGTGGAGAGTTGTCATGCGATCCTGTCGCGCGAGAAATATCGGTTCACGGCGGAAATCGTCGTGCAAGGACGAGACAAACTGCGCGAAGTGGCCCTGGAGACCACCACGGACATGTACGCGGCAATCGACGCCGCCGCCGACAAGATGGCCAAGCAGCTGCGGAAGCTGCGCGAAAAACTGATCGAAAAGCACCATGAACGCCAGCGACTGGCGGACGTGGAAAAGGCGGCGGAGGCCTAGCCCGTTCGCCGCGGTTTCCCGGGGGCGGAACGCCCGCCCCCGGGAACGGAGGCCCGAAGCCGATGTGGAAAATTCCTGACAGCCCGCGCATCACCGTGGCCGATTTCTTCGAGGCCGGCCGCCGGCTGCTGCAGTTGGACTGGGCGGCCAATGCGGAGCATGCCCAAGGGCGGGAAATCAGCGAAGTGGCCTTGAACCGGCCCGGGTTGGCCCTGGCCGGCTTCCTCCGGTACTACGCCCACCGCCGGCTTCAGGTGCTGGGCCTGGCGGAGATGACCTACCTGAGCAGCCTGCCGGTGCCGTTGCGCAGCGAGCGCCTGCGCGCCCTGGGCCACGTGCCGGCGATCGTGATGTCGCGCGGGCGGCTCCTGCCGGACTACGCCCGCCGGACCTTCGAGGAGTTGCGCGTGCCCGTGATCCGGACCCATCTGGTGACCGGGCACTTCATGAATGCGGGCACCGTGCTGCTGCAGAACCTGGCCAGCCCCCGCGTCCGCGTGCCCGGTACCCTGGTCGAAATCCACGGCATCGGCGTGCTGCTGGAAGGCGAACCGGGCATCGGCAAGAGCGAAATCGCCATGGCGCTGATCAAGCGTGGCCACAGCCTGGTGGCGGACGATACCACCATCCTGACCCGCGACAGTACGGGCGCCATTCAGGGATCCGCGGTTGAACTCACCCGCGAGCACATGGAGATCCGCGGCCTGGGCATCATTCATGTGCCCAGCCTGTTCGGCATTTCCGCCATGCGCAGCGAACGGCGCCTGGACCTGATCATCCGCATGCAGAAATCGCCCCTGGGCGAGCAGGAGATTGACCGCACGGGGCTGGATACCGCCACCCGCAACGTGCTGGGCGTGGAAATCCCGCTGCTTACCGTGCCGGTGGCCGCCGGGCGCGACCTGACCAACGTGGTGGAGGTCGCGGCCCTGAACCAGCGCCTGAAGCTGATCGGCCGCAACACCGCCCGGGAACTGGATGAAAAACTCAAGGTGGCCCTGTCCCGGAAGGATTGATGCATGAGTCCCGACGCCTCCAAATCTCCCGACGCCCCTGCTCCCTTGACCCGCGAGGTCACCGTCCTGAACCGCTATGGCATCCACGCCCGGCCGGCCGCCCTGCTGGTGAAGGAGGCCGTCCGCTTCCCATGCGAAATCCTCATCGAGAAAAACGGAGTCTGCGTGAATGCCAAGAGCATCATGGGGCTCTTGACCTTGGAGGGCCACCATGGCGCCCGGCTGCGGATCACAGCCACCGGGCCCGAGGCGGCGGCCGCCCTCGACGCTCTGGCGGAGCTGTTCGAAAGGAAATTTTTCGAGGATTGAGGAGGCCGGATTCAATGGAGGCCCAGCGGGAACTCGAACTCAAGGGAATCGGAGCTTCCCCGGGCATCGCCACGGGGCCGGTTCTGCTGCTCCGGGCCGACGACCATCCCGTACCCGACTACGCGCTCCCCGCCGACGGGATTCCGCGGGAGATGCTCCGCCTGGAGGCGGCCCTCCTGGAGACCCGTCGCCAGCTGCATGATATCCAGACGCGCGTGGGTGAAGTTCTGGGCAGCGACAGTGCCGGGATCTTCGAGGCCCACCTGCAGGTGGTCGACGATCCCAGCTTCGTGGACGAAGTCTATCGCGAGGTCCGCGTCAAACGGCGCAATGTCGAGAGAATCCTCTCCGACGTGGCCGAGCGATACGCCCGGACCTTGCTCCAGATGGACGACGACTATCTGCGCGAACGAGCCACGGACATCCGCGATGTGACGCGGCGCATTCTGGGCAACCTGGCCGGCGGGGGCCGCGACCTCCTGGCCGGTCTGGAAACTCCCCGGGTGCTGATCGCCCGCGACCTGCCCCCCTCCGAGATGGTGGCCTTCGACCGCCGCCGAATCCTCGGCATTGTGACCGAACTGGGCAGTCCCACCTCCCACGTGGCCATCATGGCCCGCGCCATGGACCTGCCGGCCATCGTGGGCATGTCCGGGGTGTGCGGGAAACTGGCGGATGGGGAACGGGTCATTCTGGACGGCGTGCGGGGGCGGCTGGTTGTCCATCCCACCGCCGCCCGGGAAGAGGAATACAGCCGGATCGCCCGCAACCGGGCCGTGATCCAGAAGCGGTTGGCGAAGCTCAAAGCCGAAGAGGCGGTCACGCGGGACGGACATGCGGTGGTGCTGTCGGCCAATATCGAGATGCCCTCGGACGTGGATGCCGTCCAGGCACGGGGCGCCCGGGGCATCGGTCTGTTCCGCAGTGAATATCTGTTTATGGGGGAGGGCGGCGAGCCCGGCGAGGAACGGCAGTACCGGGCCTATGCCGAAGTGGCCCGCCGGATCATGCCCGAGTCGGTCATTATCCGGACCCTCGATCTCGGCGGCGACAAGATCTCGGCGGCGGGCAAAATTCCGGAGGAAGCCAATCCCTTCCTCGGTTGGCGCGCCATCCGCCTGTGCTTGGACCGGCCGGCCCTGTTCAAGACCCAGTTGCGCGCCATCCTGCGGGCTTCCGACCACAATCCCGGGTTGCGCATCATGTATCCAATGATCAGCAGCGCGGGCGAGGTGGACCGGGCCAATGCCCTCCTGGAGGAATGCAAGACCGAGCTCACTGCCGAGGGCGTCGCTTTCAATCCCGACCTCGAAGTCGGCGTCATGATCGAAATTCCTTCGGCGGCCCTGACGGCGGACCTGATCGCGCCCAAGGTGAAGTTTTTCAGCATCGGAACCAACGATCTTGTGCAATATACCCTGGCGGTTGATCGCGTGAACGAGCGGGTGGCCCATCTGTACGAGCCGACTCATCCCGCCGTCCTGCAACTGATCCGTCACACGGTCGAGGCCAGCCATCGGCACGGCATCTGGACCGGCGTCTGCGGCGAAACGGCCGGCAATCCGATCCTGACGCCCCTGTTGCTGGGCATGGGGGTTGACGAGCTGAGCGCCACCCCTCCCGCCGTACCCCTGGTCAAGGAGATCATCCGCCACCTGCGCCTGGCCGAAGCACAGGATCTGGCCGAGGCAGCCCGGGGCATGAGCACCGGCCAGGAGGTGTTCGAATGCTGTCGCACCCTCGTCCGGCGGATCGCACCGGAAATACTTGAACTGGCCGAATAATCCGGTAGAGTGCGCCAACCAATCGTTTCAACCCCTCATCAGGAGTATTCCATGTCCAAGAATACCGTGTTCACCTCCGAATCCGTGTCCGAAGGCCATCCCGACAAGTTGTGCGACGCCGTGTCGGATGCGATCCTGGACGCCTGTCTGGCCCAGGATCCCAAAAGCCGCGTGGCCTGCGAATGCCTGGCCAAGACCGGCATGGTCGTCGTCGCCGGCGAAATCACCACCAAGGCCATCGTCAACTACGCCGAAGTGGCTCGCAAGGCCGTCATCGACATCGGCTACAACCACCAGGAAGCCGGCTTCAACGCCAACATCTGCGCGGTGCTCGTCGCCATCGAAAGCCAGTCGCCGGACATCGCCCAGGGCGTGAACGCCGCCAAGGCCGAAGGCAAGGCCACGGCCGAGCAGGGCGCCGGCGACCAGGGCATGATGTTCGGCT
>JAAZBB010000035.1 GCA_012514035.1 Lentisphaerota bacterium | reverse complement strand
TGGCGCGTCCGGCAGGACTCGAACCTGCAACCTTCTGATCCGAAGTCAGAAGCTCTGTCCAATTGAGCTACGGACGCATGGTCATGCAGGCCGGAACCTAACACCCCGCCCCCGAACGGGTCGAGCGTCTTTCCCGGCAATGAACGCCGGATCCGGGAGTCTGGCAGTCCGCCGAGCCTATACGCGGAAGACAGCACCAAGCTTTTTGCCCAGCAGGAGGCTGCTGCCGACCAGCGTGGCGGTCAGAAAGGCCATGGCCCATACGCCCAGCGCCGCAGCCACGTATTTGCCCGTGCCCAGGAGCTGGAACAGCTCGAAGATCGCTTTGGTGATAGGCATATAGTCGGCCTGCTGCGCCAGCATCAGGCTGTCGCTGACCTCCAGCATGCTGAAGGCGAAGGTCAGCATGGTGCCGGCAATCAGGTTGGCCAGGATCAGCGGCAGGGTGATGCGCCGCAGGGTGCGCGCGGGCGAAGCGCCGAGATTCCACGCGGCTTCTTCGAACGTCACGCTGGTCTGCTGGAGACCGGCCACGGCGCTGCGCACCATGTAGGGCAGCCGCCGCACGGAATAGGCCAGCACCAGGAACAACGTGGGATTGGTCCGCACATCCACCAGCCGGGGCCACCAGTCCACGTCGGCAAACACCTTCCAGTTGCTCAGCCACGAACTGACGGCCAGGAATCCGAACGCCATCACCAGCCCCGGCACCGCCAGGGGGATCATGGACAGCGCGTCGAGCACGCCGCGCAGGCGGATGGTGGAGCGCACCACGACAAAGGCAATGGCGATGCCCACGACAATGTCAAACCCCACCGCCAGCGACGAAAACAGCAGGCTGTTGCGGATGCTGCTGACGGTCATGTCGTGGCCCAGCGCCTCGATGTAGTTGGCGCCGCTGAAGGCGCCCGGCAGCACGTTCTGATACCAGCTTCCCGGAACGGCGAAACTCGTCAGCACTACGCCCAGATGAGGCAGCAGCGCCAGGCCCGTCACCAGCGCGAACGGCAGCGCCGCCAGCAGCGCCCGCCCCCCCGTCAGCCGGCGGGTCGCCGACTGCGTGCTCGCCTTGCTCTGCATGGCGTACGCCCGTCCGCCGAACAGCCATTTGCTCAGGGCATACAGGCCCACGCTCGACGCCAGCATCACCGACACCAGCGCATACGGGAACGGATTCGACCCGATTTCCTTCAGCGAGTCGTAGATCTGCACCGACGCGCAGCGCGTATAGTTCATGATCAGCGGTGTGCCCAGCTCCGTGAAGCTCCAGATGAAGATCAGCGTGCCGCCGGCGAACAGTCCGGGCATCATCAGCGGCAGGGTAATCCGGAAAAACCGCCGCAGGCGGGTGCAGCCGAGATTGGCCGCCGCCTCTTCCATCGCCGGATCAATGTTCGCCAGCGCCGCCACGGCATTCAGATACAGGATGGGATAGAGCGACAGCGTCTGCAGCAGCACCACGCCGGCATACTGCCCGCCCCCGAGCCAGTCCCGCGCGCCCAGCCCGAACAGCGCGTTGACCATGCCGTAGGCCCCGAACATCTGCTGGAACCCGATGGCCCCCACGAACGGCGGCAGAATCATCGGCACCAGCACCAGCGCCGAAAACACCGCCTTGCCCCGGAATTCGAACTGGTTGGCGATCCAGGCCAGCGGCAGCGCCACCAGCAGCGCCAGCCCCGTCGTTCCCAGCGCAATTTTCAGGCTGTTGAACAGCCCCTCGACATAGATGGGATTCTCGAACACCCCGAGCAGATAGCGCAGTGTAAACCGTCCATCCACCCAGAATCCGCCGGCCACCACCTTGCCCAGCGGCCAGAAGAACAGGAGCGACAGCAGCAGGGTTACCGCGCCAAACACAACCCATGCCGTACTTCGTCTCATGGGCGGGCCTCCTCCCGCGCCAGCCGCGCTGCCTCGGCGTACTGGGCACGGTACTGCAGCGTCCACTCCCGCAGCAGGTCCAGCCGGTCATATTTCTTCCCCATCGCCAGCCCCGAGGTCCAGGTCAGCGGCTCCGGCACCTGCGGCAGCCGTTGCAGGGCCTCCAGCGCCCGGGGACAGGCCGCCGGCCCGCCGGCCGCCACGATTGCCCCCCAGGCTTTCCGCAATTCCTGTCCGGCGTCGAGACACATGGCCCGAACCAGGTCTCGCAGCAGCCCGAAATGCCCCGCCGTCCAGCGCGGATGGTAGACGTATTCCTCGGCAAGCCGGTAGGCATCCAGCGTGGGCGCGCCCAGATCATCCGTCGTATGCGGACGGTGCCGTTCATAGGACGCCTGAAAGGCCGGATTCGCCGACGGATAAAAATCGCGGCGGATCGGGAACCGCTGCAGGGCGTATTTTTCCGGACCGCCGGGCTCGCCGGGCCGGTAGCACCAGAGCCGCTGGCCGTCCTCGCTCAGCAGGTATTCGATGAAGCGCACGGCGATTTCCCGCCGGGGCGCTCCGCGCAGGATCGAGATCGGATCGGCGCTGACGCCCGACTCTCCGCGCGGCGTCACGTAGGCCATAGCGTCCCAGCCACGGCCATGATTGCTGACCTGCGCTTCGAAACGGCCGTAGAAGTCAATGGCCAGCCCCGCGGCGGCATTGCCCATGCCGACATCCAGCGGCACCTTGCTGGCGCTGTCGGTGAAGTACCGCGCGTTGGCCCCGATCGCCTGCAGCAGCCGCAGTCCGTTGACCCATCCCTGTTCGACGGCATCCTGGTAGGCGGCGGGCACTTCGTCGGGCAGTTCTCCCGGCGGCAGCCGGGCGGCGGCGATGGCCGCTTCGAAGGCACCGGCCTTGTCGCCGAATCCGGCGGCCTCGACCGCCTTGCGGCATTGCACCTGCACGATGGTCTCGAAGGCCTTGGCGATGCTGCCACTCTTGGTCGGGTCCGCCAGCCCGAGAGTGCCGAACCAGCGCGGATCCGCGAGGTCTTTCCAGCTCGCCGGCTCCTGTTCGATGCCCTGCGCCTTCATCCGGTCGCGGTTGTAGCAAATGCCGAAGGTGCTCAGCGTCGTTCCGTACCACGTCGGCGTGCGCCAGGCTTCACCGCTCATCCCTTCCGGGATCAATTCGACGCCTTCCCCGGTGGCGATCAGTCCCGGAGGAATTTTACCGGGAACCCAGGCCGGCACCAGCAGGCCCTGGCGGGTGGCGTTGTCGCCGTCATAGGCGCCGCCGCCGAAGTACATGTCAATCTGGCTGGAAAACGCCCGGGGATCGTCCGTCTCCCGGAACGCGCGGTACATCGCCACCTGCTCCGCCCAGTCGGCCTCCTCCACGCCGTCCGGCTTTTTCGCCGGATCGAACGACTTGTTCAGGATGATGGATGCGCCGTCGCCGCGCCAGGGCCGGCCCTGAGCCGTCCACCAGGCCCGGAAGCTCGACACGAACTCGCTGGTCAGATAGCGCGAAATCTCCGTCGTGCCGCCGATGTTGCGCCAGTCCACCTTGACCGGCGCGCCGTGCCGCTGCGCATGCCAGCGCGAAAACCCCATCGCGAATTCGTGCCGGATCGCCTCGTTCATCGGCGTGATGATCACCAGCACCGGGTCGCCGGGCTTCCATTCCCGAACCCCCGTCTCCCGCCGGAACAGAAACGGGAGCGCCACAATCAACGCCAGAACCAGCAGAATGGAAATATTTCGAACCATGTTTAGACAGGATGACAGGATTTACAGGACGAACAGGAGCAAAGAAAAAGGATCATGGCAGTGGGCCTTTTGATTTCCGGTAAATGCGGTGCTTTCGTTTAAATTCGAGCTTGGGAGTCCCGAAGTTGAACAACAATCCAACATTCAGACCGGTGGCGGTCAGGTAGTTCACCACCTGGGCTTCATGAGCCGCGCACAACGATTCCACGGCTTTGTTTTCAACAATCACCTTGCCCTCCACAACAATATCCGCAAAGAAATCCCCCACGGTCTCTTCATCATAGAAAACCTTCAGCGGTACGGCTTCCGTGGCTTCAATCCCTGCCTTTTTCAGTTCGTGCAGCAACGCTTTTTGATAAACCGATTCCAGGAACCCGCACCCAAGCGTCCGATGGGCCTTCATCGCACAACCAATGATCTTTTCCGTTAATTCCTCTTCTTCCATGGTTCTTCCCCGGTCTTCCATCATGTCCATCCTGTAAATCCTGTCATCCTGTCTAAACGGCTGTCCGGTTTCCGGCGATTCGGCTTTACTCCATCAGCACCTGCACGTCCACCGGGTCAATGTAGATCCTCGTCTCGGCGGAGGCATCGTCGCGCGCGACCAGCTTGGGCCGCGTCTCCAGCGCCTTGAGGGTGACGCCCCCGGGGAGCTCGACGGCATGCTGCGCGACTTCGCCCAGGTAGATCGTTCCGTGCAATTGGGCCTTGAAGACGTTTGGCCCGCCGGTTTTATCCGTGTGCAGCTGCACGGCCTCGGGCCGCACGGACAGCCAGACCGTCGCTCCCGCCTCGGCTTTCTCCGTCACCGCGGCGGTCCACGCCCCCGCCGCGGTCTCCACTTCGGCCACCCCGTCACGCACCGCGCGCACCCGGCCTTCGATGAACGTGGTCTCGCCGATGAACTGGGCGACGAACCGGCTGTTGGGCCGGGTATAGACCTCCTGCGGTGAGCCCACCTGCAGCAGGCGGCCCTGGTCCAGCACCGCCAGGCGGTCGGCAATGGACAGCGCCTCTTTCTGGTCGTGCGTCACGTAAATGGCCGTCAGTCCGGCCTCCTTGCAGATGCGCCGGATTTCCGTGCGCATCTCCAGCCGCAGTTTGGCATCCAGGTTGGACAGCGGCTCGTCGAGCAGCAGGCATTGCGGTTCGATCACCAGCGCGCGGGCCAGGGCCACGCGCTGCTGCTGACCACCGGAGAGCTCGTTGGGCTTGGCGTTGGCCCGGTCGGCCAGCCTGACCATCTCCAGCGCATGCCGGACGCGGGGGTCGGCTTCGGATTTCCGAATGCCGCGCATCTCCAGACCGAAAGCCACATTTTCGCGCAGGGTCATGTGCGGCCACAGGGCATAGCTCTGGAAGACCATTCCCATGTCCCGCTGGTGCGGTGGCAGGCGGGTCACGTCGCGGTCGCCGGCCAGGATCCGTCCCTCATCCGGTTCGTTCAGCCCCGCCACTGCCCGCAGCAACGTCGTTTTCCCGCATCCCGACGGCCCCAACAGAAAAAACAACTCCCCCGCCGCGATTTGCAGGTCAATGCGGTTGAGCACCGTCTTGTCACCAAACCGCTTGGTCAATTTCTCGATCGCGACGGGTGTAGGCATGGTCGATTCTCCTTGGGAGCGGTCTGGTTATAGCATGTTTTTCCCCGGCAGGACAAAGCGGTTTCCAGCGGGCGGCTTCTGCGGATGGCCGATCCGGGGGAGGATTCAGTCAGAAACCGCCCTAGTCCGTGTTTTCCGGCTTGAATCGGCCCGGGACACTCATCATCGTTACAGGCAGGGTACCTTGGCGCATGAAATTCTGCTCCAACCTCCGGCCGAGAGTGCGAGGCCGGATCGGATTGCCGCGCGGGAAGGGGGTTGTCTGGACGGGGGCCACGCTGATCTTCCTGGCCTTGCTGGGCGCGCACCGGGAGATGGGCCTGCTGGCCGGTTGCGGCATGATCATGGCGCTCAGTTTCAAGCTGGACCGGGACAAGCTGTGGGCCTGGCCGGTGGCCATGGCCATCTCCTGGACTTACCTCATCTGGAATCGCGCCAGCTACAGCGGATACAACCTGTACAAAATCTCGGTTCTGGGCGTTTCGATCCTGCCGGTGCTGGCCTGGCCGTCTCTCCTGATGCTGTTCTATGTGTGGGTGTTTCCTTTTTTCCAGGCGCACCGCGGGTGGCGGCTGTGGATTCACCTCACCGGCGCCTTGTCGGTTCTGATCATCGCCATGGAAGTACTGGGATACCATGTATTCGGCATCCGCCTGGATTCCGGCATTCACCATCCCGGCTGGCCGGTCCTGGATATTTTCCACTGCCCGGGGTGGATGACGGCCTGTTATTTCGGCAATGCCATGCTGTTCTGCGCTGTTTTGAGCCTGGTGACGTGCCGTCGAAGAAAGCTCCGGACGGCCGCGGCGGCGGAATCATTCGCCTTGGAACCGGCCGAACCCGAACGCGCCGCCTGAAAGCCCGGCGCCGGGCCGGAACTAGCGCTTGTCGGCGGCGCGCAGGCGATCCCAGATCTCGTCCATCTGGGCCAGGGTGCAGTCCTTCATCTGGCGGCCGCTGGCTTGAATTTCATGCTCGACGATCCGGAAGCGGCGCGAGAATTTGGCATTGGTTTGCGCGAGGGCATAGGCCGGATCGACCTTCATGAAACGGGCAATGTTGACCACGGAGAAAATCACGTCGCCGACTTCCTCGACGACATGCTTGCGGTTCCCGATTTCAATGGCCTCTTTGAGCTCGACGATTTCCTCATCGAGCTTCGCAAAAACGCTGCGGATTTCGCTCCAGTCGAAGCCGACCCGGGCCGCGCGCTTTTGCAGCTGGTAGGCGCGGTGCAGGGGCGGCACGTGCTTCGGCACGCCATCCAGGGCGGAGGCCCGGGCCTGTTTCTCGGTCTTCTTGATGGCATCCCAGTTGCGCAGGACCTCCTTGGCGTCGGCCACTTTCACGTCGCCAAAGATATGGGGATGACGGCGGACAAGCTTGTCGGAAATCCCTTGGGCAACATCCGCGAAACTGAAGGCCCCCTCCTCGGCCGCGATCTGCGACTGGAAGACGATTTGCAGCAGCAGGTCTCCCAGTTCCTCGGCCAGGTGCGCGCGATCGCCGCTCTCCATGGCGTCGAGGGCCTCATAGGCCTCTTCGATGAGGTTTGACTTGATGGTCTCGATGGTCTGCTCCAGGTCCCAGGGACAGCCGTCGCCCGGCCGGCGCAGACGGGCCATGATCTTGAGCAGGCGGGCCATTTGCTCCACGCCCCCGGCCAGTTTGGCCGGCGTGGTTGACCGGGCATGGGCCGTGCGTTTGGCGGAGGTCTGGCGGAGCGCCGCGGCACGCCGGGCGCGGGTCTTCTTCGAGGCCGGTTTAGAAGCTGATTTCCTGGAAGAAGACATCCGGCTTCACTTCTTTCAAGTCCGCGCACACGATGTTGGCGCCGCAGAAATCCTGGTATTCGGTGAACTCGTCGGTCACGACGGCCACATGCATCATGGCGGCCAGGGCGGTCTTGGTGGTGGCCATGTTGCTGACGATGGCCAGGCAGCGCTTGGGATTGCGGTTGATGGCCTTGGCCATGCGCAGCCAATGTTCCGCGCGGGGAAATCCCTTGTCGGTTGAAGACGGCAGGGCGGAAAAGACCTCGACGCCCCAGCGCTGGAAGCCCAGATGCGCGGCGACGTCATCCGCGGCCAGTTGGGGCAGGATGGACACGCAGGCGATGGCGGCGCCGCGGGCCTTGGCGGCCTCTATCCATTTGATCAGTCCATCGCTGATCAAGGTGGATTTGTGCATCAAGCGGGAGGTGGTCTCGCCATTCAGCCGCTCGACGACCTCCTCCGGTGAAGCGGCGGTATATTTCACGGCCTTGAGGAATTCCGGCATGTAGACGGCCGGCGCCGGATGCAGGCAGTAGCGGGAATACAGGATGGGGGTCAGGGTGATGCCTTGTTCCTTCAGAATCCCGGCCAGCACGCTGTAGCGGATCTGCCGGGCGCCCAGCGCCACCGTATCCATTTCAAAAAGCAAAGCGCTTTTTGCAGAAGGTCCATCGGGTTGCTGGTCTTCAATTTTCGCCGTTACCATGATCGCTCCTGAAGGTTGGGTGACAGTAAACCGGGGCAGTCTAAAATGCGTCTTCCGCGGGGTCAACAGGTTTCCGAGTTCGGAACGCGGAGGAACTCAGTCATGCGGCCGGTCTTCGGCCTGGTCCGGCTTTTGTTTCCGCCATACGGGCCGGGAACCGTTCCCCTGCGGGGGACGGGAATAAGGCGACCCTTTCTGAAAGGGCTTGCGGGCATGATACGGTTTTTTCCAGCCGCCGTGATCGCGGTGCGGCGCATGCGCCTGGCGACCCGCACCGTCTCCGGCCGCAAATCGATAAGGCTTGCGCGGCCCGCGGGGCGGACGGAATTCCTCGGACGAACCCGGTCTGCGCGGACCATAGGGGGGGCGCGGACCATGCGGCGAACGAAAGTCCCGGCCTTCGCGCGAAGTCCGCGGGCCATAGGGCTGGCGCGGACCATGCGGAGAGCGGAATCCACCCCGCGCATCCTGACGGGCGCGACGGGGCGGATAACCGCCCGACCAGTCGCCCTCCGCCCGGGGTCGACCGGCTGGCGTCGAGCCATACGGTCTGCGAAAATCGCGCCGGGCATCTGCATCGCCGGCCCCATACGGCTTGCGATACCCGGATGGTTTTCTGAATCCCCCCGGTCTGCCGCCGTCACGCCGGCCCTCGGCTTTCCAGTCGCCGGCCGGCGCAGCCGGCCGGCGTTTCTGCCACGGCGGAGTCCGGCCATCCCCTGCCGGACCTGCATTCTGCGCGCCGGTCGGCTTGCGGTGCGGGCCGGTAGATGGCCGATACGCCCCCCGTGGTTTCTGATAACTGCGGGCATAGCCGTCCCCGTGCGGATTCACAGGCCGGCGGAAGTCACGTGAATCCGGGCTCCCCCCGGGGGCGCCATAGGGCCGACGGCGGGGCCGGTCGGACGGGTGCCGATTTTCCGGAATCGCGTTTCTTTTCTTTCTGCGGTAGCCGAATTCGTTGAAGGAATCGGAGGGGGGGGTGGTTTCCATAGGCGGCACACCCTGCCCTTCCGTCCCGGGCAAAGCAAGCCGAAAGCGCATGGCCCTTGCCAGGCGGGCGCTTCCCGGTTTCGTTGACAACGATCGGCCGAATTTGGAATGCGGCGGAAAGCGAGGCTCGGCGAGCGCCACGCCGCTTTTTGTTTTTTGGGGGGAGCAGCCGTACGCTCAGCCCTACAGCCCAAACAGCCAAAGCGGGGCCGCGGCCAGCCCGGTTAGATTTCGAGCAATGGGTCTTCCGGAAAAAACCATTTGAAGAGTCTGGTCTTCAAGGCGGGCACGCCTTCGCCCAGCACGGCGCACAGTTCCAGGGGCTTGCGCCGGATCTCGCGCCGAAACACCTTCAGGTTCTCCTTGGCCGCCGGTTCATCCATCTTGTTGGCCAGAATTTCGTAGGGTCGCTTGGCCAGATCGGGGTTGTAGAGCCGCAACTCCTCACGGAGAGTCCGGAAATCCTCCACGGGGCTACGGCCTTCGCTGCCGGCCATGTCGATCACAAACAGGAGGAAACGGGTCCGTTCGATGTGGCGGAGGAAGTCATGCCCCAGGCCGACCCCCTTGTGCGCATCCTTGAGCAGGCCGGGAACGTCCGCCACCCGGATTGAATGGGTGGCATCGAACACGACGGTGCCCACCTGCGGATGCAGGGTGGTGAAGGGATAGGCCGCCACTTTGGGCCGGGCCGAACTCAGTTCGGCCAGCAGCGTGGATTTGCCGGCATTGGGATAGCCAACCAGCCCCACATCGGCCACGGTCTTCATGGTCAGGCGCAGGGTCCGAACCGCGCCGGGCGTGCCTTCGGTGAACTCGCGCGGCGCCTGATGGGTACTGGTCTGGAAATGCAGGTTGCCCAGCCCCCCCTTGCCGCCGGGCGCGATGTTCATCCGGTCGCCATCGGCCAGCACTTCGCCGATGAACTCCCCGGTTTCGGCGTCGCGCACCTCCGTGCCGGTCGGCACCGGCACGATCTTGTCGCGCCCGCGGCGGCCATACTGCTGCTGCCCGCGGCCCTTTTCGCCATGTTCCGCGCGTACGATGGGGGCGAAGTGCAGATCGAGCAGGGAAGCGACATCCTTGGAGGCCCGCAAAAACACGCTGCCGCCGTCACCGCCGTCGCCGCCATCGGGCCCGCCGTAGGGGATGAACTTTTCGCGGCGAAAAGAAGCCACGCCGTTTCCGCCGTTGCCGGCGAAAACCTGGATGCGGACTTGATCGACAAACGTGACGGGTTTCATGGCCGGCGAATGCAGTCAGAAATCAAAAGTCGCGCAACGAACCCGCGGGGGGTGCGGAGTCGCGCGGGTCCGCCGGTCCCCGCCAACGAAGCGCATGCGCGCGGCGGTCAGGCCTGGACGAGTTTCTGGACGTTGACGCGCTTGCCGCCGCGGTCGAATGAAACCACGCCATCCGTCAGCGCAAACAACGTGTAATCCTTGCCCATGCCGACATTCAATCCGGGTTCTTTTTTCGTCCCACACTGGCGGACCAGAACGCTGCCCGCCACGACGGACTGGCCGCCGAACCGCTTGATGCCACGCCGCTGGCCATTACTGTCCCGGCCATTGCGGCTGCTGCCCTGTCCTTTTTTATGCGCCATGGTTCGACTCCTTGCCTATGCGATGGATGCAATCTTCACTTTGAGCAGATTCTGGCGATGTCCGACCTTGCGATGATATCCCTTGCGGCGCTTTTTCTTGAACGCGACCACTTTCGGGGCGCGGACTTCGGCGAGCACTTCGGCCATCACCTTGGCGCCTGCCACCTCCGGGGCGCCGGCTTTCAAACCGGACCCGTCGTTCAACGCCAGCACGCGGCCCAGCTCGACCTGCTTGCCGACCTCGGCGCCGGCCAGCCGTTCGACCGCCAGCACATCATCCTTCTGCACCCGGTACTGCTTGCCGCCGGTTTCGATTACCGCATATGCTTCCATCTGGATCCTCGTTTCCTGGACCGACCGCTGCCGGCCCGATTTCCAAAACAGCCGTGCAAAATACGCGAAGCCCCGCCGGGTGTCAACCCCGAGGCCAGGAATAACTATCCGGCAAAGGCGGCCGCCGGGCGCGCCGGCTGTCGACACCGCCGTGCAAAGAAGCCCGCCCGGCGCTGAAAAAGTTTTTCGCCGGACAGGTTGACGCCGACCCGGCCGCATGGTACAAGGTGGCCCAACGTCTGAGGATTTGGGGGGTTAGCTCAGTTGGTAGAGCGCCTGAATGGCATTCAGGAGGTCGGGAGTTCGAACCTCCTACCCTCCACCAAATCCCGGACGGCTCCGGGGGGGTGCATCCTCCCCGTCCGACTCACCCGCGCCCGAGAAAAAAAAGGCCGCGGTGGACCGCGGCCTTGTGGTCATCCGAACGAAGGTTTTCTTACTTCAGGATCGCGTCCTTGGCCGCTTTGGCCACGCGGAACTTCACAACCTTCTTGGCCTTGATCTGGATGACTTCGCCCGTCGCGGGATTGCGACCCATGCGCGCCTTGCGATTCACCAACACGAGCTTGCCCAGCCCGGGAACGGTGAATCCGTTTTTGGCGTTTTTGTATGCCAGCGCCGCGAGGGCTTCCAGCGCAATGCCGGCCTGCTTCTTGCTGATCCCGGACTTGTCCGCCACCGCCGCCACGATCTGGCTCTTCGTCATCGCCTTTGCCATTTCCAGTTCTCCTTGATTGCTTCTGTTTCTGTTTTTTTTGAGATCGGTTTTCCGTTCAGATTCCCAATCCGAATGTGCGTTATGCTTCAAACGGGGCGGAAAAGCAACCTTATTCCGATGGTATATTTTCTCCACGCATCTTCCGGCGGATCCGGCTGCGCGCCGCGCAGGTCATTTCATCAGCGCCAGGACCGGCGCGAGATCCGCAGCGGAACGGATGCGCGGCGAGGGCGCCGCGACCGGCACCAAATGAAGCTTGACGCGTTGCGCCATGACGGCCGCCAGGTCGTCGCCATAGTTCTTGCGATCCCGCGCGGGCTTGGGGTACGCCTTGACCAGGACCTCGCGCGCATAGGTCTGGGGAGACGTGACCGCCCAGAGCCGGCTGTCCCGGTCCTGGCGTGACAACACCACGCCCTTGGCCGCCGTGACCACCGGATCGGCGATTTCCACCGCGGCCAGACCCGATCCGTGGCGATGCGCGCTGTGTACAGTTTCCGAAACAAGCGCCGGGGACAACAGCGGACGCGAGGCATCGTGAACACAGACAAAATCCACGTCGTCCTCGATGTGTTCCAGGCCCGCGGCCATCGAGGCGGAGCGCTTGGCGCCTCCCGCCACGATTTTCCGGACTTTGGAGAACCCATAGAGCTGGACCATGCCCAACACGCTTTCCGCCCGCTCCCGGCTCACCACCACCACGATGCCGGAAATGTCCGGACATTGCATGAACGCTGCAAGCGAATAGGCAAGAACGGGCCGATCATTCAGATAGAGGAAGGCGGTTTCGATATCAGACGAAATCTGTTCCGCCTTGCCCGCGGCCATGATCAGGGCCCACGACGTTTGTTTCATGCCTGTTCCTTTACTCATGATGGTCCCATCCGAGGATGGCAATCTGTTTCATATGGATTCATGCCTGCCGTGCTGCTTGCTTCCGGTGGATTCACCGCCTCATTCTGACTCGTACCACCGGGATGGACATACAACTGAGCTGCATGATCACACCTTCACAGCTCCATGGTCAGTTTTGTGCAAAAAAAAAGGACCGTCAAGCGAAAGCCGGTCAACACCCATCGATTTTGGTGGTTTTTATGAAATGCAGCATGTAATTGACTGCCGGGGAGCAAATTAAAACAACGGATTCATTCCGGGATCAAAACAGGAAATGGTCAGCCAATTAAGCTGGAATCAGATCTTTATCAGGCAGATAAGAAGTTTCATCTACTGCCATACCGGCTTATATCCCCCTCCGGACGGACTGGGACGCGTGCCCCCTGCAGGCAGGGATGGCATGACCGGAGCCGAAACCGGATCTGAAAGGATTCCCCAACGAGACTCCCTGGCTACGGTTTTATCGCTACTGAGCCATCCACTTCTCCAAGAAGAGATAACAGTTGCAGGCGCCCCGGCCCGGCCAGAATCGCTGCCCGAAAGAACCGGGCGCGACAGATTGGCACTTTCAGGAAATACCAAACTGGGCGCTTTGGCTGGCATGACTCTTCCTGAATTCGGTGTGCCGGCGGGACCGGCTGGCACATTCACGAGCGTATCTCGCAACGAAGCGAAGTCCGGCCGGACGCCGGCGGATATTTCAGAGATGATTTTTCGCGTCTCGCTCATGTCCGCCGCCCGGTTCGCAGACGCCGGGCCGGGCAGGCGGGCGGGGTCCAACCAGCCGCCTCCTTGCTGATCAAGGCTGGAGGCCTGGCTGCTTTCACCGGGACGCACCAGGTGATCCCGGTCATTCCCGGCCGCCGCCGGTGTCTCGGGCGGAACGCCCGTTGGATTTCCGACCTCGGCTTCACCACGTTCCGCCGCAAAGAGATCGGCGACTGTCATGGCATTCATTCCTCTGGCGGCGAGTTCCTCTTCCGGCTGCATTTGCTCGGGCAACAGGACCTGCGGCCCGGTTCGCTCGGCCACTTCGTCAGCCAACCACCCCCATCTGGAATCTTGATTTCCCGAGGCGAGGACGGATTCCGCCGCATTGGTACCCGTCTGGCCCAGGCTCGGCAGTTTCAAGCTGCCCGCCAGCCAGTTCCGAGCCGATTCATCCGATTTGCGCCAGGTATGGGTTTCATCGGCCGGAACCGGCGCCTGTAGCGGGACCGCCGGATTCACGGCGAACACGGAACCGCCACCTGTCAACATGAGATCAAACAGCGTCTCCTTGCCCATCAATCCGGCCTGCGCCTGCGTGTCGCGCAGCGTTTGCAGGGCCAGCAGATCCGGCGCCCCGCCGGTCAATGACGTCCGCTGCCCGGTTTCGTCATAAAACGCAATCGGCTGGGTGTATTCTCGGTACACGGGCACATTGCGGCCCCGGGCACCCGGGATGTGCACCAGCAGGAACGTCAGGGCCACCGGCATGATCCGACAGATTTTCATCCTCGGACCGGACCCTACGGCATCGCCCGGCGCATTTCAATCCGCATCCTTGCATCCCCCCGGCTCTCTGCCCTATCATGTCCGGCATGATGCGATTTTGCTTCCTGGTCCTGATGATCGCGGTGGCCGGCCCGGCCCGGGCCCAGGGCCTGTCCGGCAACGGCATCCTGCTGGACAGTTATGCCGCCATCGTCAACGGCAAGGTCATCCCCGTCGGCCAAGTCCTCGCCGCGCTTCAGCCCGTGCAGGAGCGCCTGGAGACCCGTCACGAAGGCGAGGAACTTCGACAGAAGTTGCAGCAGGAATACCAGGCCATCCGCGATGCGCTCATCGAATCCGAGCTCATCCTCGCCGATTTCCAAATGCAGGGCGGCACCCTGCCGGATCGCGCCGTCGAGGATCACATCAACAGCGTCATCCGCGATCAGTTCGGCAACGACCGTACCGCCTTGCTCAAGGCGCTTGCCGCCGAACGGCTGACCTTTGCCGGATGGCGCCGGCAAATGAAGGAACAGTTCATTGTCCAGGTCATGCGCCAGCGGGAGGTTTCCGCCAAATTGCTCGTGACGCCCCTGGATCTGCAGGCAGCCTACGAACGCCGGCGCGCGGAGTTTTCCGTCCCGGAATGCGTGCGCCTGCGCATCCTTTCTCTGCCCGCCGGCGACACGGCCACCCGGGCGGACCTGATCGCCCGCCTACGCTCCGGCGAGGTCGCTTTCGCGGACGCGGCGGAGAACGGCACCCTCCAGGATGACGGGGAATTCCTGGATGTCGCCAACATCAGTCCAATCTTCCGCGAGGCCATCGCCGCCCTTGCCCCCGGGGGGATTTCGGACCCCGTCGCCACCGATGATGCCGTCTTCCTTGTGCAACTGATCGAGCGGCAGCCCGCCCGCATCCAGCCGTTCGAGGAGGTTGCGCCAGGAATCGAACGCGACCTGCGCCGGGAGGAATACGAGCGCCTCAACCGCATCTGGATCGATTCCCTGCGCCATAAATATTACGTGCAGATCTTCGACCACGATTTGTTCGCCGACGTTCCTGCAGCGGCCCGCCCGCCGTCGGCCCGCCTGCCGTCCGCAGCGGAAATGGACGCAGCTCCGCCGCGGGCAGAACCGTCCCCCGCGATGTCGCCGCCCGGGCCGGCGCCCCAATCCAATGCCGCGGCATCCGGCGCCGATTCGTCCGAAACCGGACAACCGGTCTTCTGGTAGCGGCTTGCATACCGCTTGGCCCCCTGCCCCATCACGTGAATCCGGAACATTGCCAATGGCGCGGGACGGGGTGTAGGCTTGCCCGCATGACCCGCCAGACGGCAAGAAGTTCAACCCGCGGTCGCCCGACTGCCCACCCGCTCTGCATCGGCATCACCGCTGGCGATCCCAACGGCATCGGCCCTGAAGTAGCCCTCAAAGCCGCGCTCGGGCCCCAGCCGGCGAACCGGCGCCTGGTACTCGTGGGGCATCGCGCGGTCTGGCTGCGCGCCGCGACGCTGCTTGGTCGCCGCCCTCCGCCCGAAATCCACGAACTGGCCGCCCCGATTCCCCGGCTCTGCACCTGGGATCCCGGCCCCGCCCCGGCACCGCGCCCGCGCCCGGGCCGGGTCTGCGCCGATGCCGCCCGCGCGGCCTACGCGTACATCCTGGCTGCCACGGCCGCCGCGCAGACCGGACATCTCCAGGCCATCGTCACTGCGCCGATCAGCAAAGAGGCGTTTCAGCTCGCCGGCATCTGCGAGCCCGGCCACACGGAACTGCTCGCCCGCCTGACCGGCGCCCGCCGTTACGCCATGATGCTCTTCGGCGATAAAATCCGCGTGGTCCTGGCTACCCGCCACCTGCCGCTGCGGAAAGTCGCCGACGCCCTCACCGCCGACGCCATCGTCGACGCCGTCGAGCTGCTGGCCTGCGCCCTGCCCTGGATGGGCTTTCGGCGCGCGCGCATCGGCGTGTGCGGACTCAACCCCCATGCCGGCGATGGGGGCGCGCTCGGCACCGAGGAACAGACTATCCTGGCGCCGGCCCTGGCCCGCTGCCGCCGGCGCGGATGGAACGTTGCCGGCCCCGTGCCCGCCGATGTGATTTTCCACCAGCACCTGGCCGGACAATTCGATGCCGTGGTCGCCATGTACCACGACCAGGGCCTTGCCCCCCTGAAGATGCTTTCCTTCGAAACCGGCGTCAACCTTACCCTCGGCCTGCCCATCGTCCGTACCAGCCCTGACCACGGCACCGCCTTCGATCTTGCCGGCCAGGGCGTGGCCCATTCCACCAGCCTGCGCGCCGCCCTCGACTGGGCCGCCCGCCTCGCCACGCGCCGGAATCCCTGGGCCTGAATCGCTCCCGCTGCGTCCGGGATATTGACGGTCCGTGCCGGCCCTGTTATATCCCCGGCGTGGAAAGGGGCGCACGCAAACGGTTCCGCCCGGATCCACCTGAACCCAAGGAGGCAGGCCATGGCCAGGAGAACGACCCATCGCAGTTCAACCGGAACAAAACTCTACGCGGTTCGCGATGCCAAGGGACGGTTCAAGGACATCCAGACCTACAAGCGCGCCCATTCGCAGGATATCAAGCGGAAAAGCAAGGCCGAGAAATAACCGGCGCCACTGCCGCGGCCTTCCCATCCGGTACGGCACGTCACTGCGCCGGCCGTTCCACCGTCACCCGGCGCACATCCTCCGTCGCGCCCGGTTCCAGACGCACGTGCCAGCATTCCGCGGGCAGCAGCTCGGCGATCCGCTCCGCCCATTCAATGGCGACGATGCCCCGGAAATGGAACAGGTAATCCTCCAGCCCCAGGGCGAACGCATCGCCTGCGCCGCGCACGCGGTAGAGATCCACGTGGGCCAGCGGCAGGCGTCCCCGGTATTCGTTGATCAGGGTAAAGGTTGGACTGCCCACCGGCCGCCGCACCCCGAGCGCCTTCGCCAGCCCTTGCACAAAACAGGTCTTGCCCGCCCCGAGTTCCCCATGCAGACACAGCACGGTTCCCGGCGGCATTTCCGCCGCCAGGTCCGCCGCCAGCGCCTGTGTCTCCGCCGGGGATTTTGTCTCGTGCTTTTGACTCGTTGCCGCCATCGCCCGCCTACGACACCGCAAACCGCCCCCGATGGCAAGCCCTGAAAACACTTCATGATTCCGCCGGCTGAATGTAGCTCCGGCGCTCTGCCGCATGTAGCTCCGGCGCTCTGCCGCCGGAGTCTTGGCCGAGCAATGGACTCAAATACCCAGAATTCCGCCGGCTGAACGGCGGAACTACAGACCCGGCTGTTTCCCGTATGCGTCTTGAATCAGAATCTGATGGGCCCAATCTCCCCTTGATACGGCCAATCTTCTGCCCGGCCGACCAAACCTGCCCGCACCGGATTTTGCATAACATAAACCCATTTTTCCGCATAGCTCTCCCCCGAACGCAGCAGGTGATCGAAAAAACCCTCCTGCCAATGGGGTTTCGCATGGCCCAAGGCCAACAGCGTCTTGCCTGAATTCGCCCGCAGGGATTGAACCCATCGGGCCAACGGGATCCCCTCTGCGGGCATGACCACAAACAAATGGACATGGTCGGGCAAGAGGACATACCGGCCCACGGCCACATGATGATTCACGGCTTTCCGGCAAAAAGCCTGGAAGGTTTCATGGATTACCGGACACGCCAGGATGTTCCGGCGGGATGGGTATTGAACGTCACGAAATAGAACGGCCGCAGATTGGAGAACAGCCGGGTCAATCGGGGCGGACGGTGCCGCATGTTTTCCTCCCGTTCCATTCCCGGACATGGTCGCTCCGAACCGCCCGCCGCCAAGCATTTCCGCCGGCTGAGCGGCGGAACTACAAACCCGGAATACAGCTCCCCGTTGTAGCTCCGGCGCTCTGTCGCCGGAGTGTCGCCGGGGTTGAATTCGTGAATTTTCCGGCTGAGCCGCGGAACAACAGATCGGGCAAGCATTCAATTTAGAAGTTTTCTTCCGGCCTTGTTTCGTCCAAAATTGGTTTTCATGGAACAAGCAAACCGTTCATCCCATCCGCCAGCCCTGCCCGGCTATGAGATCCAGAAACTGTTGGGATCCGGCGGCACTTCCACCGTTTGGCTGGCGCGCCAGTTATCCCTCGACCGCGTCGTCGCCATTAAAATCCTGTCCCCCAACATGCTTGCAGACCCGGAGGCGCGCGAACAGTTCCAGAAGGAAGCCCGCGCCGCCGCCAAACTCTCCCACCCCGCCATGGTTAGCATCCTGGATTTCGGAGAGCACGACGGCACCCTCTATTATGTAATGGAATACGTGGCCGGCACCAACCTCGCCGAATGGCTCGCCCAGAACCAGCGCATGGCCCATGGCCAGGCCCTGAAACTGGCCGAGATCATCGCCGGCGCCCTCGACACGGTCTGGCGCGAGGCGGGCCTGATCCACTGCGACATCAAGCCCGGCAACATCCTGCTGGGCGCCGACGGCGCGGTCAAACTGACCGATCTGGGCCTGGCGCGCATCGCCGGTTCCGCCGCCACCCGCGAACCGTCTGCCAGCATCGAAGGCACCCCCACCTACATCGCCCCGGAACAGATCGAGGGGCGCGAGCCGGATTGCCGCTCCGACATCTATTCCCTCGGCCTCACCCTCTATCATCTGCTCACCGGCACCCCGCCCTTCGAGGGGCGTTCCCTTCACGCCCTGCTCGAAGCCCAGCAAACCGATTACCTGCCCGATCCCTGCGACATCCTGCCGCGCCTGCCTGTTTCCTACGGCTGGCTCCTCGCCAAGATGACCGCCAAGGATCCCGCCAAGCGCCCGCATGGCTGGCCCGAAGTCCTCAAGGACATCCACCAGATCAAGGAGGCGAAATCCCCCCTGCCGCCCTATCCCGGCGAAGATGAAAGCACCATCCTGCTCAACCCGCGCCACCGGCCCGCCACGCGCGCCCACACCATCAATCTCTCCGCGGCAGCCAAGAAAGCCATCACGCTTTCGGCTTCCCACGAAGCCCTCATCGGCCGGCAGAAACGATCTTCGGCCGCCCGCGCGGCCGCTGCCGGCGGCGGCGGGTTCCTGCGGTTTTTCTTCTTCCTCCTGTTTGTGGGTGCCGTCCTGGCGACCATCTGGTTCTTTGCCTTCAAAGAGCATCCCGAACGCCTCGCCCAACTGAAGGCCACCTTCGGCGGCAAGCCAGTGCCTGTTGCTCCGCAAATCCCGGCGCCCATCGTGAGCCAATCCCCCCGGCCCGCAACAGCCGAACCCGCCACCGCGGCGTCAGGCGACACCGGCCTGCCACCCGAGCCCGAACCGCTTTCCGCCAGTACGGGCACCGTTACGCCCGGGGCCTGGAACCATCCCGGTTTCATCCAGGCCGCCAATCTGTTCAACCAGGCTTTGACCGCCTATCAGGCCCATCAGAAGGGCACCGATCCCGATCCCCAGGCTCCCGAACTGTTGGCGACACTCGCCAACACCCAGTATGCCGCGCTGCTCTTCGAGACCATCAAACCCGAAGCTCCGGCCTCCGTACCGATCACGCAGTATGCCAACCAGTGCTATCAGTTGGTCAACGACCTGCGGCGCGCGCGCCTGACCCTGGCCGACAAGAAAAACCTCCATGCCCTGGCCCCCAAGCGGCGCCACGCCGCGCTGGCACCCTATCCCACGCCCATTCCGGATCCGTCCGACACCTTCGCGCCGCGCCACATGCAGTTCGGTTACGCGTGGGACACGCTGCCCGCCCCCGTGGACCGCCCCGAAACCGCCGAATTCGTCTTCCTGCTCTCCACCATCGCCGAATCCTCCCCCGACACCCGGGCCCAGGCCGGACTGTATATCCACGGGCCCCTCCAATGGCTCATGCCCCTCACCAATGCCTGCCGCGCCCTGGGCGTCAAGTCTCGGGAACCCCGCGTGCCCATCGAAGGCGCCCCCTTCCCTTACGGCGGATTCTTCATGCGCACCTTCAATGCCGGCCGTCTCGGCGCCATCGGCCCCGGCCAGCCGCCCTATCCAACTTTGCGCCTCATCACCGACAACGAGGACCAGTTGGTCGCCGTTCAACTTGTGGATGACAACCCCGCCCCGCCCCTGCAGCATTCCCCGGCCACCTTCTCTCCGGTGGCCAAGGTCATGGACTTCGTCACCGGCCAGATCCTGCCGGAAACAGGCGATATGCGCGTCGTCCACCGCACCATGCGCGGCGATGGTACGCTGAGGATCGATACCGAAGCCGGCGATTTCACCGAAGGCCCCGACGGCACGCCCCTGTTCCGTTCCATTCTGCTTCTGCCGCAGGCCGTCGCCAACAACCTTCTCTATCACCTCATCGGCTCCGCGAACTGATCCCCCTCCATCATTCCGCCCGCCATCCGGGATCGGCAATGCGTTGTCAGCCAATCCGCCGCCACCTGTTCGTCCGGATGCCGGAGCATCGCACGCAACTTCGACACAATCGAAATGGCACCCTCATCCGGGACATGACATCACTACATGCCCACCAACCCAGACTCCTGGCCGAACGGAATATGCCCGATCCGTGGGCAACGCTCCCTCCATATTCTTTGTCTAACCAGTTGACCCGGAGAACGAGTCGGGTTAACATATTCTTAACAATTGGGCGAATTGTTGGGGCGCTTCCGGCTTTTCGCCTGCGGATGCTGAAATGACCTCCCCCTTATCAGCCTCAAATGCCGCGCCGGGGCCGCCGACACCTCCGGAGCCAGAAGGCACCGCTGCCCGGTTGCGTCTGCAAGCGCGCCTGCTCGACTGCGTACCCGAATCCGTGATTGCTTCCGATCTGGATGGCCGGATTCTCTACTGGAGTCCGGGCGCCGAGCGTATGTTCGGCTACCGGGCCGATGAAGTCCTCGGCCAACCCTGCCAGGATTTTGCCGGGGTCATCGAGCCCGCCGACGAAGCAGCTTTTCGCCGCGATCTCATGGCGCAGGGTCACTGGGAAGGAGAGCACATCCAGAAAAACCGCGCCGGCCAAACCTTCTGGACGGCCACACGCCTGACCGTCTTTCCGGATGAGCAGGGCCGGCCGGCCGGCTTCGTCGGCATCTACCGCCACGTCAATGAATCCAGGCAGCGGGAACTCCGCCTGGCAACCATCAACGAGTGTTGCCGGAATCTGGGCGTGGATTTCGCCGCCAACGTCGCGCGGTTCGTCGCGCTGGCCGGGGAACTCCTGGACGGCACCTCCGCGCATTACATCCGCCTCGAGAATGGATTGCCGCGTTCGGTTGGTCCGTGGCACAGGCCGGGCACCCCTCCGCCCCGCGACCAACCCGCCGGGCAGATCTGCTGCGACCTGCTCCGCCAACATCCCTCCGGCGTGCAGGTCATCCGCAATCACCAGCACACCGCCTACGCTCACACCGATCCCAACGGGACCGCCGATGGCATGCAAACCTTCATCGGCCGGGTCGTCCAATGCGGCGACGAAACCGTCGGTTCGCTCTGCGTGGGGTTCCAGAGGGATTTCGAACCAACCGATGACGACCGGCGGCTGCTGGAAATCATCGCCGCAGCCATCTGCGGGGAGGAAAGCCGCCAACGCGCCGTGGAAGCCCTCGGCGCCAGAGAACGCCAGTTGCGCGCCTTCCTCGACGCCACCTCCGACCTCGTATTCCTGAAAGACGATGAATTCCGCTACGTCATCAGCAACCGCGCCAACAACGAATTCCTGGGCAAGTCGGAGGCGGATATCCAGGGCCGCACCGATTTCGACCTCATGCCCCGCGAGATCGCCGAGGGCTGCCGGACCAGCGACGAGGAAACGTTGCGCCGCGGCACCAGCGTCATATCGAAAGAGACCGCCGCCGGCCGCAGCTATCAGACATTGAAGTTTCCTGTGGATCTGCCCGGCGGGCGCCGCGGCGTGGGTAGCTATGTCCGCGATGTCACCTCGCTCAACGAGGCCGAGGAAATCCTGCGCCTGAGCGAGGAAAAATTCGCCAAAGCGTTCCAGACGTCGCCCTACGCCAGCCTGATCACCCGCGCGGAAGACGGGCATATCCTCGACGTCAACGATGCGTTTATCGCCCTCTTCGGCCACGCCAGGCAGGATCTGCTGGCCGATTCCACCCTCGGCATCGGCCTATGGGCGAATCTGGAAGACCGCGCGGAAGTCGTGGCCGCCCAGCGGCGGGGCGATGTCATCGCCAACCGCGAATTCCGCTTCCGTACCAAGGATGGCCACGAGATCATCGGCCTGTTCTCGACCCAAATGATCCCCCTCGCCGGGGAAGACTGTCTGCTGTCCAGCATCAACGACATCACCGAGCGCCAGCGGGCCACCGAGCGGCTGCGCGAAAGCGAATTCCGGCTTGCAACCGCGCTGGACATCGCTCGCGCCGGCTACTGGGAATACGATGCGGTGACCGACGTGTTCACGTTCAACGACGCGTTCTACCGCGTGTACAAGACCACCGCCGCCCAAGCGGGCGGTTACCAGATGCCTTCGGCAGAATACGCGCGCCGTTTCTGTCATCCGGACGATGCGGATATCGTCGCCCGCGAGATCGCGGCGGCAATGGCCTGTGCAGAAAAGGGTTTCAGCCGCCAGTTCGAACATCGCATCCTCTGCGGCGACGGCACGACCGGGTATATCACCGTCCGGTTCTTTGCCGTCAAGGACGCGGACGGCCGCACGATCAAAACCTACGGGGTCAATCAAAACGTGACCGAACGCAAGCTGGCCGAAGAAAAGCTGCGCGAGAACCTGGAGCGTTTCCAGGACATCGCCGCCAACATCCCCGGCGCAATCTATCAGTTCCGAATCGACCCCGCCGATACCATCCAAGTGCCCTTCATGACGGCGGGCTGCGAAGACCTCTTTGAACGGTCCGTCGCCGGGAGGGATTTCACCGGCTTGCTGTTTGACCACATGCACCCCGCCGACCGCGCGCGTTTTCAGCAATCCCTGGCCGCCGCCGCGCGCACCGCGGAACACTGGCAGCAGGAATTCCGGATCGTCGTTCCGGATGGTCGGACTAAATGGCTCCGCGCGGCCGCCAATCCCCGCCAACTGGCCAACGGCACCCTCCTGTGGAACGGCGTCCTCCTCGACATCACCGGCCTCAAGGAAGCCGAAGAAGCCCGCCGCGCAAGCGAAGAACGGTTCCGCCTGCTGGTGAAGAATTCCTCCGATGTCATCGCCGTGATCGATGCCGCCGGCGCGCTCCAGTACATCAGTGCCGCCGAAGAACCAATCACCGGCTTCCGACCCCAGGATTTGCTCGGCAAAAACATACATGAAATCATCCATCCTGGCGATTGGGAGCGAATCGCCCAGGCCTTCCAGACCGCGGTGGCCCAGCCGGACCGGACCCACCGCATCGAGTGCCGCCACGTCCACAAGACGCGCGGATGGGTACCCGTGGAGATCGTCGGCCAAAGCTTCCTGGCCGAACCGGCCGTCAAGGGGATCATCGTCAGCGTGCGCGACATCACCGAACGAACCCAGACGGCGGAAGAGCAGACGCGGCAGCTCGACGAACTGCGGCGCTGGTACACGGCAACCCTCGGCCGCGAAAACCGCGTGGCTGAACTCAAGCGCGAAATCAACGCCCTTGCCCGGCGTCTCGGCGAGCCGCCGCCCTACTCCAGCGTGGAGGACACGGCCCCATGACGGCCCGCCGGGTGTTCAAGCTTCTGCGCAGGAGCGCCTATGCGGCGTTGGTGGTTGGCGCCTCCTGGGCCGCCGGCCACTACGCCGATCGCCAGCTCCGCGCCAAGCTGCTCCAGCAGACCCGGATGCTCGCCGCTTCGATCTGCCCCGATTGGGTCGCCGCGCTGACCGGCACCCCGGCCGATCTCGGGACTCCGGTCTATCGCCATTTCAAGGAACAGCTCGCCAACGTCTGCCGGGCCCAGCCCGGGTGCCGGTTCGCCTATCTCATGGCCAGCCGGTCCGACGGTGCCATCGTTTTCCTCGTGGACAACGAACCCGACGATTCGCCCGATTGCTCGTGGCCCGGTCAGGTTTATACCAACTGTTCGAAAGAACTGATCTCTGTGCTGGCGGATGGCCAACCCGTCGTCAGGGGGCCGTATTTCGACCCCTGGGGCACGTGGGTCAGCGCCATGGCCGCGGTCACCACGCCTGCCCAAGGCCGCCCTATTGGGATTGGTCTCGACATCGATGCCCACCACTGGAAATGGATCGTCGCCGCCCATGCGGCCATCCCGGCCGGACTTGCAACCATCGCCATCCTGCTGACCGCGCTGACCGGCAGACTTCTGACCAGCCGCCGCACTCTGCGCGACCGGAAGACCGAATTGGAAAACAGCGAGCAGCGCCTTTTGGAACTGGCCGCCCACAGCCGTACCGTCGCCTGGGAAACCGATGCCGATGGTCTTATCACCTACGTCAGCCCCGTCGTGGAATCGGTCTTCGGCTACCACCCCGACGAACTGGTCGGAAAAATACATTACCACGACCTGCATCCCGAAAGCGGCCGGGCGGCATTTCGCCAGGCCACGCTCGCCGTGTTCGCCAGCCGCGAACCGTTCGTGGATTACGAAAATGCCGTCGTCGCCAAGGATGGCCGAACCATATGGGTGTCCACGTCGGGCCTCCCGCAGACAGGCCCCGACGGCACACTTCGAGGATACCGCGGCCACACCATGGATGTGACCGTCCGCCGGCGCGCGGAAGAATCCTTGCGCGAAAACGAGCTGAAGCTGCGCACGCTCTTCGATTCCATGGACGAAATCGTCGCTTTGCACGAACTGATCTGCAACGCGGCCGGCACCCCCCGGGACTATCGCCTGACCGATGTCAACGAGGCTTTCTGCCGACTGACCGGATTGACGCGCAAAGAAGCCATCGGGAAACTGGCCTCCGAAGTATACCGAGCCATGCCGCCACCCTATCTGACCGAGTACGCGCAAACCACGCTCTCCCGCACGCCTTGCCATTTCGAGACGTTCTATTCCCCTCTGGACAAACATTTTTTGATCTCGGCGGTGCCGCTGAGCGACAATCGGTTCGCCACCATTTCCATGGACATCACGACCCGCAAGCGCGCGGAAGAGCGCCTGCACACCCTGCTGGAGGAAAGCAACCAGACCCGCCAGGCCTTGCTCGGAATCCTGGAGGACCACGACCGGGCCGCAGCCGACCTGAAGCGCCTGGCCACCGCCATCGAGCAGTCCGCCGACTCCATCGTCGTGACCGACCCGCAGGCCAACATCCAATACGTCAACCCCGCCTTCGAAACGGTGTCGGGCTACCATCGGGAAGAAGTCATCGGCCAGAATCCCCGCCTCCTCCAGAGCGGACAGCAGAATGCTGAATTCTATCGCCGGATGTGGACCACGCTGCGCGCCGGACAAACCTGGAAAGGCCGGTTGGTCAACCGGCGCAAGAACGGCGCGCTCTACACGGAAGACGCCATCATTTCGCCCGTGTTCGATGCCCAAGGCCAGATCGCCAACTACGTCGCCGTCAAACGCGACATCTCCGAACAGCTCCGGCTCTCCGCGCAGCTCCAGGACGCCCGGAAGCTGGATTCCATCGGCCGCCTCGCCGGCGGCGTGGCCCATGACTTCAACAACATGCTCACCGTCATTCTCGGGCACGCCGAAATGATCCTCTCCGAGGCCAGCCTGACCCCGGACGTCCGCGCCAGTCTTGAGGAAATCCGCCGGGCGGCGACCGAATCCGGAGCACTCACCCGCCAGTTGCTGGCGTTCGCCCGCAAGCAGACCATCGCGCCGCGCCGCATCGATCTCAATGAAACCGTCTCCGTCTCCCTGCGGATGCTCCACCGGCTCATCGGGGAAAACATCGAACTCATCTGGCAGCCGGCCGCGACGGCCCTGCCGGTGCAGGCCGATCCATCCCAGATGGGCCAAATTCTGGTCAACCTGTGCGTGAACGCCCGCGACGCCATTGCCGGAACCGGCCAGATCTGCATTGCGACCGGCACCGCCAGGTTTGATGCCGCTTTCTGCGCCAGCCATCCCGGTGCCGTGCCTGGCGAATATGCCCGGCTCACCGTGCGCGACACCGGTTGCGGCATGGACGCCGAAACGCTGGCCCACGTATTCGAGCCGTTTTACACGACCAAGCCCGCGGGGACAGGAACCGGTCTGGGTCTGGCCACGGTCTACGGCATTGTCAAGCAGAACGCATGGATCATCGATGCCACCAGCGTTCCGGACCAAGGATCCACGTTCCATGTCTATCTGCCCCGGGCCGCAGGTCCAGCGGCCGCGGCGGCCGCCCCGGCCCCGCCGGCCGCGCCGGCAGACGGCTCCCGGACCATCCTGCTGGTCGAAGACGAACCTGCCATCCTCGCCATGACCGCCCAAATGCTCATCAGACTCGGTTATGTCGTCCGCGCCGCCCAGACCCCCGCCGAAGCCATTCGGCTGGCCAAGGAGCATTCCGACCCCATCCACCTGCTCCTGACCGACATCGTCATGCCCGGCCTCAACGGCCGCGATCTGGCCCGGACGCTCCGCGAGCTGCAGCCAGGGCTCCGCTGCCTCTTCATGTCTGGATTCACCGCCGACGTCATCAGCCGCCAAGGCATCCTGGATGAGGAAATCCATTTCCTCCATAAGCCGTTCACCCGCCGCGAACTGGCCGCCAAGCTGCACCAAGTCTTCGATGCCTGAACAGCCACCACCTTCTATGCCGATTCCCCGGGCCCACAGGAGGCCATGCCCGCCTTCCTCTGATTCCGCCCGGCGGCAGCCCCCAGGAGCCTTCGTATGAAACCGAACCGTGTGCCGTCCGCGGAAGAATCCACACCCGGCGCCCCCACCGGCCAGCCGGCCGCAGCAGCCTTGCGGGAAAGCCAGGATATGTTGGCCATGTTTCTGCGCCATTCCCCCATTTACACGTTCATCAAGGAAGTCTCGCCCACGGAGAGCCGGACTCTGGTGGCCAGTGAAAACTACCGCGACATGATCGGCATTCCCGGCTCACAGATGATCGGCAAAACCATGGCGGAGCTCTTTCCGCCGGAATTCGCCGCGAAGATCACCGCCGACGACTGGGCTGTCGTGCAGCAGGGCAAATTCCTGAAATTGGACGAAGAGCTCAACGGCCGTCACTACGAAACGATCAAGTTTCCAATTGTCCGCCACGACCGGACCTTGCTGGCCGGCTACACCATCGATGTCACCGACCGCTGGCAGACCGAAGCGGCGCTGCGGGAAAGCCGGGAAACGCTCATGCTGTTCCTGCGCCATTCGCCCATCCATGCCTATCTCAAAGAGGTCTCGCCCACCGAAAGCCGCTTCCTGGTGGCCAGCGATGATTTCCACGAAATGCTCGGCCGGCCGGTCTCGGAAATGGCCGGAAAAACCACCACCGAAGTGTTCCCGCCGGAAGACGCCGCCAAGATCATTGCCGACGACTGGGACGTCGTCCAGCGGGGCACCATCCTGAAACGGGAAGAAGAACTGAGCGGCCGCCACTACGAGACCGTCAAGTTCCCGATCACCCGCAACGGCCAGACTCTGCTGGGGGGCTATTCGATCGACGTCACGGAACGCAAACAGGCCGAGGCCCGGCTGGCGGAAAACGGCCGGCTCCTGCGTATCGCCGGCCGCACCGCCACCATCGGCGGCTGGAGCGTCGATTTGAGCGAAGACCGCATGGTCTGGTCCGACGAGGTGGCCGCCATCCACGACCGCCCCCCCGGTTATTCGCCATCCGTTGCGGAGGGCATTTCCTATTATGCCCCTGAATGGCGAGCGCGGATCGCGCAGGTATTCCATGCCTGCGCCGTTCAGGGCGTACCCTACGACGAAACCATGGAAATCATCTCCGCTCAGGGACACCGCCGCTGGGTTCGCACCCACGGCGAGCCCGTCCGGGACCCCTCCGGCAAGATCGTCAAGGTGGAAGGGGCGATCCAGGATATCACCCGCCACAAGACCGCCGACGCCGAACGCGAACGCCTGCAGGCCCAACTGGCCCAGTTGCAGAAAATCGAATCCGTCGGCCGGCTCGCTGGCGGCGTGGCTCACGACTTCAACAACATGCTGCAAGTCATTCTGGGGCATGCGGATTTCGCCCTGGAACGCCTGGCGGCCGGCGAATCCGTGGAGGATGATTTGCAGGAAATCCGACGCGCCGCCACTCGTTCCGCCGACCTCACCCGCCAGCTCCTCGCATATGCCCGCAAGCAAACCATCGCCCCCCGCATCCTCAATCTCAACGAGACGATCGCGGGCATGCTGCAAATGCTCCGGCGCCTCATCGGCGAACATATCCGCCTGATTTGGCAGCCGCATGTGGATCTGGCTCCCATCCGCATGGATCCCTCCCAACTCGACCAGATCCTGGCCAACCTGTGCGTCAACGCGCGCGACGCCATTACCGGCGCCGGCACGGTTACGATCCGTACCCGGCACGCCGTTATCGGACCGGCGGAAATCGCCCGCCATCCCGAGCAACATCCCGGCGATTACATCTGCCTGTCCGTCACGGATGACGGCGCGGGCATGGAGCCTGAAGTCGTCGCCCAGCTCTTTGAGCCCTTTTTCACCACCAAAAACGTCGGCCGCGGCATCGGCCTCGGCCTCGCCACCATCTATGGCATCGTTCGGCAAAATGGCGGATTCATCGACGTGAACAGCCAGCCCGGTCAAGGCAGTTGCTTCCGGATTTTCCTGCCAAAGCACAAAATCGCGGACCTCGCGCCCCCGATGCTGCCCCAGCCGGCCACCCCCCCCGGCCAGGAAACCATCCTGCTGGTGGAAGACGACCCGGGTATCCTGACCATCTGCAAGTCCATGATAGAATGCCTGGGATATCGTGTCCTCGCAGCCGCCAGGCCGAATGAAGCCATCCAGCGGGCCGAGTCCACCCCCGGTGATATCCAGTTGTTAATAACCGACGTTGTCCTGCCGGAAATGAACGGCCGGGCTCTCGCCCAAATCCTTTTGGCCCGGCAGCCCCATCTGAAGATCCTCTTCATGTCCGGCTACACCGCGGATGTGATTGCCCATCACGGCGTTCTGGAAGACGGCATCCGCCTCTTATGTAAGCCATTCACCCTGAACAAGCTCGGAAATACAATCCGCGAAGTGCTCGATTCATGACTCCCGGAGCCCCCTCCCTTGCGAAATAGGGGTCAAAATAGGGGTCAGGCCTATAATTGAATGTTTTGGGGGCCGCAAGTCCGCCAAGGCAACGCCCTGGCCGACCGCAGCCATTCGCTACATTCGAAGTTGCTGGCCCGTCAGCGCCGCTCTTTTTTCGTGTATTCCGTATGCAGCAGTCCGTGGACCTTGTGGCTGTTGGGGCGGCCGAGAAATTCTTTATACAGATCCTGGATCGCCGGATTGTCGTGCGACTTGCGCAGCTTCTTGGACTCATCCTCGGCATAGATGGCCGAGATGCGTTTCAGGCGCACGGCGTCGTCAGTCAAGCGCGGCTGGCCGCCGCCACCGATGCAGCCGCCGGGACACGTCATCACTTCCACGAAATGATAGTGAACCTCGCCCGTGCGGATCTTTTCCAGCAGGCGCCGCGTGTTGCCCAAGCCGTGCGAAACAGCCACCTTCAGCTCCACCCCTTCGAGGAACGACCACGAGGGCTGCGTCCGCTCAATCTTGACCGACGCTTCCTTGATGCCTTCGAGGCCTTCGATTGGCTTCACGTGCAGGTTTTCCGCCGGCAGTTCGCGGCCGGTCACAATTTCATAGGCCGTGCGCAATGCCGCTTCCATCACCCCGCCGGTGTTCGCAAAGATGTCCGCCGCGCCGGTGGACAGCCCCAGCGGGGCGTCCATCTCGCCGTCCGGCAGCTCTGCGAACGCGAGGTTGGCCTGCCGGATCATCCGCGCCAGCTCGCGCGTGGTCAGGACGTAGTCCACGTCGCGCACGCCGCTGGAGTTCATCTCGGGACGTTGGGCCTCGAACTTCTTCGCCGTGCAGGGCATCACGGACACCACCACGAGGTCTTCCGGCTTCACCCCGATCTTCTGCGCATAGAAGGTCTTCGCCACCGCGCCGAACATCTGCTGCGGCGACTTGCACGTCGAGAGGTGGTCGAGGAAGTTCGGGTAGTAGTATTCCGCATATTGGATCCAGCCCGGCGAGCAACTTGTGAACATCGGCAAGGCCGCCGTCTTGTCTTTGTCCACCAGCGCCCGTTTCAGGCGCGTCAGCAACTCGGTGCCTTCCTCCATGATGGTCAAATCGGCCGCAAAATTCGTGTCAAATACCGCGTTGAAGCCCATCTGACGCAGGGCCGACACCATCTTGCCCGTCACGCGCGTGCCCGGCGGATATCCGAATTCCTCGCCCAGCGCCGCCCGGATGGCCGGCGCGGTCTGCACGATCACGGTTTTGGCCGGATCGTCCAGCGTCGCCCACACGTCGTCGATGGCGCTGCGCTCGGTGATGGCCCCCACGGGGCACACCGCGGCGCACTGGCCGCATTGCACGCAGGTCACGCCATCAAGGTTGCCCGCGAACGCGGGCCCGATCACCGTGGAAAAGCCGCGGCCCTGCGGGAACAGCGCGCCGATGCCCTGCACCTGGTTGCAAACCGTCACGCAGCGGCGGCACTTGATGCACTTGGCATTATCGCGCACCAGCCCCGGCGTGCTGGCGTCGCGCTTGGGCGCCGCGCGCGCGCCGCCGAAGGTCACCGTGCGGATGCCCATGTCGCTGGCCAGCTTCCGCAGCTCGCAGTCCTCGTTGCGCTCACAGATCTGACAGTCGCCGTCGTGTTCGGAGAGCAGCAGTTCGACCACCTGCTTGCGCGCGGCGCGGGCCTTGGGGCTGTTGACATGCACCACCTGCCCTTCCGTGCAGGGCGTGGAGCACGCCGCCACGAGCGTCCGCGCCCCTTCGACCTCCACCAGGCATACCCGGCACGCACCGAGCGGCTCGCGCTTCTCCAGAAAGCACAGCGTCGGGATCTGGATGCCCGCCGATTTCGCCGCCTGCAGGATGGTGGACCCTTCGGCGATTTCAATCGCCTTGCCGTTGATCGTGACGTGGATCATGTCGCCGCTCCCCTCACCTTGCCGGTCTTGCCGTAGTCGCACCGCAGGCACCGCCGCGCCTGCCGCCGAGCCGTGGCCTCGTTCCACGGCTGCTCCACTTCGTCGAAGTTGTTTTTCCGCCGGTCCAGCGCGATGAGGTTGAGGTCCTCGCGCGGGTACGGCACCGGATCGGCGTCGGGGTCGTAGTCCGTCGGCACGTCCGGATAGCCGCGCCAGAAGGCGTGGTCCGCGCCCGTCAGCATCCGGTCGATGCCCACCGCCGCGCGCTCGCCCGCGGCGATGGCCTCGACCACCGACGACGGCCCCGTCACCGCATCGCCGCCCGCGAAGAGCCATGGCACCGCGGTCTGGCCCGTGACGGGGTCGGCCTGGATCCAGCCGCCGGCCACGGCCGCGCCGGTCTTGCCGAGCACGGCCTTCGCGTCCAGCCGCTGGCCAATCGCCAGAATGGCATGGTCGCAGGGAATTGTTTCCAGGGCATCATCAGCTTCCGCCAACGCCTTGCGCCGCCCGCTGCGATCAAAGTCGCCGAGCGTCATCCGCCGGCAAACCAAGCCGGCGATCTGGCCGTTTTCGACCTCGAACCGTTCCGGCGCACACAGGGTGCGCAGCTTCACGCCTTCCTGCTGCGCCTCTTCGATCTCCTCCGCGTAGGCCGGCATCTGCTCGCGCGTGCGGCGGTAGACCACCGTCACCCGCTCCGCGCCCAGCCGCAGCGCCGTCCGCGCCGCGTCAATCGCCGCGTTGCCGCCGCCGATCACCACAACGTCCTTGCCGACCGGCGCCGACCCGCGGATGTTGTACTGCCGCAGAAAGTCCATCGAATCCACGACGCCTTTGGCATCGCTGCCGGACATTTCCAGCCCGAGCCCGTCGGGCGCGCCCACGGCCAAAAAAACCGCCTCGGCGCCGTCGTCGCGCAGTTTCTGCAGCGAGAAATCCTTTCCCAACCGCTGGAGAGTCTTGATCTCGACGCCCAGCGATTCGATCATGCGGATTTCGCGCGCGAGGGTTTCGCGCGGCAGCCGGTAGGCCGGGATCGCCTGCACCAGCATCCCGCCGGGCCGCGGCTCGGCTTCGTACACCGTCGGCTTGTAGCCCAGCCGCGCCAGGAAATACGCGCAGGTCAGGCCCGCGGGGCCCGCGCCGACGATCGCCACCTTCCGCGCCGCATTGGCCGCGTTCTCGCGCGCCTCCGGCTTCACGATCGTCACTTCCTGGTCCACCATGAAGCGCTTGATGCCGCGGATGGCCACGGCCTCGCCGTCCAGCCCCGTCCGCCGGCAATGGTCTTCGCAGGTGTGGAAGCACACCCGCGCGCAGATGGCCGCGAACGGATTGCGCTCGCGGTGCAGCTTGAGGGCCTCGGCGTAGCGGCCTTCCGCCGTTAGCGCAACGAAGCCCGGCACCTGCACGCCGGCCGGGCACGCGCTCAGGCACGGCGCCAGCACCAGCGCCGGGCACACGCCCGCCGCGCAATGCTTGTCGCGGATGTGCTGCACGTATTCCTCGCGGAAATGCCGGATCGTCGACAACACCGGATTCGGCGCTGTCTGCCCCAGCCCGCACAGCGACGCTTCCTTGATGAATGCCCCCAGCTTTTCGAGGCGCTCGATGTCCGCCAGTTCGCCCTCGCCGTCGCAGATGCGTTGCAAGATCTCGCCCATGCGCTTCGTGCCCACGCGGCACGGCACGCACTTGCCGCAGGATTCCTCCTGCACGAATTCGATGAAGAACCGGGCCACGTCCACCATGCACGTGTCCTCGTCCATCACGATCAGGCCGCCGGAGCCCATGATGGCGCCCAGCTCCTGCAAACTCTCGTAGTCCAGCGGCACGTTGAGGTTCTGCTTCGGGATGCAGCCGCCCGAGGGCCCGCCGATCTGCGCGGCCTTGTAGGCCTTGCCGCCGCGGACCCCCCCGCCGATGTCGTAGATCAGTTCGCCCAACGACGTGCCCACGGGCACTTCCACCAGGCCCGTGTTGTTCACGCAGCCGGCCAAGGCGAACACCTTCGTGCCCTTGCTCTTCGGCGTGCCCCGTTGCGCGTACCACGCCGCGCCGTTCAGCAAAATCGCCGGCACGTTGGCGTAGGTCTCCACGTTGTTGAGCACCGTTGGCTTGCCCCACAGCCCCTTTTGCGCCGGAAACGGCGGCCGCGGCCGCGGCTCGCCCCGCTGGCCTTCGATGGACGCGATCAACGCCGTTTCCTCGCCGCACACGAAGGCGCCGGACCCCATGCGGATGTCCAGATCGAACGAAAACGCCGTGCCCAAGATCTTCTTGCCCAAAAACCCGCAGGCGTGGGCCTGCGCAATGGCCTTCTTCAGCCGCGCCACGGCCAGCGGATATTCCGCCCGCACGTAGACGTAGCCCTGCGCCGCCCCGATCGTGTAGGCCGCGATCGCCATGCCCTCGATCACGCTGTGCGGATCGCCTTCCAGCACGCTGCGGTCCATGTACGCACCCGGATCGCCTTCGTCCGCGTTGCACAGCACGTATTTCAGGTCGCCCGGCGCGCGCCGGGTGAATTCCCACTTCATGAACGTCGGGAAGCCCGCCCCGCCGCGGCCGCGCAGGCCGGAGACCTTCATTTCCTCGACGACCTGCTCCGGCGACAGCTCACCCAGCACCTTCGCCAGCGCCGCGTAGCCGTCGCGCGCGATGTATTCTTCGATTCGCTCCGGATCGATCTTCCCGCAATTGCGCAGCACGATCTGAGTCTGCTTCGTAAAGAACGGAATGTCCTGGTCCTGCGCCTGCGGCTTGCCGCTGGCCTCGTCGTGAGCGATCAGCCGGTCCACCGTGCGCCCCCCGACCAGATGCTCGCGGACGATTTCCGCGACGTCTTCGGGCTTCACGCCCTGATAAAACGTGCCGGCGCCGAGGCGCAGCACGGGTCCGCGCACGCACGGCCCCATGCAACCCGCCGCGCGCACCGGCACCGTTTCCGCCAGCCCCGCCGCCGCCAGTTCTTTCTTGAACGCGGCCGCGATTTCCGGCGCGCCCGAGGCCAGGCAACTCCCGCCCATGCAAATCCGCACTTCCTGCGCGGCCTTTTCCGACTTCCGCAACTGGTCCCGCCACGCCGCCAGCGCTGCGCCCGTTTCGATCTTCTTGAGATGCTTCGTCACGGCCGGGCCTCCTGCGCGGGCGCCGCCGGCGCGCGGTATTTTTCAAGCAATTCGCCGATCTTCGCCGGCTTCACGCGCTGGTGCAGGTCGTCGTTGACCATCAGTACCGGAGCCATGCCGCACGCCCCGAAGCAGCGGCCCACCTCCAGCGAGAACAGCCGGTCCGGCGTCGTGCCGCCCACGTCGATCCCCAGCTTTTCCTTCATCGCCCGCAGCACCTCGTTGCCGCCGCGCACGTAGCACGCCGTGCCCAGGCACACCCGCACCAGGTATTTCCCGCGCGGCACCGTCGAGAAAAACGAATAGAACGAGACCACCCCCGCCACCTCGCTGTACGACTTGTCGAAGGCTTGCGCCACGCGCCGCATCGCCGCTTCCGGCAAATAGCCAAAGATGGCCTGTGCCGTCTGCAGCGCGGGAATCAGCCCGCCCGGCTTGTCTTTTTGTTCGGCCAGGACCTCCTCCAGCCGCCCCATCAGCTCTTTTTCGTCCGGCCCGGCTTCCGCGCAGGCGCACGTACAGGTTGTCGTCATCGTTCCGTTCTCCAATTGTCCCCCAGCCCCCGTACCGCGAATTCCGCTTAGAACGTCCCCGTGATGTATTTTTCCAGGCTGTTAATCGTCGCCTGCTGGGCGTCGAGCAGGTACTTGACGACATCGCCGATGGATACGAGGCCCACGAGCTTGCCGTTTTCGAGCACGGGCAGGTGGCGGTGCCTCCGGCCCGTGATCAACGCCATGCACTCCTCCACCGTCTGCGTCGGCGTCACCGTGCGCATCTGCCGGAGCGGAGTCATCGCCTCCTTCACCGGGTGGGTTTTCGGGGAAATCCCCTCCGCAATGATTTTCCACAAGACATCGCGTTCGGACAGGATGCCCGAAAGCTTGCCGGCTTTGGTCACCACCGCCAGGCAGCCAATGTGCTTGGCGCTCATGCGGCGGATGGCCTCAATCAGCGGCTCCGCCGCCGTGATGGTCTCCACCTTGTTCCCCTTGATCCGCAGCAGATCGCTGACTGTCGTGCTCATGCTCGTTCTTCCTCCGGGTTATGGTGCCGCTGAATGCGCTAATCGGGACGGCACTTTAGCCCCCGCCCCGCGTTTTCGTCAACGGCGTTTCCAGCGCCAGGAAATGCCGCCACCGATCCGGCAGGCCGAACATTCCCCACACCACACGCCGCATCCCGCGCCGACGAAACATCAATTCATAGGACTGACCCCTTATGCTGTAACCCCAAATCTGAAAAGGGATTATGGGTTTTGCTGCTTTAGTTATACATTTTCCCGTTGGCTTTGACCCAGCCATCCGGATGCCGGCCGATCGGATCGTGGTGGGTCCAATGCACCACCCCGCCCAAGTCGTTCCATTCGAATTCGCCCGAGAATTCCACGCCATCGCCGACCCGCAGCGGCTCCACGCGCCGGCCGACGTCCACATTGTGCGCCACCAGCACCGCTTCCCCACCCGCCAGCCGCACCAGGAACCGTTGGTGACGGCTGCCTTCGTTGTCGTCCGCCAGCAATTTCACCACCTGCCCGCCACCCGTCACGCAGACGTCGCTTCGCCGTTTCGCAATCGCTTCCTCCAGCGCCCCGCCTGTGCCCGCGCATCGCGGCCGCCGTCCCGGCCGCCCACTCCGCCGCAACGCCCGCGTCAGTTCCGCCAACACGGCATTCAACAATATCAAAATCCACTTCTTCATCGCCCCTCTGTCCATACGGCCTATCCAAACGCCGACCGACAATAGGCGCCCGGCCCCTCCATTCAAGCGTATTTTCAGGCAGTTCCATCAGAAAACGCCGGTGCACCAGCCGAAAAAGCACAAGTTCACCCAAACGCGTTTAAATGGAACAGCCCCCCCTCCAGATTACTGAATTACGGGATCGGCCCTTTGTACTAATAAAGAAAAGACGAACTCGTGAGTTCGTCTTTATAAAAGGCTTTCTATCCTGACGTACAAAGTAGAGGTCCGAACTGCCTTAATTAACTTTGTCTTGATTCCAATTAAGACGATGCGCATAATTCACCACGTCATTTCGGGTGTCAAGCTGAAAACATAATAAGCGGAAGCTTTTTCTCATGAAACAGGGCCAAATCGCTTTTTCCTTCGATATAGGACACAGCTCCATTGGATGGGCTGCCTTTCAGGTTTCGGACGCCCCAGGCACATTCCATTCTTTGCTCGGCACAGGCGTGGTTCTCTTTCCCAAGGATGCCTGCCTAGCTTCCGCCCGGCGCGGCTTCCGCCGCTCTCGCCGAAACATCGCCGCCCGGCGCTCGCGGATTGACCGCCTGAAAAACTACCTGGCCGGGCTCGGCGTCTTGTCCCGGGACCAGCTCGATGCCAACTCCAACAGTTATCCTTGGCTGCTGGCCGCCCGAATTCTGGCTTCCGATGGAAAAAAGACGCTGACGTGGGAGGAATTGTGGTCGGTCCTCCGCTGGTATGCCCACAACCGCGGCTATGACGGAAATGCCTTGTGGGCGGGCGATGACGCAGATGCAGGCGATAAAGAGGACACCGATAAGGTGAAAAACTCCATCGCTCTCATGGAAAAACACAAAACCGCCACCATGGCCGAAACCGTCTGCAAGGCACTCGGTCTGGACCCGATGGGCGAAGTCAAGGCCTCCCGCATCTATTTCAAGGGAAACAATGCCGCCTTCCCGCGCGGAGTCGTCACCGAAGAAGTCCGCCGCATTCTCGCCGCCCATGCCGGCAAACTGCCCAAGGTGGATGATGCCCTCAGCGATATTCTGTTAAGAAATGCCGCCACCTCCGGCCTTGAGCTGCCAGCCCGGTTTAAAGGCGGCCTGCTGTTCGGCCAATACGTACCGCGTTTTGACAACCGCATCATTCCCGCCTGCCGCATCACAGGAAAGAACACCCCGCTGAAAAGATGCCCCGAGTATCTGCTCTACCGCTGGGGCCGCCTGCTGAACAACCTGACCGTTTTCGGCGCGGACGGACAGATCCGCACCCTGCTGCCCGCCGAGCGCCAAGCTCTTCACTCCCGAATGGAGGCCGACGGATTTTTCACCAAACGCACCCTGAATGCCGCACTGAAAGACGTCACTGGTTGTACGCCGGCCAATACCGAAAGCTTCTTTCTGACAGAAGAAATGGAAGAGGCTCTTGTCCTGGACCCTGTCAAAAAACTCCTGGCAACCAACCAGATCATGAAGGATCTCTGGCCTCAACTGTCCGCCGAAAGCCGCGAAAAGGCCCAATCATCACTGTCTGCCGGAAAGAAGATCCGGCTTGGCGATATTCTCGCCGAAATGGAAACGGCCGGACAGGACACGACCGCCGCCAGCGACGCCCTGGCCTCCCACCAGAAAAAAGCAAAGAAAAAAAACGCCGATCTCGCCACCCGCCGCCTCTCGGCTGATTATCCCAAAGGACGTGCCGCCTACTGCCGTGAAATCCTTGCCAAGACCTTCGACGAAAGCATCTCGGGCAAAGACTCCACGAAGGAAGGGGGCTGCCTCTACGAAACCGAGGAAATCCGCAACCGGCTTTTACGGGAACCGCTTGTTCAGCAGACCAATAACCACTTGGTCCGGCATCGGCTCCTGGTTTTCGAACGCCTCTTGGCTCACATGGTGGAGGAGTTTGCCGGCGGCGACGAAAAACGCATTGCCGCAACCGTCGTCGAAGTCGTTCGCGAACTGCAGGAATTCTCCGGGCTGAACTCGAAAGAAATCACGCATAAATTGAATGAAAAACTGGGCAATTTCCGGTCCGTTGTCAAAAACCTGGAAGAAGCGATTGCCAACTCGGAGGAAAGGGTCGCCATTACCGGCAGCCTGATCCGCAAAGCCCGCATCCTGGAGGACCAGGGCTTTGTCTGCCCTTATACGGGTACGCATCTGAGCTACAACCATCTGCTGGCTGACCGCTTGGAAATCGAGCACATCATTCCCCGCTCCCTGCGTCCCTCCGACGCCCTGTCTTCCTGCGTCATGACCTTCCGGTCGGTCAATGACATGAAGGGCCAGCGCACCGCCATGCAATTCATCTGCGAAGAGCAGGGGCGCGAGGTTCCCGGCCACGAAAACATCCAAATCACTACAAAAAAGGCATACGTGGATTATGTCGCCAAGCACAAGAAACAATACCCCCAAAAATCGGACGATCGCCGGCGCTGCGAACGGCGAGCTGAACTGATGCTAATGGAGCGCTATGACCAGCGAAACGCCGACTTCACCGAGCGCGACCTGACCCAAACCTCCCACCTGAACAAAATGGCCATCCGCCTCGTCAAACAGCGCATCGGCATCGACGCCAAACACCTTCCCGGCAACGTCACCGCTTTCATCCGCCAAAAACTCCATATTGACGAATGCCTCTTCAATGCTGTTCCACGGCTGCAAACAGCCGCCAAGGGCCAACCTAAGTCGTCAAAACGAAAGAAGAAAGCGGAGGAAGCCCCCGTCGAGCCCATCCAAGACGACATGCCGCCCCGCAAGCTCACCAAGGCCGACATCCGCGAGCTGACCTACCTGCATCACGCCATGGATGCCGTCACCCAAGGGCTCGCCCTGCTGCTCTTCGCCCCCGAAGACTGGCCTCTGCTGGTCAAACGCAACCTCCCCGATAGTGAACAACGCCACCTTAAAGCGCGTTATCCTTTCCTGGACTTCAGCGCTGATAAGCACATCAGCATCCAAGACTTGCCCGAGGACACCCTCCACACGATCTCTGAGCGCCTGGCCGAATGCCGGGTCGTCCGCCACATTCCCGCCAAAATGCACGGGATCATCGTGGACCAGACCACATGGGGAACCGTCGCCGCAGGCGCCATCACAACGCTCCGTCAGAAAACAACGGAGAAAAACGCCCGTTGCGATGAAAACGGCAAGCGTTTCATCAAGACCACCGAAAAGAAACGCTCCCTTCTTCTCGGCGGCCCCGACGCCCCGGACGGGAAGCTCGCCAAAATTAAAGGCGCAATCCTGGTAACGGAAAACTGGGGCTGCGCCCTCGACCCCTCTCCCACCGTCATCCCTCATTTCAAGGTTTATCCCCAGTTGCGCGCCCTGCGCGAGAAAAACGGCGGCCGCCCCATCCGTATCTTGCGCAAAGGTTCCCTGATTCAGGTCAAGGCTGGAACATATCAAGGCATATGGTCCGTGGCCTCCATCAAGGATAATGCCGATGGCATTTGCTTGGATATCAATGCTGCGGACAAGGTAAAATTGGAGAATAGAAGCGATGATTCAAAAATCAATGTGCGACTGGACTCCTTGAGAAAATCCGGTCTGAAGATTCTGAAACCGAAGCTGACTGGGGCATGTCCTACCACGTCGTCACCATAGAGAGCACTAAAGCCGAACTTAATTGTGTAGACGGACAACTGGTCTGCACCACGGCGGAAGGGCGGCGGCAACTGCCCTTGGACGACATCGCCGCTATCGTGGTCTGTTGTTTTTCCGCCAAAATCGAAATGCTGCTGCTAACGGAAGCCGCCGAACGCGGCATTGGCGTGGTGCTGTGCAAGACATTCAAACCGGCGTGCATCATGCTCCCCGCCCAGCGCAACACCGACACGGAACTGACCCGCGTATGGGAGCGTGTCCCCCGCGATTTCCTCGACGCCGCCTGGCAGAAGACCATCGATGCCAAATGCCGCAATCAGGAATGCCTTGCCTGTGCCTGGTGCCCGGAAAGTCCCGCCATCGCAAAAATCCAGGAATGGGCTCGGGAATGCCGCCCCGACAAAGAAGCCGCCGTCAGCCGCCTTTATTGGAGCGTGTTTCGCGAATACCTGGGCGATGTGGACTTTCTCCGCCTCCGCAACGAAGGCGTATCCAACTGCGCCTTGGACTATGGTTATGCCGTCCTGCTTGCCCGCGTCCTCCAGAGCTGCTTCGCCTGCGGCCTTGACCCCACTTTTGACATCGGCCATGCCACCGCTGAACGTTCCACCCCCCTCGCCTATGACCTGATGGAGCCCTTCCGGCCCCTCGTGGATGCCCGCGTAATGAGTTGGCTGCATAATACCCGCCCCCTCCCCATGGAACTCGACACAGCCTTCAAGCACCATCTTGTCCCCTTCCTGCAGGATAGCATCACCTACAAGGTACGTCCCCGTCAGGTCCAGACTGTCATCGAACTCTCCATACGCTCTTTTCGAAAGTGCCTGCTGGAACAGAACCTGGAAACCTATGTGCCATGGACGGCTATCAATTCAAAATGGGCTGGCTGCTAGTCGTCTTCGATCTGCCCGTCATGTCGCGCGAACAACGCAAGCGCGCCACCGATTTCCGTAAGTACCTGCTGGACGAAGGGTTCATCATGGTCCAGTGGTCGGTCTACACCCGTGCTCTGGTCAGCCATAACCGTATGAACACCCAAATGCGCCGGCTAAAACTCAACATCCCTCCCGAAGGCCACGTCCGGGCCCTGTACGTCACCCAGGCCCAATGGGAACGAATGTTTATCATGCACGGGCCTCCCGAAACAGTAATTGCCCCGGAAAAACTTCCGGAGCAATTGCTGTTTTGGTAGCCCGCTCAAGCACTTACACGGTTTTAACTCCGTCTTACCCACCCTTTGCTATTGTGCAAAGAGCAGATTTGGAATCAAGGCAAAGCACGCTGAACGACAGCACGATTTCCTACAACATTGTGCAAAGAGCAGATTTGGAATCAAGGCAAAGCTACCAATCCCACGCGGCCAGCTTGACGCCATTGTGCAAAGAGCAGATTTGGAATCAAGGCAAAGCCGCCGACACCAAGGCGCTGATGCTGGGCAATTGTGCAAAGAGCAGATTTGGAATCAAGGCAAAGCTGTGCGCTAGCTATTGGAACTCATGGCGGAATTGTGCAAAGAGCAGATTTGGAATCAAGGCAAAGCCACCTGCACGGCATGGCCTGCCGAAACGTCATTGTGCAAAGAGCAGATTTGGAATCAAGGCAAAGCTGATGCTGGCGGCGAGCGCGGCGGGGGCGGATTGTGCAAAGAGCAGATTTGGAATCAAGGCAAAGCCGGTTCCCAGGTGGCCAAGGCGTGGTCCTGATTGTGCAAAGAGCAGATTTGGAATCAAGGCAAAGCCACGCTCACAATCAACCTGACCGCCACCAATTGTGCAAAGAGCAGATTTGGAATCAAGGCAAAGCCAAAGGATCATCGGACCCGTTCCCCGTCAATTGTGCAAAGAGCAGATTTGGAATCAAGGCAAAGCTGGCTTTGGCTTATATTGTTTGGTATCCGATTGTGCAAAGAGCAGATTTGGAATCAAGGCAAAGCTCCGAACCAACCCCGGCAATTCGACATCCTAAAAAAAGGGGTCAGTCCTATGATTTGATGTTTTGACGGCAGGGTCTGCGGGTGAGGCAGGATTTCGGGTGGGGGATATGGAGTGGCCAACAGTCCGGGTGGTCATCTTTCGTGCAATTCGAGTGATTCGTAGTTTGCCTTCCGGCTGTTCGCTGGCGTCTTTTGCGCTTCTTGCGTTAACGGAACGGATCCCGCCAGGTCAGCGCCCTGGCCTACAGCTACTCATCCTTGTTCATCCGTCCAAGATATCGAACTTTCCAAACGGACAACGACGGCGTGCCATCCCTACCGTTGGGAGGAGATTTCATGGCGCAACCATACCTGCAGGTATTCCCGCGCGGCGGACAGATGGGACAATGCCGCGGCGGATGGCGGTTCGTTGGGTTCCCACGAAAAACCGCGGATGGTGAGGATCCAGGCGGGGGGCTTCGCGTCGTACAGCTCAACGGCCAGCGCCAGCACGCTTTCCGGCGCCATGGCGTGGGTCGAGAACGAAATCTCCTTCTGCGGTTTCAGGGGGTGAAACTCGAACGGCGGCTTTCCTTCCTTGGAAGCATCGATGAACACGACCGCGCGGCTTTCCGCCACGGCCAGCGCGTCCTCGGCGTTGAGCTGGTAGTTGGAATCGAATGCCATGCCGGAAATCTTCTCCGCCTTTGCCCAAGCCTCAAGGTGTTCGACGAGCACCGGCCCGAGTCCGTCGTCCTGCCGGCCCGGATTGCCGTAGCCGTAGACCAGGATCGGGCGGGATGGAATCTCAACGTCCAAAATTCAACATCCGATCCATTTCACCACAGAGTGCACAGAGAGCACTGAGGAAGATCAGGAGGGAAAACCCAAGCGGGCCGGAGAAAAAGGCAGGTTTCCTGCGTTTTTCTCCGGCCCATTTTCTTTTCGATTTCTGGATTCCCCTCTGTGATTCTCTGTGCCCTCGGTGGTAAATGTTTTCCTCCCATCCTGTCCATCCGGTTCATCCGGTCAAAACCGGCTGTTCTTCCGGCGTTGGGAGAGGAGGCGGCCGCTGGAATCGAAGAGCGAGACCTCGAGGGGCATCTGGCCGTAGGCGTGGGTGGCGCAGCTCAGGCAGGGATCGTAGGCACGGATGGCGACTTCGATGGCGTTGAGCATGCCCTCGGTGATTTCCTTCGTCTTGGCCAGCATTTTGCGGGCGACGCAGCCGACGGCGCGGTTCATGGGCTCGTTGTTGTGGGTGGTGGAGACGATCAGGTTGGCCATCTGGATCAGGTCGTCCTCGCCCACCCGGAAGTGGTGGATCAGCGTGCCGCGCGGGGCTTCGATGATGCCGACGCCCTCGGCCTGCCGCTTGCCCTTTACGATCAGGCGGCTGCCCGTGATGTCGGGATCCTGCAACAGGTCGCGCATCATTTCCGCGGCATGGAGGATTTCGATCAGCCGCGCCCAGTGGGTGTGCATGCACATGTCGTTGGGCTGGCCGCCGGTGGCGGCCTTGAACGCCTCGAATTCCCTCTGGGCCAGCGGAGTCGGGATGAAATCCGCGACGTTCAGCCGCGCGAGCGGCCCGACCCGGTACCAGCCGTTTTCCTGCCCGACCGCCAGCAGGAACGGGAATTTCATGTAGCTCCAGGATTTCACTTCCTCGCCCAGATACTGGAGGTAGTCCTGCGGGTCCGCGTCGTCGAGGATGCGCCGGCCTTCGGAATCCACGGCGCGCAGCACGCCGTGGTAGAGGTCAAGACCGCCGTCCTTGCGCACAAGACTCAGGTGATTCGACGAAAAGCGAGAGAAGTTGTCGATGAAGTCTTTGTTTTTCCGGTAGTAGTCCTTGAAGAACTCGAGCGCTCCCTGCGACCAGGCAACCATCTGGTCGGCGTTGAGCGGGGCGGGTCCCTGAAGCAGGGCGTCGCGCTCTGCGGTTGAGAGGCTCTTGTTGACGCCGCCGGGAATGGCGCCGGTGCCGTGAATCTTCTTGCCGGCGGTAGCCGCGATGACTTCCTGACCGTATTTGCGCATCATCACGGCCTGCGTCGCCAGTTCGCGGTTCGCCAGGGCCACGCCGATGACGTTGCGCGTTTCCGGAGCGGAGTCGTAGCCGAAAAGCAGGTCCGGCGAGGCCAGATGGAAGAAATGCAGCGAGTGCGACTGGAAAACCTGACCGTAGTGCATCAGGCGCCGGATTTTCTCGGCGGTGGCGGTCAGACCGTCGCCCGTGCCCGCGCCGACCACCACGTCCATCGCCTTGGCTCCGGCCAGATGGTGGCTGACGGGACAGATGCCGCACAGGCGCTGAACCAGCACCGGTGCCTCCCAGTACGGCCGTCCCTGCACGAACCGTTCGAAGCCGCGGAATTCCACGATGTGAAAGCGGCTCTGCAACACTTCCCCCTCGTCGTCCAGATGGATGGTGACCTTGCCATGTCCTTCGACTCGGGTGACAGGATCGATGACGATTTTACGGGTCATGGCTGTCTCAGTCGAATTTGAACGTCCGGTACTGCGGTTCCAGTTCCTGGCCGGTCACGAGGGCGACCAGGGCATCCCAGATCAGGTCCGCGCTGGGCGGGCAGCCCGGCAGGAAGTAGTCGATCTTGACGACCTCGTGGCAGGGATAGACGCGGTTGAGGATCTTCGGGATATCAGGATCGCTGGGAATGAGGCCCTGGGGATTGCGGCCGGCCACGGTCGGCCCGTGCAAATAGGCCTCCTCGAGGCATTCCCGCAGCGGGATGGTGTTGCGCAGGGCCGGGAGGCCGCCCATCAGCGCGCATTCCCCAAAGGCGACCAGCGTCTTGCAGTGCTTGCGGAATTCGGTCAGCACGTGCACGTTTTCGTCGTTGCAGCAGCCGCCTTCGACCAGGCCGATGTCGCACTCCCGGGTGAAGGTCTTGATGTCGTCAAACGGCGACTTGTTGAACTCCACCAGCTCGATCAGGTCGAACAGGCGCTCGTCGATGTCGAGCAGCGACATGTGGCAGCCGAAGCAGCCGGCCAGGGATGTCGTCGCGATGATTTTCCTGGTCTTGGCAGCTTTGGGGCTCATGCCTGCACCTCGCTGCCGATGGGCTGGTGATCGTACTTGCGCCGGCCGATGGGTGTATCGAAGCCCTTGCCCTTGCGCAAGATCGCGCCGACGGGGCAGATATCCATCGCACGCTGCGCCAGTTCATCGCTGATGTTCTTCGAGGTTTCGGGGTCGATGTTGATGACGACCTTGTCGCCGCGCTTGCCGAAGGCGAAGATGGCCTTGCCCTCGGCGTTGTGGATGCCGCGGATGCAGCGTTTGCACTGGATGCAGCGGTTGTGGTCCTTGACGAGCTTGGGGTGCCAGGCCTCAACGTCGCGCTTCGGGAAGAGATAGGGGAAATGCGGCACGGTCACCCGGTAGCGGTAGGCCAGAGCCTGCAGCTCGCAGTTTCCGCTGCGTTCGCACGAGGGACATAGGTGGTTGCCTTCCGCGAATAAAATCTCGACCACCGCCTTGCGAAACTCCTCCAGCTCGGGGGTCCTGGTGACCACGGCCATGTCCTCGACCACCTTCGTCGTACAGGCGGTTTGCGGAATGCCGTTGACCAGGACCGTGCAGATGCGGCAGGCACCCTTGGGCGGGATGCCCGGGTAGTTGCACAGCGTCGGAATGTAGACCCCGCATTCCTTGGCGGCGGCCACTAGTTGCGCCCCCTCTTCCGCCAGGCAGGCGCGGCCATCCAGAGTGAATCTGACAAAACTGGCCATGGGTGCCCGCTCCCTATCCGTTCGCCACGGCCGCTTCGTAATCCCGCACCGCCGCGGGCAGATCGAACGACGGCACGAAGCGCGGATCCCCCCGGCTCAGCCGCGCCTCGTAGAGCGGGCGGAAGTTCCTGATCGTGGTGACGATCGGGTTCAGGGCCGTCTGCCCGAGCCCGCAGCGGTTGTTCCGCATGATTTTCTGCCACGCCTGCAGACGCGCCACATCCTCCGCCGTTCCCTGGCCGGCAATGATCCGCTCCAGCACGACCTGGGCCATGCCGGTCAGCGCGCGGCACGGCACGCAGGAGCCGCAGGATTCTTCGCGGAAGAACCGGGCGAAATTCAGCACCACATCCCGCAGGATGTCCCGGTGCCGGCCGATGATGATGAACGAGCCGCCCGTCGCCAGGTCTTCGTAAGCCAGCACCCGGCCGAATTCATCCGGACCGATGCACGCACCCGACGGCCCTCCCACCTGCACCGCCTGCACGTCGCGCGCTTTGGCCATGGCCAGGATGTCATTGACGGCAAAACCCCACTCCACCTCGTAGATGCCTGGCTGGTCGCAGTCACCGCTCACGCAGAGCACCTTGGTCCCCTTCGACTGTTCGGTGCCCATCCGGTTGTACCACTCCGCCCCCTTCAGCACCACCTGCACCGCCGAACACAGCGTTTCCACGTTGTTGACCACAGTCGGCCGCTGCAGGTAGCCCTTTTCCACCGGAAACGGCGGGCGGTCGCGCGGCTCACCCCGTTTGCCTTCCGCGGATTCGATCAGGGCGGATTCCTCGCCGCAGACATAGGCCCCGGCGCCGAATTGGATGCTGATGTCGAAATCAAACCCGGCCTGGCCGCCGATCCGTTCGCCGAGCAGATTCTGCGCGCGCAGAACCGCCAGCACCTGCTCCAGATACGCCCGCAGATAGCGATATTCGTTGCGGACATACAGGATGCCATGATCGGCCCCGACCGCGTAGGCTGCAATCGCCATGCCCTCGAACACCATCTGCGGGCGTTCCGTCAGGATCACGCGATCCTTGAAGGTCCCCGGCTCGCCTTCATCGGCGTTGCAGAAGATGTATTTCACGTCACCCGGCGCCCGGCGGGCAAACTCCCATTTCATGCCGGTCGGGAAGCCGGCCCCGCCACGCCCGCGCACGCTGGCGGACTTGACCGCCGCAATGACTTCCGCCGAGGTCATGGCTGTCACCTTGGCCAGCGCGATGCCGGGCGTGTAGTCGCTGAACACGGTCGGCCCGCGCTGGCGGATGTGGTTCTTGACCAGGGCGCGGACGAGCGGGTGCGAGTTCTGCCCGTCGCCGTATTTGTCCCCCTTGAGCTCCTCGATGGTTTTTCCCGCGCGCATGCCGGCCACCAGCGCGCGCGCTTTGTCGGGCGTCAGCCTGGGAAACACCTGGCCGTTGATCAGCGCCGCCGGCTCCTGGTCGCTCATTCCAATGCAGGCCGTGTGGAACAGGCCCAGGAGGCCATCGGCGGACACTTCGCCGAACCGGCAGCCGGCGGCGATCTCGAAAGCCGCGGCGACTTCGGCCCGGCCGTAGAAATTCGCCACCACGCTGTCGTTGAGATAGACCGCAAACCGTCCGCGCGGCTCGCGGGCAAAGAAGTGATAGAACGACACAGTCTGTTCGACATCCACCTGGGGAATGCCGAGCACCCCCGCGATCCGGGCCACGGTTGCCGGCGTCAGGCAGCCCAGTTCGTCCTGGATGTCGATCAGGATGTCCATCAGCCGCGTGGCATCGCCGCGGTATTTTGCCGTGATGGCCTCGATGTTTTTTTCCATGCGGGGGCTCCGTCCGCCCTCGGCGCCTAGAGGGATCCCGTGATGTATTTTTCCAGGCTTTGGATCGTGGCCTCCCTGGCGTCAATCGCGAACTTGACGATGTCGCCGATGGACACCAAGCCGGCCAGCTTGCCGTCCACCAGCACGGGCAGGTGCCGGTGCCGCCGGCCGGTCATCAGCTCCATGCATTCATCGACCAAAATCGCCGGCGTCACCGTGCGCATCTTCTGGACCGGCGTCATGACCTCCTTGACCAGCTTCGTGCGCGGGGAACGCCCGGCGGCGATCACCTTCCAGAGACAATCCCGTTCGGAGACGATGCCGACCAGCCTGCCGGTGCGGTTGGTGACGGCCAGGCAGCCGATATGCTTGTCGGCCATGCGCCGGATGGCCTCCAGAATTGTCGCCCCGGGCGCAATCGTTTCCACCTTCGGGCCCTTGACCCGTAACAGATCACCCACGGTTGTGCTCATGACGGTTCCTCCTCAGATCAAGTCTGCAACCATGCTTCTGCCTGTTTTAGAGTCTAGGAGTCCCTCCCGGCCTCGTCAATGCCGTGAATCGCCGTCAACGCATTTTGTGCGCCGGCGCATTGTTTTCCCTTCCCCTGGCCCCGTCCGGCCCGCTAAGCTTGTTTTCACCTGAGGAAGTGGTTATGGAGCCCGATTCAGCCGATACCGGACACGACGGCGCATTGGCTCCGGACAGCCCGCAAGTCAACCCGCATGTCACCATCCGGAATCCAGCGCCCGGCGGCTTGATCTACGACATCGATCCCGACCAGTTGCCCACGGAAACGGTTTTCCACGGCGGGCGCCGGATCTTCATTGACGGCACCGGGGACGGCGCGACCCCGGGCCCGGAACCCGAACAACCCCATTACGAGGTGATCGACAAGATCAGCGAAGGCGGAATGGGCATCGTCTACCGCGTCACGGAAAACACCTTGAAGCGGGAAGTGGCCCTCAAGATCTGCCGCGCCGGGCTCCCGCCGGATTCCCGCCGCCCGCAGGAAGCCAGCGAATTCGCGAATGAAGCCTACATGACCGCCCACCTCGATCATCCCGGCGTGGTGCCTATCTATGCCCTGGCCAAGGATGCCGACGGCCGGCCCTTTTTCGCCATGAAAAAAGTCTCCGGCACCAGCTGGAAGGACCTGCTGCATCCGGAAGGCGTCACCGACCCTGCCCGCCGCGCCGCTCTCGAGGTGCGCGCCCGCCACCTGTCCTGGAAGGATCACCTCCAGATCCTGCTGAAGGTCTGCGACGCCGTGGCCTTCGCCCACAGCAAGGCCATCCTGCACCGCGACCTGAAAGTCGAGAACATCATGCTCGGGGACTTCGGCGAGGTCTATGTCATGGACTGGGGCCTGGCCATGTATTTCGATGAGCGCAATGAGTACAAGCGCTTTCCGGCACTCAAACCTCAGTTGGCCGGCACCCCTTCCTACATCGCCCCCGAAATGGTGCGCGGCGAAATGACTCGGCTCTGCCCGGCCAGCGACGTCTATCTGCTGGGCGGCATGCTGCATGAAATCATGACCGGCCGGCCGCCGCACGACGGCACCACCGTCATGGATGTGCTCAAGAATGCCGCGACTGGCCAGGTGCCCCCGCCGCAAGCCGAGCGCGACTCTCCCCTCCTTACGCCGGCCCTGATCGACATTCTCATGAAGGCGTTGGCCCCGCACATTGCGGACCGGTATCCCGCCGTGGCGGATTTCCAGCAGGATCTGCGCAACTATCTCGCCCACGCCGAATCCATGGCTGTCTGCCGCCGAGCCACCGAACAGCTGGCGGCCCTGCGGACCCAACTGCTGACCGATTCCACCAGGCAGGAATTCACCCTGAAAATGGTGGACAAGGACACGGCCGCCATCTGCTACGGACAACTCTCTGAATGCATCGGCGGCTTTCGGCAGGCCGTCGAACTGTGGACCGGCAACCGGGAAGCCCGGCGCGGGCTGTACGCCGCCCTGGCCCTGCAAATCGAACTGGCGATCCGGCAGGATGATCTGACGCTCGCCCGCGCCCAAGTCCGCCTCCTCGAGGCCATGCCGGCGGGCGCGACCGACGACCCCACCCTCGCGCAACAGATGGAAGCGCGGGCCCGGGACCTGGCGACGAAGATTACCCGCCGGCAGGCGCAACTGGACCGCGCCACTCGGCAGGCGCGCCGCTGGGAAACAGCCACCATCGCCCTGGGCCTGCTGCTGCTGGCCGGTCTGGCGGCCATCGTGATCCGGAGCTGGCACGGACGGGCGCTCGCCATCCGGAACGAAAAAAACATGTTCGCCGAATCCACCGTTGGGCGCGGCCAGATGCTGGAACAGTTCTTCTTCGGCATTGAACAGATTGCCACGCTGTACCGCCAGTCCGCCGTGGAACTGATCTCCGCCCCGGCCGAACGGCTGGCATGGAGCGAAACCACGGCGGCCGGGCGCGATGGATATTATTTCGACGAAGATTTCTACCAGCCCGCCACTCGCCCGCCCAACATGGTCTTTAATCCGCGTTACCAGGCCGACATCTCAATGGCCTATCCCACGATTGTCCGCGCCCCCTGGGCGCGGGACGAGAAGCACCGGGTCGCGGTGGAGGACGCGGCTCGGCGTCTGGGGCGGATGAACCGCCTGTTCTCGCATATCCACAAGACCCGGCGCGACATCCAATGGTCCATCGCCGGTTCGGAAGCGGGCCTGCTGGTCGGGTTTCCGGGATTTGGCCGTTATGGCGACAAGCCCGATTACGACCCCACCCGCCGCGCCTGGTATCTGGCCGCCATCCACGCCCCCCACGATCGCCCCGTGTGGGGCACGCCCTATGCCGACGCCAGCACCCGTATGATCCTGATGAGTTGCATGTGCCGCATTCATCACGACGGCCGCAACATCGGCGTCATCGGCGTGGAAATCACCCTTGAACATGTCCAGAAAATGCTGTTGGACTTCACCCGGTCCATTGACGGACAGCGCCGCTCCCTGCTCGTCCAACCGGTCTCCGAAGCCGACCCCGCCACCGGTCAACTCCGGGTCCGCCACCGTGTCATGGTGGATACCCAATCCCGGCGGGACGCCACGGACTGGAAAACCCGATTGGCGATGACCGGCATCGAGGAAGCCGGCGCGGAAATCGCCGCCTATTATCATGAGGTGCTGGCCGGACGGCACCAGCCCGGCACCTGTACGGAAACGGATGGCCTGTGGCTGGCCCATGCCCCGCTCCAGGGTCGCGGTTGGATCCTTCTCTCCATCCTCGATCGTAAACAATCCGTGCGCTGACCCGCTTCTGTTCCGCTGCTCAGCAACTCCCAGCCGACGCGGCGGTGTATGAGCACTGCGCCTGACGCACTTCGGCCCTGTTCGTTCAACAACCGGCCCTGGGACACCCGCCCAGCCCATTGCCAGCGCAAATGGATCACATTTCAGCCAAACCCAGCGACGGGCACAGAATCCCAGCCGGGATCAAGCGCATCCAACTGTCCTAACCTGGACGGCGAAACAAAACCTGCAATATATATGTTTAATTAAACATTATTTTCTGAATATCTATATTTGTCAATATGATGCATTTATATATAAGCCATGTTTAATTAAACGTTATCCGGAAGAATGTGGTTGGCTGGGCCGGGAAAACATGGCCCATGCGCTCGCTTGGTGATGTCATTTCATATCGGTTCCAGGCTTGCTTCTTGGGCAGCTTGCTCCCGGGTCAACACCCTGATCAGCACACGAGTGCCGGATTCCGCCACCGTCATTTCCCGGAAACCATGATCCTCCATGATTGCCAGACGTGCTTCCGCGCCATAACCGGGCGCAGGGTCGCCTGGCGCTCAAGTCCAACCAAGGCACCTTTCCCATCAAGCACCGGACAGATGCCGTACTGATTCCAGCCGAGTCAACTCCAGCAGGCACGGCCCCAAGGCCGTCACGGCCAGCGCCTTGAACGTGGCGGGCACGCAGGACAGCAGCAACGCTAGCACTCCAACCCGCCGCAGGTTTCTTTGTGCAATCCGAATCCCACCCGCAACAGAATCACAATCAACGCAATCATGCGCATATCGGCGGAGAACGCCAACAGCCCCAGATCCGGCACGGTCAGGGCGCTGGGCCCCAGCACCCCGCTCACCGGCATCATGCCGACCAGGCCCGAAATCCGCAGCTTGCAGAACAGAAAGTCCATCAGCCGCCCCAGGATGACCAGGATCGCAAGCCCTAAGGCCATGTCATTGCCTCCGTGATTCCCATCCTTCATCCCCGCGCAAAAAAAAGACTCCTGCTGCCGCATTCCGCAACAGCAGGAGTCAACCGTCCGCCCCGGGCGGACGGTTAACGGAGAACACCATCCACGGCCCGCGCGCAGCGCGGGCGTGAATTTGCCTACAGGCTTCCTCCGAACGTAGCAACCTTGCCCAGTTCCGCCTCGATTTCCAGAAGGCGGTTGTACTTGGCGATGCGTTCGCTGCGGCAGGCCGAGCCGGTCTTGATCTGGCCGCCGCCCATGGCAACCGCAAAGTCCGCCATGAAGGCGTCCTCGGTTTCGCCCGAGCGGTGCGAAATCACGTAGTTCCAGCCCGCGCGCTGGCACATCTGGATCGTTTGGATTGTCTCGGAAACCGAGCCAATCTGGTTCAGCTTGATCAGCACTGCATTGGCCGCCTGCTCCTTGATGCCGCGGGCGACAAACTTCACGTTGGTGACGAACAGGTCATCGCCCACGATCTGGATTTTGCCGCCCAGGGCCGTCGTCATGGCCTTGAACCCATTCCAGTCATTCTCGTTGAGGCCGTCTTCAATTGAGACGATGGGGTACTTGGCAATCCAGTCCGCCCAGAGCTTGATCATCTGCGCGCTGCTCTTCTTGCCCTGGCGCGACTTGGCCAGGTTGTAGGCGCCGTTCTCGAAGAACGAGCTGGCGGCGGGATCGAGGGCAATGGCCACATCCTTGCCCGGCTTGAGGCCGGCAGCCTGGATGGCCGCGACGATGACTTCGCAGGCTTCGTCGTTGCTCTTGAGGTTGGGGGCGAAGCCGCCCTCGTCGCCCACGCTGGTGGCATAGCCCTTCTTGGCGAGGATTTTCTTCAGTGCGTGGAAAGTCTCGGCGCCGTAACGCAGGGCTTCGGCGAAGGTTGGCGCGCCCACGGGCATGACCATGAACTCCTGGAAGTCCACGCTGTTATCGGCGTGCTTGCCGCCGTTGAGGATGTTCATCATGGGCACCGGCAGGCAGGTGGCGCCCGTTCCGCCGAGGTAGGCATAGAGCGGCAGGTCCGCCGCGGCTGCGGCCGCCTTGGCCACCGCCATCGAAACGCCCAGGATCGCGTTCGCGCCCAGTTTGGCCTTGGTTGGCGTGCCGTCCAACGCGATCATCAACCGGTCAATCTCCGCCTGGCGTGAAGGGTCCATCCCGACCAGCTTCGGGGCGATGGTCCTGTTGACGTTGGCGACCGCCTTCAAAACGCCCTTGCCGCCGTAACGCTTTTTGTCGCCGTCGCGCAGTTCCACGGCCTCGTTCTCGCCCGTCGAGGCGCCCGAGGGCACCGAGGCCGAAACGGCCACGCCATTGTCCAGCGTGACAAACGCCCGCAGGGTCGGATTCCCGCGCGAATCGAGTATTTCCATCGCGCTGACTGATTTGATTGCCGATTTCATTTTCATTTTCCTCTTGGTTGGGTTGTTTACATCCGGGGCACCATCTGCAGGGCCGTGCTTTCCTGAAAATCAAGATGCGGTTATACCTCCGCCCGCCCCTGAAAACAAGTCCGCCGGCAGCGAGGACACGTGGCCTCAACCCGTGGCCATTGAACCCTGTGGCGGCGGGGCTTTCTTATGGCGCGAACTTCAGTCGGAAAATCCGGAAAGCGACGGGAGTGGTTAGGCGAATGCCGCCATCCGGGTCCACGAAGTAGTCAACCGTCTGCCAATTCCAATCGCCGTTGGCCGAGACCGTGTCCGCGCCGAGGACTTCGGACACGGTGTTCGAGGGCACCACGCTACAGGTCAGGCCGGCCCCATCGGCAGACATGGGCACAATATACGGGGCGAAGGTTGCGGCATGTCCGGCCGTCGTACCCGTGGGCTTGATCCGGGCCACGCATCCCGTAGATCCCGATTCTGCCACCACCACGTCAAATGCAAAGACTCCATTCGGCTGGTAGAAATAGAGGTTCGTATCGCTTGGATGTCCATAGCCGGAATAGGCATAGTGGCCCCCATCAGCCAACGGCAGATCAACCGTTGTGAAATTCATGCTGTCCGCCGCCCCGGGGATGATCACCTTGTACGCGGGTGCTCCCTTGCTATCGAGCAATGAACCGCCAACATCCAGTGCTTGGACTGAGCCGCCGGTAATCTGAATCGTCCCGCCTCTGATTCCCATGCCCATATCGCTGGAAGAAGTCACGGTGCCCCCATCGCCTCTGCTGGCCCCATCCATCACAACCACTTCCAATACCGGCACCACGCCCGAAGCATCTGGCGGTCACGATGCCACCAGAAATCATGATCGCCCCCATGATGCCCCCGCACCCGGCCCCGATACCCGGACCGGTAAAGCCTTCGGCCGTTACATAACCGCAGGAAATTGAAATTGTTCCACCTGCCGCGCTTGTTCCTCCGCCAATTCCCGCACCGCCGAATTTACCGATGGCTGTCACCGCCCCTCCGGAAATCGTGATCTCCCCTGCTGCATTGTCAACGGCAGGCCATTCGTCGCGAACGCCGCCGCCAATACCGGCATCTTCTCCAGCGCCAGTTGCCGTCAAACTGCCTGTGCTATTCGTGGTGATATGCAGGATTGCACCTGCAGGCACATGCAGGCCTGCATTGCTGGATCCGTTGGAAAAACATTGTTCCCTTCCAGGGTTTCAGCCACGGATTCATTGCTGACAATGGCAAAAACACAGACTTCGCCCAGGTTCGCTAAATTGATTTGCAGGCCATGCCGGCGAATCTCGCACATCACGCCGGATTTCACTGCAATCTGCACCCAATCGCTGGTGCCTCGAATCGCATAGGCGCGGTTGGAAAGGATGGAAAAAAACGTTCCGTCGTAGTGCCATCCTGGACCGGAGCCCATGCCAATGTCTGCGGCATCGACGTCCACCCTGACGACGGGATACTCGACGGTCTTCGAGTACGAATTGGGGCCCCCCACCATCGAGTAGGTCTGGCCCGGAGGCAGATGGAAATACAGGTTGGCATCGGCCTGGGCGGCGGACCCGTGGCCAGCCCCGGCGTAACGATACGTATATGGCGGAACCGATTCCGACACCTGAACTTCAACCTCGACGGTTTCCGAACCATCGAGTACCACTGCATCCGTCAACTCGACCAGACACAGGGCATCCCAATCTCCATTTCTGGCTGCGCGGACAATATTGCGGACGCCCAAGGATCCAACGACATTGACGGACCCGCCGGAGATCTCCACCGTCGCTCCGGCATTGCCAATCCCGGCTGCCCCCACCGCATCCCAGGAGTTGCCGGAAACACCGCCGATCGCTGTCACCGTGCCGCCCACGATCGTGATTTCCCCGCCGGTACTCCCGCTCCCCCCGCCAATGCCCGCGTCATTGTTTCCGCCCCGGGCGCTCAGAGATCCGGTACTGTCGGATGAAATGACCATTGCAGCGCCGACGGGCATATCCAATCCGGCGCACATTTCCCCGCTACCCAGGGTATTACTACCCACCAACGTCAATTCCACTTAGGCGTTGCTGGACACCAGGAAAGCACAGGTCATGCCCGAATCGACAAGTTCCGCCGACAAATTGCTCATGTCGATGCTGGCCATCACGCCCGGGCCCACCGTGATGGGATGCTTCGTACTTGAGCCTGTAACGACGCAATCATCATTCTCGCTGATGTTGACCGATTCCATGGAGATGTCGCAGATGGCGGCGCTCCAGCACACTGCGGGAAAAACCAGCAGAACCGCGGCAAAGAGCCGGCATTTCGTTTGTATGGAACGCAGACTGCCACAAATCATCCATCGCCGTACATCCCGAGAGTGGGTCCTTCAGCCCGGATTTTTCCACAAGCGGGGGAGGAAAAACGGCTGGCAATTTTTCCATAGTGTGGAAAACTCCGCGGGCCATGTGTTCATCCCGCCGGAAGAGCCGCCGATGACCGCCGCGCAGGAAACCGCCCGGCGGCGCACCCTCGCGATCATCTCGCATCCCGACGCCGGCAAGACCACGCTGACGGAGAAACTGCTGCTCTACGGCGGGGCTGTCCAGCTCGCCGGCTCCGTCACGGCCCGCCGCAACCAGCGCGCCACCACCTCCGACTGGATGGAACTCGAAAAACAGCGCGGCATCTCCGTCAGTTCCACCGTGCTCCAGTTTGAATATGGCGGCTTCGTCGTCAATCTCCTCGACACCCCCGGCCACCGCGATTTCTCCGAAGACACCTACCGCGTGCTCATGGCCGTGGACGCCGTCATCATGGTCATCGACGCCGCCAAGGGCATCGAAACCCAAACCCTCAAGCTCTTTGAAATCTGCCGGATGCGCGGCATTCCCATCTTCACCTTCATGAACAAACTCGACCGTCCCGCCCGGCATCCGCTCGAGCTGCTCGACGAAATCGAAAGCACCCTGCAGATGCAGGTCTGCGCCATCAACTGGCCGCTGGGCAATGGCGTGGACTTCCGCGGAGTGTACGACCGTCACCGCCGGCTGGCCCACTTCTTCGAGCGCACCGCCGGCGGCGCTTATCGTGCCCCGGAAGCGGTTCATGCCGTCACCGATCCGGCCGTCCGCAACCGCCTGGCGCCCGACGCCTTCCAGAACCTCGTTGAACAACTGGAAATGCTCGACGCCGCCGGCGAAATCTTCGAGGCAAAAGCGGTTCTTTCCGGCGACATGACCCCCGTCTTCTTCGGCAGCGCCCTCAATAATTTCGGTGTCCAGCTCCTGCTCGACTTCTTTCTGCAGCACGCTCCGCCGCCCGGCGCCCGCCAGGCGGGCGAACTCGTCGTCGCGCCGGACCACCCCAAATTCTCCGGCTTTATTTTCAAGATCCAGTCGAACATGGATCCGAACCACCGCGACCAGATCGCCTTCCTGCGCATCTGCTCCGGCATTTTCGCCCGCGACATGAAGGCCGTCCACGCCCGGACCGGCAAGGTCATCCGCATGTCCAATTCCCGCAAAATGTTCGCCCGCGAACGCGCAACCGTCAACGTGGCCTATCCCGGCGACGTCATCGGGCTCGTCGGCCATCCCGAATTCGGCATCGGCGACACGCTGACCGAAGACCCTGCCATCGCCTACGATCCGCTGCCGCAGTTCGCGGCCGAATGCTTCGCCTACCTCCACCACTCCAGCCCCGCGCAGTTCAAGCGGTTCCGGACCGGCCTTGATCACCTCCTGCAGGAAGGCGCCGTGCAAACCTTCACCATCCCCGATTCCGGATCGCGTACCCCGTTGCTGGGCGCCGTCGGCCCCCTCCAATTTGACGTCCTCCAGTACCGCCTCGAAAGCGAGTACGGCGCCACCACCCGTCTCGAGCCCGCTCCGTGGAAAATCCTACGCTGGATCGATCCTGCCGGCGCTCCCCTCGCCCCCGACATGCTGCCCAGCAGCTGCCGCCTCGCCCGCGATGCCCGTGACCGCCCCGTCGCCCTCTTCTCCGCCGACTGGGAACTCCGGTTCTTCCAAGACAAAAACCCCCAAGTCATCCTCCACAAGCTGCCAAACAAGTTGGGGTCAGCCCTTAAATCTTAAATCTATCATCTTGCGCCAACGATCCGCCTCTGGCGATTCGAGCGATTCTCCGATCATGCGGCTGACCGCCGAACCCGTGCCAACTCCGACGCGCTCGGCGATTTGCCGCTGCGTCAGGCCCGCATATTTCCGCAAGGCCCAGGCTGTAAATCCGCGCACCACCCGGCCGGCCTTGTATTCATCGAACTGCGCCCAGCGTTTCCCTGTCGCATCGCGAACAGCCACTTCGACTTCGGCCACTTCTTTGTGCACACGGATCTGGCGAAACGACACGTCCTCGCGCTTGAGAGCATCTGCCGCCTTGCGCAGGTGTTGATTTTTCACAGTTTCGACGAACTTGTCCGAACCGATGGCCATTACCCCATCTTCCATTAACCGGACGAATTCCTCGTCGGTCTTCGCCAAACCGGTTTCCACGAAGCGGGCATAGGCCTTGGCTCGATTAGCGTTCCGGCCTTCCGCAACCATGGCCAGCACCGGACCCGTCGCCAGCCAACCAACAGGGGGAATCACCCCGGCATACTCCTGGAAGCTGCTCCATGGATAATCCCGCAACAGGCGCAACCGTTCCCTCAACGGCAACTCCCTCGTCTCCTGCACCTTCACGGGATTCAGATGGACGTAGCGGCTGAGTTTCAGCAGGTAGTTGTTGCCTTCCACCATGCGCGCGTCATAGCGACCCTGCATCAGATGCCCCGTCCGCTCATGGCGGCGGTTGAAATAGACGGCATACCCCGTCAGCAAACTACCCATGAAGCGGTCCAGGTTCCCCAGCGGGGTTTCCACCACCAGATGAACGTGATTCGGCATCAGGCAGTACAGATAGATCCGCACCTGATACGTCTCGGAACTGTCGGCCAGATTGTTCAAAAACCGAGCCCGATCCCGGTCGTCCCGGAAGATGGCTAGCCGTTCGTTTCCGCGGCTCGTGACGTGGTAGATGCCGCCTGCGATCAATGCCCTTGGTCTTCTGGCCATGGCCTCATGCAAGCAAGAGCATCCGGCAGAGTCAAGATTCAACATTTAAGGCCTGACCCCGGTGGATTCTTGCATTCTGCCGCCCCGTTTGGTTTCATGGGCCGGTTGTTTTTCCGCCATGGCCAAGCCCGTCCACAACTACGACGAAAGCAAGATCCAGACGCTGTCCGCGCTGGAGCACATTCGCAAGCGGACGGGCATGTACATCGGGCGGGTGGGCGATGGCTCCCAGTACGACGACGGCATCTATGTCCTGCTGAAGGAGGTCGTCGACAACGCGGTGGACGAGTTCATCATGGGCTACGGGAAGCGCATCGACATCGCGATCGCAGGCTCCAAGGTCCACGTACGCGACTATGGCCGGGGCATTCCGCTCGGCAAGGTGGTCGAGTGCGTCTCGCGCATCAATACGGGTGCGAAGTACAACGACGATGTTTTCCAGTTTTCCGTCGGCCTCAACGGCGTCGGCACCAAGGCCGTCAATGCCCTCTCCGCCACCTTTCTTGTCCAGTCGCACCGCGAAGGAAAATTCGCGGGTGCGCGGTTTGCGCGCGGGGAAATCGTCAAGGAACTTTCCGGCAAGTGTCCCGGCGAACCCAACGGCACGCTGATCGAATTCGAGCCCGATCCCAGCATTTTCGGGGTCGTGGCGTACCAGGACGACCTGGTCGAGCGCCGCCTGCGGCTCTACGCCTGCCTGCACGCCGGCCTCGCCCTCGTTTACAACGGCAAGGAAATCGTTTCTGAAAACGGCCTCACCGACCTGATCCTCGAGGAAGTGGGCGATGAAGCCGTCTACGGGCCGCTCCACCATCGCTCCCCCGCCCTGGAAATCGCCTTCACCCATACCCAGCGGTTCAACGAAACCTTCTTTTCGTTCGTCAACGGGCAGTTCACCTCCGACGGCGGCACGCACCTCTCGGCGTTCCGGGAGGGCTTCCTCAAGGGCGTCAACGAATTCGCCAAGGCCAAGTTTGACGGCGACGACGTGCGCGAATCCATGGTCGGCGCCATCGCGATCCGCCTCAAGGATCCCGTTTTCGAGTCGCAGACCAAGAACAAGCTCGGCAACACCGAAATCCGGTCCGACCTGGTCGCCCGGATCCGGGATGTCGTCGCCGACCTCCTGCACCGCAATCCCGCCGCCGCCGAAACGCTCGTCAAAAAGATCGAGGAGACACAAAACCTCCGCAAGGAACTGCAGACCGTCAAGAAACTGGCGCGGGAACGCTCCAAGGCCGTCAGCATCCGCGTCCCGCAGCTCAAGGACTGCAAGAGTCATCTGGATCCGCGCCGCCGGCGCGGGCTGGACAGCATGATTTTCATCACCGAAGGGCAATCCGCGGCGGGTTCCATCACCGCCTGCCGGAACGTAACGACCCAGGCGGTGTTCACCCTGCGCGGCAAGCCGCTCAACGTGGCGGAACTGAACCGGGACGCGATGTATACCAACGAGGAGCTCTACAACCTGATGCGGGCATTAAACATCGAGGAATCCCTCGACGGCCTGCGCTTCCACCGCATCATCATGGCCACGGACGCCGACGTGGACGGGCTGCACATCCGCAACCTTCTGCTGACTTTCTTCCTGCGTTTCTTCGAGCCCCTCGTGCTGGCCGGACATCTCCACATCCTGGAAACGCCTCTTTTCCGCGTCCGCAACAAGAAGGAAACCCGCTACTGCTACAGCGAAGCCGAGCGCGACGCCGCCATCGCCGCGCTGCGCGGCGCGGAGGTCACGCGCTTCAAGGGCCTGGGGGAAATTTCGCCGGGGGAATTCAAGAATTTCATCGGCGACCGGATGCGGCTCACCCCTGTGCAGGTGACCCACGAGCATCACATCCCCGGCCTCCTGCGTTTCTACATGGGCCGCAACACGCCCGAACGCCGGCAGTTCATCATGGAACACCTGCGCATTGCCGCGGAGGCGTGACCGCAAGTTCTAGAACTGCCGGGCGTAGAGCCGGGAGAACCGCGGCAGTTTGGTGTCCAGCACCGGTCGCGCATAGGCGGTATGTTCCCGCACCCGGAACACCTGGATTCGGCCGAGGGCCCGGGGGGCATCGCGCCCGATGACCTCGCCGGTGACCGGCGATATCAACGGCTCCTCATCCATGGAAAGGAAAAGCACCATGCCCGGTTCCAGCCCCGCCCCCAGCCCGCGATCCAGCGTGACGGAATCCTGCCCGGCCTGCCGGTGCACGCGGCATTCAAACGGCAGTTTGGACGCGCGGCGGGTGATGTCGGTCTGAATGGTCCGCTTCCAGGCCGCCAGGGCCGCCGGCTCGTGGGAGGCCGGCGCGATATGCGACGCGATCTGCTCCTTGCGGGCGGTATCCACCAGACTCACCATCACGAACGCCGCTCCATTCTCGTTGGTCACGATTGCGCCCTGCACGCGGAACAGGAACGCCGGGGCACGGCGCCCGGTGGCGCGCGAACCTTCCACGTATTCAATGCCCGTCGCCGCCTTGAGCAGGCTGACCATCTCGGCGTGGTAGCGGGCGGCCAATTCGGATTTGCCCTCGAACGGAGGGCAGGCCACGGCGTGCCGGAGCACCGGCGGCTCAGGCGTCGCCGGGGTCTGGCCCCATCCGGGCGTCACCATCGGTGCCACGGCGAGCACCGCGGCCAACCATATTCCGGTTGTTCGAACCATGTCCGGCCTCCTTGAGATTTCCGGGCTGCGCCTAGAATGCCGCATTGAGAATGGGGAAGAATGTGACCGGCCCCTCCTCGACCAGATTGGCCAGTCCGATCTGCAGCCCCCGCAGCGTCACCGCGCGATTGATCAAGCCGATCTGGATTCCGGAGACGCTGTCGGCCTGGTTGAACAGCCCCACCTGGAATCCGCTCAGGTCGTTCGCCACGGTGTTGAACAGGCCCGCCTGCAGGCCCGCCAGCGAGCCCATCTGGCCGAACAAGCCCAGGCTGACTCCGGCGAATTCCGTCTCGACCCAGTTGGCCAGGTTCACCTGGATGGCGCTCATCCGGTCCGCCCGGCCCACCAGCCCCAGATCGAAACCCATAACCTCGTCGTTGGCGCTCATGACCAGGTTCAACCGCAAGCCCATGACCCGGGTCGACGCGGGGAACAACTGGGCACTCGGCCCCCAGATGCCGATTTGCAGCGGGGTGGTTTCGATGGCCGGGGCCGGCGCCGCCAAGGCGCCGGCCAGGGCCAGCAGGACCAGGGTCTTTTTCATGTTCAGCCTCCGATGACAGCCTTGGTCTTGATCTTGCGGATTTCCTCTTCTTCGGCCCAGATCAGGCGACCGCTTTTCAGGTCGCGCAGGTTCATCGTGAACTTGTAGTACACGTCCTTGATCCGGCCTTCGCGTTGTTCGATCTCGGACAGGTTGGCCGTCAGCATGTAGCGCGGGGCATCCTGCTGGCCCGCCGCGATCGGATCTTTTGCGGCCGCCTGCTGATAGGCCAGTTCCTCCTGCAGCGCCGCCTCCGTCGTCCGGTCCTGGAAGCTGAACATGCGCGACTTGATCAGGCGGGTCCGGATGCTGTCGGTGATCGACTCGGTGTCGATGTGCTGCATCGTCTTGTTCTTGACCTTGTCCACGATCAGCAGCGGCGGCCCGGCGGACGAAATCTCCGCCAGGATCTCGTCGGCCAGCAGCGAATCGACCATTTTAGCGGCGATTTTTTGCAAGTCCGCCGAGCCAAAGCCGGTATCGACGGCTTTTCCCGAGGTGGGATCGCCGTATTCCACCGTCGTCGTGCAGCCCGCCGCCAGCATGGCCAGCACGGCTGCCGGCGCCAACCAGTTCCACATGCGTTTCATTGTCCTTCTCCTTGGGCGCCAACCGCCCGTTCACTGCTTTTGTGCCTGCCGCCTACTTGATGATCCACTTTGTCTTTTCGCCCGCGCGGATGCGTAATTGGAAGGAGACGGCGCGGGCGTTGGGCGCCACGCCCTGGATAGTCCGCGTCTCCTTGCCGTGCAGCACCAGCGGACGCCACGGATCGGTGTCCGGATCGATTTCGGCTCCCTCGGCGTCGAACCATACGAACTTCGATTGCACCCCGATGTCCTTGTTCAGGCGCGATGCCACCTTCACGCTGGCCTTCATCAACCCGTTCTTGGTCTGGCCGACGGTCATGTCCACCACCTCGAGTTGTTTGGCCAGCCGGGCATTGTCGGTCTGCAGAATCTGCTGGAGGCCGCCCTCTCCTTCAGACGCCAGGCCGACCGTGGTGCCGGCTGTGTTTGGAGCGGCGCAGCCCGCCGCCAGTGCGGCCGCCACAGCCGCCAGAGCCACCCTTGCCTTGGTCTTCATGCGCATTCTCCCATTTGTCGCTTGGATCATTTCTGCTGAATCACGTTGATGGAATCGCGGTCGCGGTCGTCCAGGTCACCGATGCTCAGCGACTGGGGCGTGCCTTCGATCCGGATATAGCTTTCGCTGTCCTTCTTGGCCTCGCCCTCGGCCAAGGTAACCTTGGCCTGGGCCTCGGCCGTGCTCTGCTCGCGGGCGATGGCCTGGGCCTCCAGCTCGCCTTGGCGCGCAATGCCTTCGGCGGACAATTCCATTGGAATGTCGAGGGTCAGCCCGTCGTGGAGAGCCACACTCTTTTCCCAGGTGGCGTAGCCTTCGCGCGCCACGCGCACCTCATGCACGCCCGGGCGGACCTGAAAGACGCCGGGCGCCGTGCCCAGCACCACGCCATCGATTTCCACCGCCGCGCCGGCGACCTGACTGGTAAAAGTCACGGAGGCCAGGGTCGGCTCCGGCGTGGCCGCCGCCATGGCGGCGGCGCTTTCGCGCACGTGTTCCACCAGCGCCACCGCGCCGCGGTCGAGCAGCGTGGGGATCAAATCCCCCGGTGTCATCTGAATGTTTTGGTTCTGCTGGACCTTTTCATTGACCGCGAGAATATCGCCATAAATCTGGCGGCCCTGCGCGCCTTCCAGGACGCGCAAGCCCATCCGCAGCGTGGTCTCGGCGATCTCCTGCTGCGTGCCATAGGCCAGGACATTCTTCTGGTTCTCGCCCAGCGAAACCAAGGACGCCATCACCAGGAAGTCCGCGCCCATCAACTGGGCGGTCCGCAAGGCGGACGCTTCACGGGACGGCCCATCCACCGTGCCTTCCGCTTTGGCGGTTTGGAGGGCTTCCACCGCCTGCCGGAGTTCCTGTCCTGCTTCCGCCCCGCGCGATTCCACAAAGCGGTCCAAGACATCCTGGTAGCGGATCACCTCGAAGCCGGCGTCCGACAGCCGCGTGCCAATCAGATCCTGAAAGGCATCCAGTTGCCCATCCAACTGGGCGCCGGCCCGATTCTGGACAAACAACGCCACCGAGGGCGCCGCGGTTGCCGTCATGGTTCCCAGCGCCAAGGCCAACACCATCCATGCCGTTTTCATCTTGCGCTCCTTTGCATCCTGAATCCTCATGGTTGCATGATGATCATTGAATATACAGCCAAATCAATGCGTGACACAACCAGGATGGTCGTTTTGCCCTCCGAAAAAGTTACCGGGCCGGTCCACGCCGGTTGGTTGGGGGCCGGGCCCAGCGCCACCTGGCGCGCGCCCGGCTCGACCCAGCCGCTGAACACGTGCATATGGGCTGGCAGGGTCAGCCAACTGCGCAGATCGGCCTGCTCGGAAAACAAGTTGAAGAGCGTAATGAGCATCACGCCCAGGTCGTCGGCATCAACCACCTCCTGACGGTACGGCCCCGACCGGCGGCGATGATCCCGCGCGTCGTGCCGGTGGTTGTCCACGGCATAGGCGGCCGCCCCCTTGGCGATGGCCCGCGTGATCTGCCGGGCCAGGATCCCGGGCATTTTCTCCTCCAGCGCCCGCGCCGCCAACGCCCCCAGGTCGCAGATCGGCGCCGTGCGCCCCAGTTCCGTCCCATCCACGGCCACGGGCAGCGGCATGGCTGGTGGCGCTTTCGTCGCATAGGTCGGCAGCGCGATCATCCCGATGGCCCCGGATGACGGCAACGGATACGGCAGAGCCACCTCCGATTTCGGCGGCACCAGCCCCTCCTCGTAGATCACCACCAGCCGGGCTTTTCCCGCCCGGGCGCCATCCGGCGGAGTCTCCGCGGCGGCAGGAAACCGCCGCACAAAGTCCGCCACGTCCTCGCGCATCCCCAGTCGTTTGCCCAGCCGGATGACATCCCGCTGCACGTGGGGATTGTCCGGATAAATCTCCAGCGCCCGTTTCAAATCGATGTACGCGTCATTCGGCTCCTCCAGCATTTCCCAGACGACGGACGACAGATAGAACGTCGCGGCGTTCAGGAACGAATGCTTCACGGCCCCGGCCAGTTCATCGAGTCCGGCATAGACCGTGGCCAGGGCCGGATCGCGTTCGCCTTCCGGCGGCCCGTTCCCCTCGGCGGACTGGGCCCGATAGATTTCACGGGCCCGGCGCTGCTGGGCCTCTTCCTGTTCGCGGTTGGCGCGGCGGATTTCGACCCCGGCCCCGGACAGGTCGCCCAGCGCCAGGTAATTGAGCGCCTGGTAATGATGCACCAGCGTCCGTTCGCAGCTGGGCGCCTGGTAGGGGATCGCCTTGTCATTCACCAGCAGCGCCCCGGTCTGAGCCGCCGCGCCCGAGGCGGAAATCGTGGCCTTGTCATCCTGCGCCGTCGTCGCCGCGATGGCCGCTTCAAACGCTGTCCGCGATTCCTCGACATGGCCCGCCAGTTGCGCCGTGCGCCCCATTTCCATGGCAAAGAGCACCTTGTCCCGCCCTTGGATCCGCTTGCGGAACGTCCGGGCATAGTCGGTGGCCTGCCCGGTCCGCAGCGGCCCGAGCGTCGTCTGCTCCATGCCCAGCGGATACTGGCTGAACGTGCTGCAGCCCGTCAGCAGCGCCGCCGCCAGCAGACCGGCCCCGCCGCACCACCAGCGCCTTTGCGGATTGACTGGAATGAAACGCCCTACCACCATGTTTGCCATGAGCATATCACCCGTTTGGGCCCCCACCACCCAAAATCTTGTCTGGGCCGACGCCCACAGCCATCTGCAAGACCCGCGCCTGGCGCCGCACCTGCCGAACATTCTCGACCGTGCCCGCGCGGCCGGCGTCCAACTGCTTCACGTCGCCGCCACCCGCGAGGCCGACTGGCCCGCCGTCGCGGCCCTGGCCGACCAGCATCCCGGGCTGGTGATCAGTTCCTTCGGCCTCCATCCCTGGTTCATCCAAGACCGCAGCGCCCGCTGGCTTCAGAATCTGCGCGACCGGCTCGCCGCCCGCCCCGCCGGCATCGGCGAAATCGGCCTGGACGCGCGCGTTGGCGACGGACTCGACGTCGACCGTGCAGCCGTCTTCCGCGCCCAGCTTGAACTCTCCTACGAACTGGCCCGGCCTGCCAGCCTGCACTGCCGCGACGCCTGGGGCGCCATGCTGGAGATCCTGCTCGCCCTGCCGCCACATCCCGCCGGAATCCTGATCCACGCCTACTCCGGCCCCCCCGAGGCCCTGCCTGCCCTCGCGCAAAAAAACGTGCACATCTCCTTCGGCGGCACCCTGACGCGCCCCAAGAACGTCCGCGCCCGGGACAACGCCGCACGCGCCCCCGCCGGCCATTTTCTGCTCGAATCCGACGCCCCCGACCTGCCCCCCACCCTGCCTGCCGGCGTCGCGCCCCATCTGACCGGCGCGGATGGAAAACCCCTTTCCGAGCCTGGCAACATCCCCTGGATCGGGCACCATCTGGCCGAAATCCGCGGCACGAGCGCCGGGGACATCGCGGCGCAAACCACGGCCACCGCCCGGCGGCTCTTTCATAACATGCTGACCTGACCGGCTCATCGCCCTCTTCAGTCGCAGTGCTGTCCCCCGGCGTTACACGTTTTGCAGGGGAAACCAAACGCCGCCAATCCAGAACCGCGGAGGCCCCTGCCTTTCGACGTTCTCAACCGTGTGGATCGCGGTGGATTTTTGCTGGCTAGCGATTGGTGCTCGTCAACCAGTTCCGAGCCGCGTCAGGATCCGTTTTTTCCCATTCCGGATAGGTCGCGGCCAGCGCTTCTTCTCGCAAGTGCGCATTTTGGATCGCGTTGGCCAGTTCGACCGCCAACGCCGGCTCGCGGGCGCTTAAGAGTGAACTCAACGCATCCAAGCCGTCATCGCGCAACTGGCAGGAAGGAAGGCCGCGTACATATTGAACGGCGGCGGGAACATCCGCCAGCACCCAGTAGGACAAGGCTGCATCCATGGCCTCTGTCCGCTGCGGTTTGTCCGCGGGCAAACTTGATGCCCAATCCGCGGCAGCGGCGGGGTCGGTTTTCGCCCAGCCGGAGGCCAAGCCGACGTTGGCGGCCAATCGGGCGGAGTCGTTCGGCAATTCTCGAACCCACGTCATCGCGGCCGCGGGATCGGAGCCCGCAAGATTTTCCGCCAGATAGGCCGCCGCCTGGTCCTGCTCGGGACCGGCAGTCATTCCTGAAACGAATGCGCTTGCCTCGTCGGGCGCAGCCGCCAGCCACACATCCAACACATTGTGCAACGCCAATTGGCGCAGCTCGTCCGACGGTAGCGTATGCGTCCAGTCCAGGGCCGCGTAGGGATCCCGTTCCGACATGGCGCGCACGAGGCCCATCGTGGCATGTGTCCGGGTCTCGCCGGGCAGGAGCATTTGCACCAGCGCCGCCGCTTTGTCCGGATCGATGGTTTTCAATTCATTCAGGATCAGGCTCAGCGTCCGCTCCAGTTCATCGCCGTTGAGATTCCGGACCGCCACCTCGAATGCCTGCCAGGGCTTGATTTCGGTCAGGTCGAACAGCACCGATTCGATCGCGGGGCCCCGATCGGCCGGATCGTCCAGGCTTTGCGCCCAAGCCAAGGCCGCATCGAGATCCTCTTGGGCCCGGCGCGCGGCCAAGGCCCGCGCGGCATTGATCCGTCCTTCCCCGGGAGGCACTTGGTCCAGCCATTGGACGGCTTGCTGAAAATCCTGCCGGGCAAACTGGTCGAAGAGGATGTTATACACCACCCGTTGCTCGCTGTTGGTGGCCAACTCTTGCGCCAAGGCTAAGGCGCGTTCCGCGTTTTGCTGCCCGATATCCTCCAGAACGGAAAACAGGGCCGTGTTGAATTCGTTGCCCCGGGGCATTAGCCGCAGATAGGTCAAGGCCGCCTCGGGATCGCGCTTGTACCATTCGGCAAACTGGCGTCCGAATTCCATGGAGCGGAGGATCGGATCTTCGAGGAGCAAGGCTTTATTTAACGCCTGCGCCTCGGGCACATCGGATGCGGAAATTGCCACTGCGGCCGGGGCCGATGGCCCAGCCGGGGCGGGTTGGGCTGTAGGGGGAAGGTTGGTTGTGGCCGCCAGCGGAGCCGTGTGCAACGCAACGGGTTTGACACGAGGAGTGCGGAACCCGCCGCGAAAAACAAGATAGCCCACGCCCAAGGCGCAAACGATGAGGATCAGTATCCGGCGATTCCAGCCTCGATTAGCCATCACGCATCCCGCCCGGGCGGAGCCGTTGTATTCAGGTCAACGGCGTTAATTGCGCGGATTGACGGTTCCGGCGGAGAAGTCGGCGGCGTTATTGTTGGTGTCGGTGGCACCGTTCCCCGACCGCAGCGCGGACTTGATGTTGGAGAGGGTGGGCGCGGGACCGCTGCCTTCATAGGCGTTGGCCGAACCATAGCCGACGAAATCCACCACGTTGGCGCTTCCGACCGGATTGGACACAGTGAGCCTGGTCTGGGTCTTGGTCAAGGCCACCTTTCCGGAAGTGGCTGCCAGATTGATTGAGCCCGTCGCCTGCGATGTGGGAAGAGACTTCGTTCCGCCACTCCCCGCGGCTTCCTTGATCAGATAGTATTTCCCGGGGGCAAGGGAGCCGGAGAGCGTGGTCGTCGACCAGGTCGCGCTGGAGGCGCTGGCATATTGGATCGCATAGGCGCTCAAGTCCACCGTCGCCGTTCCGGAGTTGTATAACTCGATGAAGTCGTTCTTGTAGGTGGCGCCGGAGTTGCCCCCGCCGCCATACACCTGGCTGATCACCACCTTGCCGGTGCCGCTGCTGCTCACTGTGAAACTTCCGGAACTGGTGGCCGTTCCCGCCGCCGTCGTCACCTTGATGGTCCCCGTGGTCGCACCGCTGGGCACCGTCGCCGTGATTTTGGTGGCGGAAACCACCGTGAACGCCGCCGCCGTGCCGTTGAACTTGACGCTGGTCGCACCGGTGAAATTAGCCCCGGTGATCGTCACCGTAGTTCCCACCGCGCCGCTGGCCGGCGAAAAGCTCACGATGGAGGGCAGGGAAGGTGTGGTTGTCATCGAGACCGTGAATTTGGCGCTGCTGGTGACCAGGCCGCCCGGAGCAATGATTGAAATGGATCCGCTGGTCGCGCCACTGGGCACCGTTGCCGTGATCTTCGCGGCCGAGGCCACCGAGAACGCGGCCGCCTTTCCATTGAATTTCACGCTGGAAGCCCCTGTTAGGCCGCTCCCGTTGATGGTGACAGTCGTTCCCACGGGACCGCTTATCGGGGTGAACGAGCGGATCACCGGGGTCGCCGCCCCGTCCACCTTGGCCAGCAGCACTTCCGCAATGCTGGCGGAAAGCGCCGAAAAGAACTTGTAGGCGGTGTCCGCCTGGATCTGCTTGGCAGAGGTGATGTAGTTCGTCCAAGGCGTGGTGCGGATGCCGGCCACGTTGGGCATCTTGACGGAAATCACGCGGGTTGCCGTCGTGATCCGGCTGGCGGCGCTGCCGCTGCCGGCGGGCACCACCACCACAATCTTCCAGGTGACACCGGGAATCGCAACCTTGCCGCTCGGCTGAATCCTGCTGCCAGTGAAGGCGCTGGGACCGCACAGGATGAGCAGTTCGTTGCCGGTCTGCGCCAGCGCTTGGCAGTAGTCTTCAAATCTCGCCCACGGCCCCTGATTGTTTTCCGAAGTTTGCGGCATGATGTTGGACATGAAAAACACCAGCTTGTTGTTGGCCGTCGTGTCCGTGCGGTCTTGCGATGGACAGAGGTGCCCGCGATCGTAGCCGGAATTGGTGTAGTCGGCGGTCTTCACCCGGTAAAAGGCCGATGGCAGGCTGGTGTCCGTGTAAAAATACGAGGAGCGCGTGGCGGAACCGATATCCGAACCGGTCAGGTCCCAGCTTGCCCACCGCGGCACGCCCAGCAGGTCGCAGAAATCCAAGGCCTCCACCGTGCGCGTGACCAGGTAATTGCTGCGGTTGGTGGGATTCACGGTGGCCGAGGTCGGATTGCCCAGTTGCATCTGGAGGGAGGAATTGATGGTAGCATCGGATGTCCCCGCCAGGAGGAACAGCGCCAGGAGCGCCCCGGCCACGGCAACCGTCCGTGAAAAAGGATTCATCGAATTCAATGTCATCATGATCGGCCTCGCTCTCATGGTTTTGGATGACAATCGCAACGCATCATCCTCTGGCCTGCCTTTGGTCTTCTTTTCCGGGTCAGGTTATGCACGACAACATGACCGGAACGTGACCTTCAAGTAATTGCTGGTGTAGGGTACACTTTGTTCACTTTTGCGTCAAATTGGGATGCGGCTTCCCGGCTTTTGTCATTCGTTAGTCATTAGCCTGCTACTTATTGCAGAATGGTCCGGCCCCGATGCAAGGCGCGGGATGCATCTTCGATCGGGTGCAGAATCACAGCCTGAAAGCTGCACGACGAACAATGTGGACGCGACGCCCCCGTCGCGTAGTGCCTTGATTCCTGTAATATGCGAGCGGAATGATCCCCCTCCGTCATCCCGCCCGCGAAAAGTTTTTCCATTGTGTGGAAAAAATGCTAGGTTTTTTCCACGGTGTGGAAAACCCCGGAAGGACGCAGGCGCGCCTGCGGGCCGTTCGGGCTCCGCCCGCCACAGCCATGAAAATCGGTATTGATCTCATTTCCTTCCACACCCCGTCCTACTATCTCGACCTGCGGACGCTGGCCGAAAAGCGCGGGGTGGATCCCGACAAGTTCGTCATTGGCATCGGCCAGGAGCGCATGGCGGTTGTGCCGCCCGATCAGGACATCGTCACGCTCGCGGCCAATGCCGCCCTGCCGATCGTCGAAAAGGCCGGGCGCGAGAACATCGAGCTGCTGATTTTCGCCACCGAATCGGGCGTCGACCAATCCAAGGCCGCGGCCTGCTTCTGCCACCGGCTGCTGGGCCTGCCCGCGGCCTGCCGCTGCATCGAGGTCAAGGAAGCCTGCTATGGCGCCACGGCCAGCCTGCGCATGGCCGCCGCCATGGTCGCGGCCCGCCCCCACACCCGGGCCCTGATCCTCGCTGCGGACATCGCCCGCTACGATCTCGCCAGCCCTGGCGAGCCCACGCAGGGCGCCGGTGCCGTCGCCATGCTCGTCGCCACCCGCCCGCGCGTGCTGGCCCTCGATCCCGAAACCGGCTTCTACACCGAAGACATCATGGACTTCTGGCGGCCCAACTACCGCGAGGAAGCCTTTGTGGACGGCAAGTATTCGACCCGCATGTACCTCACCACGCTCATCGAGGCGTGGAACAGCTACAAGGCCGCCTCAGGCCGCGGCCTGGCCGACCACGCCCACTACTGCTTCCACCTGCCCTTCACCAAGATCGCCCGCAAGTCCTTCGAGCGCCTGTGCAAGGCCGATGGCATCGAACTGCCGCCCAAGCCCGAGATCGAACGCCTGCTGGATGCCGGATTGCTCTATAACCGGCAGACCGGCAACACCTACGCCGCCTGCGTGTACGAATCGCTCTGCTCGCTCCTGGACAACGCCCCCGCCGCGCTCGACGACCAGCGCCTCGGTCTTTTCTCCTACGGTTCGGGCTGCATGGCGGAATTCTTCTCGGGGATCGTCCAGCGCGGCCATCGCGAGCACCTCTTCACCGATCAGCACCGCGCGCAACTCGACACCCGCGTGCCCGTCACCTACCGGCAGTATGAGGACATCTTCAACTACGGCGTGCCGAAGGACGGCGCCGATCATGTTTTCGCCCCCTACCGCGGCGGCCCCTTCCGCCTCGCCGGCATCAAGGACCACAAACGCCGCTACGAAGCCAAGTAACCTCACCCAAACGGCGCGACGACTTCCACGCCGGGGAAAAACTCCCGCACCCCGGTTTCGTCTTTGGCCTCGAAGAGCAGCTTGACGTTGGGCCCGGCGTCCATCGTGAACCACAGCGGCAGGCCATTCTCGCGCGCCGCCCAAACCGTCCGCATGGCGGCGACGGTCTCCGGCAGGGCATAGACAATGGGCGGGCGCGTGGCCGCCATCAGCGCGTGCATGGCCAGGGCATTGCCCTCGGCCACCGTCCCCAGCATGGGGAAATCCTTCCGGGCAATCGCCGCCTTCAGGTCCGCCAGGTCCTGCGCCACCCGTCCCGGCCACGCGCGGTAGAATTCGCAGGTTTCCACGCTGCGCTTCATGCCGGCTCGCGAGCCGACCGGCTTCTCCTCCGCGCACAGCACCACCGCGCCGACGCGTAATGCGGGCCAGTCCGTCTCGAGCCGCTCCGCAAACGAATCCATGCCGTCGGCGGCGGTGCCCGCATGCCACTCGACAAAGCCATCGGCCAGGCTGCGCGTCGCGCTGCCGCTGCCCAGCCGCGCCAGGATGGACAGTTCCCGCAGGGACAAGTTCCACCCGAACAAGCCGTCCAACGCCTTCGCCAGCGACGCGAAGCCCGAGGCCGATGACGCAAATCCCGCCGCAGTGGGGACCGTGTTCCGTGCCTTCAACTCGAAATGGAAATCCGCCTCCGGCCGGAACAAGTCCAGATAGGCGCCTGCCCGCTGTGCAAACGAACTGTCTGCTGCCAGTCGGCGGCCGTTCAGCCAGATGGCGTCTGCCGGCTCCGGGGCCCGGGCCAGCTCCACATGCGAACCCAGCGGCCCGAGCGATATCGAAAGGCTGCCGGTCACCGGCAGATTCAATTCTTCGTTGCGCTTGCCCCAGTATTTCACCAGCGCAATATTCGCCGGGGCGTAGGCCGCGGCCCCGGTTTGCGCCTGGCCGGCGCGGCCCGCCAGGATCCGTCGGACGACCTGCCGCGCCGGGGTCACGGCAGCGCCTCGACCCTCGCACCGAGGGGATCCACCTTCACGGCGAGGGACGGCACGCCCCAGTCGCGGCGCATGGCCTTGCCCAGCCCCACCACGCAATCGCCCAGCCCCGACCCGGAAATCTTGCTGCCGTGGATGTGAGGATCCTCGCGCAGGGCATAGACCAGCGCCGCCAGCGCCGCGTTGTTCACGCCCAGCGCATCCATCAGGCCCTGGTTGATGTTCATCAGCTCGCCCAGTGCCAGCCAATCGGCGCGCGCCGCCGCGGCGAATGCCCGTTGCACGGCATCGCCGATCAGCGCCTCCAGCCGGTCGAACAGTTCGGGCTGTTGCTTGCGGTTTTCCTCCACGATTGCAATCACTTCCGGAGTCGGCGTTTTGCTGCCGGAATACAGGACCGTCAATTGCGGCGCCTTGGGCAGCTTGACCACCTCCAGGCTGGCGGCATGGAATCGCAGGGCGCCGCCATAGGTGCTGGCGGCTACGTCCGCGCCGGATCCGGTGCCGCCCTGCACCTTGCGAATGATCCGCGTGCCCGCCTCCAGCAGGTAGCCCGGTGCCGGCTCTTTGTCCTGCGCCCCCGCCAGCGCCGCCAGCGTGGCCACCGTCACCGCCGCGCTTGAACCCAGGCCCATCTGGTGCGACATGCCCGAGCGGATGTCCAGCTCGAACCCCTGCTGAAAATCTGCCCGGCAGGCGCGAATCGCCCCCAGCACAAAACGAAAGCTCTCGTTGGGTGCCAGATCATCCAGCGTGGTCTCATGCTCGCCCAGGGCGGAATGCAGCCGGACCGTCCGGTCGGCGCGCGGCGTCAGGGCGATCGTCATGCGCTTGTTGATCGCGCACACGATTGCCGGCTGCCCCCGGAGCACGGCATGCTCGCCCATCAGCATGAGGCTGCCCGGCGCGGAGGCTTTGACGGCGCGCAAGGTCATGGAATGAAGTGGATCACACCACCCGCACGCCCAGCGGATCGGGGCGCACGGTCATCAGGTCATAGCCGTATTTGGCGCACAGGTCCGCCGGCGTTGCGTGCGACGCCACGACCACCATGCCGGCGTTGTCCCCCTGCACGGCCCCCGCGCCGCAAATCTTCGCCGCCGCCCCCGCGGCTTCCACCTCGGACACGAATTCCGCCACCCGCCCCGGCACCACGCCGATTTCGTTCAGCAAGCGGTGGTTGTCGCGCAGGGTCCGCTGGAAGGCCTTGAGGTCGTCGTGCTCCAGCGCCTTCTGCATGTGGTTCACCACGGACTCGTATTGCTCCCAGATGGGATGCCGGGAGCCGAACCGCCGCGCCACGGCGGCCACCGCCTCGCCCGTGGTACCCTGCGGCTGGCCCGTATTGACGATATACAACGGCACCCGCGGCAACGGCAGTTCCTGCGCCTCGCCATTCTGGAACCGTACGCAGCCGCCATGCATGGACACAAAGGTATCCAGCCCGCTGGCCCGACCGTGCTGCATGTTCTCCACTTCCAGACTGTAGCGGGCGTACCATTCCGGCCGGAAATCCACGCGATAGTAGTGGCCCAGGCCCCGCAGCACGCTCAGGATCGTCGCCGCCGAGGACCCCATCCCGCACCCGATCGGAATGTTCGAATTCAGCCGCACGTTGACCCCGCCGCCCATTTTCAGGTGCAGCCCGTCCAGAATCGTCACGAAGGCGTACTGAAACAGATCCACCGGCTTGCGCAGCACGTCACGAATCGACAACTGGCCCGCCAGAAACTCCTCGTAGTTGCGCTCCACGCGCGCATGGAAATCCCGTAACGTCCGCAGGGTGAACGACTCCTGCTGGGTCTGCAGGTTGGGCAGGTCGAACGATACCGTCTCGTCGGCCCCCCCCATCGTGACGAAAGCCTGGGCATTGCGGTTGACCGCCATGGCCAGGGCCGGACGCCCATAAACCACCGCGTGCTCCCCACTCAGGATCAATTTGCCTGGCGCCACTGCTCTCATTACATAATCAGCCTACGCCTTTCCCTCCCCCTTGTAAAGCGCCCCGGCCCCCGTTCCAGGCCCTCGCCGGACACATTTGCGAGTGGGTGCTCCTGGAATCTTCCACGCCCTGAAGCGTGTACTGCGCACGGGTTGTGTTCGGAGTCCAGCCTTCAGGTTGCATCTGGGCACCTGATCGCAGAGGCGCCCCATCGGCTGCCCTGCCATGATCGGGGCTGGCGCCTGCCGGAGGCCTGTGGCAAAATGGAAACATGATTTGGAGCCAGCCGCCGCGTGGACGCGAACCGCTCGCCTGGGCCGCCGTCGGCGTTTGGGTGGGCGTCATCTACCTGACGATTCCATTGGCTCGGACGATCCAGCGGGTGGTGCAGGCTCACGCCAGTCGAAACCTCTTCCTGTGGGCCACGCTGCTGGCCTTCGGGCTGGTCGCCGCCGCCGCGGTCCGGGCGCGCCTCCGCGGCCACTGGCAGGCCACGACGGGACAATGGGCCGCGCTGGGGGCGGTGCTGGGCCTGTTCTCGGGGCTGGCGTGGTCGTTGCGGGCCAATCCCGAGGAGGCACTCCATTTCGTGCAGTATGGCTTGCTGGGGCTGTTGCTCTTCCGGGCCTTGGCACACCGCCTGGCCGACCCCTCCATCTATCTGGCCGGGACCCTGATCGGGGCCATGTTCGGAATCTGCGATGAACTGATCCAATGGCTGGTGCCGAACCGCTTTTTTGACTACCGGGACATCGGCATCAACACCCTGGCGGGATTGCTCACCCAGGCGGGACTGTGGGCCGCCATCCGCCCGGCATTCGTCCGGGGCGCCTGTTCCCGGGGCGGCCTGCGCCTGGCCTGCTCTGCGCTGGCGGCCAACGCCCTGCTGCTGTTGTTCTGCACGCAAAACACACCGGCCTTCCAGGAGGCCGCCGCCCGCTGGATCCCCGCACTCGCCAGGGTGAACGAAATCACCGTCGAGTACGGCCACCGGATCGAGGCAGGCGGAGGCACCGTCTTCAACTCCCGCCTGGCGCCCGAAGAACTTCGCCGGCAGGACCGGGAGCGCGGAAGCGCCGTTGCGCAACAAATCGGACGCTATCGCAGCGATGGACAGTATCTCCGCTTCCTGCACGCCCACCCCGCCCACCGCGACCCGCTGGCGGTGGAGGCGCGTATTCACATTTTCCGGCGCGACCGCTACGCGGCCGAGGCGCACGAGCGATTCGCCGGTCCCGAACGTGAAACGGCTGCCGAAGTCGCCTGGCGCGAACAGCAGATCCTGGCGGCCTGGTTTCCCCGCACCCTGGGGCTGTCGCCCTTTGCCTGGCCCGCCGACATGACGGCCCGGATCCAAACTTGGCGGGGTCCGCCCTGGCCGCGCTATTACAGCCCCGTCAGCCGGGGCATCATCACCTGGACTTCTCGACGCACCCTGGGGCTGGCCCTGCTCGCCGTGCTCCTGGCCGCCCTGGCCGGAGAACGCCGGGCCGCCCGGAGACCCACACCATGACCACCTCATCCGGATTTTCTCCATGGAGCCGGCTGCGCCGCGCGGCCTTGATCGGTATGATGCTGGCCGGCCTCCCGTTCGCTCCCGCCTGCCGTCCTCACCCGTCCGCCTCTGCCCCGCTGAAGGTGGTGTTCTTCACAGATGTCCACGCCCGCACGGAATGGGATACGCCGCAAGCCCTGGCCAAGGCCGCCCGCGCCATCACCGCTGAACACGCCGACCTCGTCATCTGCGGCGGCGACATGATCACCGATGGCTTCAATGCCACCCCGGCGCAAGCCGCGCCGCGCTGGGACGCCTATCATGCAATGCACGCCGCCATCCGCCCCCCGCCTGTCTGCGCCATCGGCAACCACGACCTCGTGGGCGCCGAACCCGCCGACGGCTCCCCGCCCGCGGCCGATCCCCGCGCCGAGTTCCGCACCCGGCTCGGACTGGATCAGATCTATCGCTCTTTCGATTTCCGCGGTTTCCATTTCATCCTGCTCGACCCCTTTGAGGTGACCGGCGGCGATGAGCCCTACCGGGGTTTCGTTGGCCCCGAACAGATGCGCTGGCTGCACGCGGATCTGGCCCGCACGCCCCGGGACGTCCCCATCCTCCTGGTCAGCCACATGCCGCGGCTGACGGTTGTCTACCAGCTGGCCCAGGGCCTCGCGACCCCCGTCCCCGCCAACCGAGGCATCCTCAACAACCGCGAGGTGCTCGCCGCATTCGCCAACCATCGCCTGCTGGCGGTCCTGCAGGGCCATCTGCACGTGGAGGAACTAATCCGCTGGCGCGGCACCACGTTCATCACCGGCGGAGCCGTTTGCGGCCAGTGGTGGCGCGGCCCGTGGCAGGGCACGCCCGAGGGTTACGGCGTCCTGCTTCTGCATCCCGATCGCGTCGAATGGGAATACCACCCCTACGGCTGGCAGGCCCGCCGCCCTGCCGGCCGCTAGCTAGGGCCAAGAATCCCCTCCCGCTGCCCCCCCCTCTCTGCTACAATGCCCCCCGATGAACCGCCGCCGGCGCTACAACAAAGATCAATGGCAGGTTGCCCGCGAGCGCTTCCATATCGCCGACCTCCAGCCGCCCGCGGCCGACCGCGACGCCATGCCCCTGGGCGATCTCATCCCCGCAGCCCTCAAGGGAATGAAACTCGATACCCATGCCCAGGTGGCGCAAATCGCCGCATGCTGGTCCGAGCTGGTCGGCCCCCAACTGGCCGCCAACACCCGCCCCGCCCACCTCGAAAACAAACTCCTCGCCATCCACGTCTCCCATCCCGCCTGGCTCATGGAACTGCGCGGCGCCCCGTCCGCCGAAATCCTCGCCCGCCTCCAGGCCCGGTTCGGCCGCAACCTCATCCAGAACATCCGCTTCGCCATCGACCCCAATCCCCCCGCCCGCTGACCATGCCCCGCCGCCCCTCCGCGACAAGCTGCCGGCCGTGGTTTTTCCACACCGTGGAAACATTTCTTCCATTGTGTGGAAAAATCCAAAAACTTTTTTCCATTGTGTGGAAAAAATCGCCCTTTTTTTCCACACCGTGGAAAACTTCTTCTCCCTTTGTCCGCGAACCGCAGGTTGGGCAGGTGCGGAAAAGGATTCGAAAAAACAGGGGGCTATCCCGGCAAAATAAGCGCCGGAATTTTACGATGATGCCGCTTTGCGGGCGACCCGAGCTGGACTCCTGTCCGCGAGTGGTCGCCCTCGAAGCGGCAGCGCGAAAAAGGCAGGCCTTCGTTTTGCCGGCCCTGTTTTTCCGAATCCTTTTCCGCGTGGTTTTCCTTGCTCCCGTCACCCCCGCCGCCGCCGGCTGGGTCGAGCGGACGCCCTCCAACGTCGTCCTGAACCTCACGCTGTTCAACCTGCCCGACCCCTCGCGCACCGACCCCTCCACCCGCGCCGAACTCGCCGTCCAGCAGGAATTCCTGCGCGTCGCACCCGATTTGCTCCGTGCCCGGCAGGCCGCCGCCCCCGGGCGCTACGGCGGACTCGGCCTTGCCAACCTCGCCCTCCGCCTCCACCGCTTTTCGGGCATCCAAGTTGAAGGCGTCGAAAGCACCCTGCTGGCCATCGCAGGCAACGTCGCCCCCGACGTGCTCTACGTCAATTTCCGCCAGTCGGACACCTACATCACACAGGGCTTCCTCCATCCAATGGACCTCCCCGAGGATGGTTATTTTTCCGCATTCGCTCCCGGAGAAGTCGCGCGCCGCCTGCATCCCAAGATCGAGCCCGTCGTCCGCCGCAAAGGCCCCGACGGCGCAACGCACGTCTGGGCCCTGCCCGGCGGCCCGCCCCTTGGCCGCGTCGTTCTCTACCGCCGCGACCTCTTCGACGCCGCCGGCGTGCCGCCGCCCACGCCCGATTGGACCTGGACCGATTTCTACAACGCCTGCCGCAAGGTGGCCGATCCCGCCCGCGGCATCTACGGCCTCGGCCTCTCGCGCGGCAAGGACGAATCGTTCCTCTGGATGCCCTTTCTCTGGGGCGCCGGCGGCGAAGCCCTCGCCTTCGATGAAACCGAAAACCGCTGGCGCGCCGTCTTCGATTCCCCCCCCGCCGCCGACGCCCTCGACTTCTACGTCCGCCTCACCACCGAGCCGTGGACCGACGCGGCCGGCAAACCGCGCCGCGGGTATGTCGTGAAGGACACCGCCGAATCCAACCTCAAGTGGCGCCGCGGCCAGCTCGGCATGATGTTTTCCTATATCGATGAAAAACTCTTCGCCACCCTCAATCCCGACATCACCGGGATGGCCCCGCTGCCCATCGGACCCGTCACGCGCGGCACCGAAATCAATGCGCGCATGATGGGCCTGTTCGCCGGCGTCACCAACCTTCTCGTGCGCGACGCCGCGTGGGAATACATTCGCTTCCAGAATTCCCCCGAGGCCGATGCCGTGCGGGTCAAGCACCTCGTCGAAGGCGGGCTCGGCCGCTTCCTGCATCCCGAACGCCTCCGCGCCCACGGCTACGAATCCGTCGCCGCCACCATCCCCGCCGAGTGGCGCGACTGCCTGGCCATCGCGCTCGCCGACGGCCGCCCCGAGCCCTACGGCCGCAACGCCAACGTCATCTACGACATCCTCACCGGCCCGATCCGCCGCGCCGAGGAACTCGCCCTTTCCGGCCAACTCGCCGCCGATCCGGCCGCGCGCCGGGCGCAACTCCTGGAACTGCTGGGCGACGCCCGCCGCAAGGCCGACGCCGACATGCTGGGCCTCGTTCCGCCCGGCCAACTCCGCGTCCGCCGCGCCGCCGCCGGCGCCCTGCTGCTGACGCTTGCCGCCAGCGTCGTTCTCGCCGTCCGCCAGATGGTCCGGATCTTCCTGCCGGGTGGAAAAAGGAGTCAGGAGTCAGGAGTCAGGAGTCAGAATGAAATCCAGAGAACAAAATCCTCCATTCTGAATTCTGGATACTGGATTCTGAATACTCTGCGCCGTCGTTGGGTCATGGCGCTGTTGTTGCTCCCGGCGGCGGCCACCATTGTCGTATGGAGCTACGTGCCGCTGTTCCGCGGCGCGGCCATGGCGTTTTTCGACTACCGGATCTTCGGCGACTCCACCTGGGTGTTCCTCGACAACTTCGCCAACCTGTTGTGGGACCCGGACTGGTGGTGTGCGCTGCTGACCTCCGCCCGGTATTCGTTCCTGGTCATTTCCATGACCTTCCTGCCCCCTGTGTTGCTGGCCATTTTGCTGCAGGAAGTTCCGCGCGGCAAGATTCTGTTTCGCGTGATTTTCTACCTGCCTGCCTCCATCACCGGCCTTGTCGTCATCCTGCTGTGGAAAACCTTTTACGAACCATCCGAAGCCGGCCTGATCAACCGACTCGCGATGCGGATGCCCGCCGGCGGCTGGCTGCTGCTCTCGTTCTCCGCGCTGCTCCTCGCGCTGCACCTCGCCCGCCGCCTGCTGAACCACAGTCTTTGGAAGCCCGCCTTGTTCGCGGTGACCGCCGGCCTGCTCCTCGCCGCCGCCCCGCTCGGCCCGCTGCGGGAAATCTGGCGCGCCGGGCAATCATATAATATTTGCAACTATTATAGTTTTTGGCTTGCCACCCTGCCCGAGCCCGTGCGCTGGCTCGACGACTCGCGCACCGCTCTGTTTTCATGCGTGCTGCCGATGCTTTGGGCCGGGATGGGGCCGGGCTGCCTCATCTATCTTGCCGCGCTCAAGGGCATCCCCGACGACCTCTACGAAGCCGCCGACATCGACGGCGCGTCGTTCACCGACAAAGTCCTGTTCGTGGTCATTCCGACCCTGCGCCCTCTGCTGATCATCAATTTCGTGGGGGTGTTCATTGCCTCGTGGCAGGCCGAGGCCAACATCCTCGCCATGACCGCCGGCGGCGCCGGCACGGAAGTCGCCGGCCTGCACATTTTCTACAAGGCCTTCATCTTCCTGCGCCTGGGCCCCGCCACCGCCGCCGCCTGGATGCTCGGTTGCCTGCTCGTTGGCTTCACCCTCTACCAGCTCCGCATCCTCTCCCGCGTCGAGTTCCGCGCCAACCGCGAAGAAAACTCGCCGGCCTGAAATCCGGTGCCGCATACCGTCTTGTTTCTGAACATCAGTTCATTATTGAATTTTCGCCGGCTTGGGCTCAAACTGGTTTCATGCAGACTTCCGGCAGCATGAATCCCGAGCTGGATCTGGCGTTCGATTACGTGCAATCCACCGGCCGGCACCTGTTCCTGACCGGCAAGGCGGGCACGGGCAAGACCACGTTCCTGCGCTCGCTGAAGGAACGCTTGCCCAAACAGATGGTTGTGACCGCGCCGACCGGCGTGGCCGCCATCAACGCCGGCGGGGTCACGCTCCACTCGTTCTTCCAGCTTCCGTTCGGCCCGCTGGCCGGCCGCGAAAACGAGCAGCCCCGCTCCCGCTTCTCCCGCGACAAAATCGCGATGATCCGCGGAATGGACCTGCTGGTCATCGACGAAATCAGCATGGTGCGCGCCGACCTCCTCGACGCCGTCGACGACGTCCTGCGCCGCTACCGCGACCGCCGCAAGCCCTTCGGCGGCGTCCAGCTCCTGATGATCGGCGACCTCCAGCAGCTCTCGCCCGTCGTGAAGGATCACGAATGGGAACTCCTGAAGGACCTCTACGACACGCCCTACTTTTTCGGCAGCCGCGCCCTCCGCGAAACCGACTACGCCTGCATCGAGCTCACCCAGGTCTACCGCCAGCAGGATGGCCGTTTCCTCGACCTTCTCAACGCCGTCCGCGACAACCACCTCTCCCCGGAAGCGCTCGCCGAACTTAACTGCCGCCACGTTCCGGACTTCGCGCCCTCTGACGACGAAGGCTACATCACGCTGTGCACGCACAACGCACAGGCCCAGCGCCTCAACCATTCAAAATTGCGCGACATCGCCGCCCCCGCCGTCCGTTTCGCCGCCGAAATCAACGGCGCCTTCCCCGAGCTGTCCTATCCCGCCGACCCGCAGCTCGAGTTGAAAGTCGGCGCGCAGGTGATGTTTCTCAAGAACGACCCCTCACCCGCCAAACACTTCTACAACGGAAAAATCGGCCGCGTGACGGCCATCGCCGGCGCCGGCGTCCGCGTACGCTGCCCCGGCGACGCCGACGACGTTGCGGTCGAACCCATGCAATGGGACAACGTCAAATACGCCATCGACCCCGGCACCAACCGGATCGCCGAAACCATCGAGGGCACCTTCAAGCAGATCCCGCTCAAGCTCGCCTGGGCCATCACCATCCACAAGAGCCAAGGGCTCACCTTCGAGCGCGCCATCATCGAGGCCGACGCCTCCTTCGCCCATGGCCAGGTCTACGTCGCGCTTTCCCGCTGCAAGACGCTTGAAGGCCTCGTCCTGCGCACGCCCCTGCGCGCGCGCAGCATCATCGCCGATTCCGCCGTCGCCGACTACATCCGCCAAATGGCCGCGCGCCACCCCGATCCCGGCCGCCTGCAGACGGACCGCCTGACCTACCAGCGCGAACTGCTCGTCAACCTCTTCAGCTTCCACCGCCTCCGCTACCAGCTCAACGCCCTGCTGGAACTGGCCGACCTCAACCGCGCCAGCGTCCTGCCCGGCCTCGTCGAACTTTGCGGACAACTTCACGACGTCGCCCAGGACGACCTCCTCGCCGTCGGCGAAAAATTCCTGCGGCAGATCGACCGCCTGCTGGCGGAGCACCCGGACGCCGAAACCAATCCCGCCCTCCGCGAACGCCTGCAAAAGGCGGCCGGCTACTTCGCGGGAAAGCTCCGCGACGGCATCCTCGCTCCGCTGGCCGCCGCCGACTGCGAAATCGACAATCAGGCCTTGCGCCGCCAGCTTCGAAACGTCAAGGAAAAGGCCGAGACCGAAGCGCGCATCAAACTGGCCGGCATCGAGGCTTGCTCCGGCGGCTTCCACGTCCAAACCGTCCTCGCCGCCCGGTCCGCGGCGGCGTTGAAAGTGGAGCCCGCCCCCAAGTGCCGCCGCAAAGGCAAAACACCCGCCATCGCCGCCGCCCCCGTGAATCCGGTCCTGTTCGAAGCCCTCCGCGCGTGGCGCACGCAGCAGGCCGCCGCGCAGAAAGTGCCCGCCTACCGCCTCTTCTCCCAAAAGACCCTTTACGCCCTTGCCTCCGCCGCGCCCAAAACCGAAGCCGCGCTGGCCGAAATCCACGGCATTGGCCCTAAGAAACTGGGACAGTACGGCGCCGCCCTTCTCGACCTCATCCGCCAAAACGCCCCTTGAGCAATGCAAACGCGGGCGACTTCTCCGCGCATCAATAACCGTCGACGCGATAGTTGGTCACCCCGCCTTCGACCGCCGGAATGGCCGCGTTGGTGTCGATTTGATAATAGGGATCGCCGTGGCCGTAGCCGTCGTTGTACTTCGGCGGCATCATCCCGTCGGGGGATTGGACGGGCGGATTGAAGCTGTAGCGGGAAACGTCGGCCCGGCACTGTTCGATGCGGTCGGGAAACACGCGCAGCACCATGAGATCGAAGGACCACACGATGTCCTTGCCCATCACCACGTCCGGGCAATGCGCCTTCACGCTATCAAAGGCGCTGGCCACGGTGTCGTCGGCCACCGGGAAATGCGTCGCCACCGTCAGCTTGGGCCGCGGTTCAATCTGGCTGAGGAGATAGCCGAACGCGCCCTGCGGCGTATGCGAGCTGTTCTGGACGAACGTCAAGCCCTCGACCGTGGCCTGGTATTCCTCGTAGTTGTCGTCCTCGGGCTCCGGCGGCGCATCGAGCCCCATGTTCTTGTAGGCCCAGACGGCCGGCGGCACGACCATCTCGTGGATGAACACGTCCACGCCCTTGTCGTCATTTTTGGCCTGCTCGATGCAGTTGGTTTCGGGCTTGGTGTCGCTGGTGTAGATCACCGTTAGGTTCGTGCCGTCCGGCGTCCGCCAGTCGAGCTTGTAGCCCATCGAACCCCGGCGGCAGTGGATCACCGGGAAGTGCGTGATCGTCACGCCCGTGGCGGCGTTGCTGTAGGCCACGCCTCCGACCTGCGCCCAGTCCAGCTCGATCGGCACCACCGCATACGCATCGTTAGCCGGATCGTTGCCCACTGGCACGGGATCGTGCGGCAGGCCCCAGTCCTCCTTCGTAGGCGGCACGTAGTTCGAATAACACGACCCCTGGAAGGCGAAGCTTTCCGAATGCCACCGCCAGGCGTTGCGCAGGCTCGCGCAGAAATTGCTTGTGCCGTCGTCGTAGATCACCCCGTCGTCGGTAAAGATGTCCCCGTCGTTGGACGGCGAAACCACTCCCGACGGCTTCGAGCCCCAGACGTAGAGCGGCGACTTGCGGTCGCTGGCCACCCCGAAGCAGTAGATGTGCGTCAGGTCGTTCATGTGGTCGCCGTGCAGGTGGTTGATGAACACTTTGTCCATGCGGCGGAAGCCCACCTTCGCCGCCGCGAAATTGGCCGAGCAGCCCGCGCCGCAATCGAAGATGAATTGGTCCGTCGCCCGCCCACCATAGACCTTGTCGCTCGGATCGTTGCTCCACCCCACCTCCACGAAGATGCTCATTTCCGCCTGCGCCAGCCGCACCGGCAGCGGGATCATCGAGCCCATGAACGTCACGCGCATTTCGTTGGTCTCGAGCGGGGTGAGCGGATCGAACAGCGGCAGCCGGTCGAAGTAGGTGTAGCTCTCGGTCGGTTCGTAGGTCGGATCCTGCTCCACCACGCGGTAGAACATCGGCACAGCGGCCGTCCCCGTCGCGCCCAGGCCCGCCAGCGTCGCCTCGGCGTCCTGCCACGACATCCAATTGCTCAGCCCGGAAGAAGACCACTGCACCGCGTAGTGCGTCCCGGTCCCGCCCGGATCGTCCCAGCTGATCTGGCCGTTCCCGCCGAAAGCCATGACTTCCGGCTGACCGAACGCGGTTGTCACCGTGAAAATCCATGCCGTCCACAATCCACACATTATCCTCTTCATGCGCACTCCTCCCGGATTCCAATCCAGTCTGTCCCGAAAGATAGCAGCCCCCTGGCACCCGCGCAGAGAGGGATTTCCCTCTCATTCGGCAAAAAAATCAGATGTCGGCGCCGGGGTCCGATCCCACCGCGTCGCCGATGGCCCGGCGGCGCAATTCCTTCACGCCCGGCTCACTCAATTTGTCCAGGATGCGCACAAAGTAGGACTCCAGCGTGCGCCCGCTGATGCCCAGTTGTTGCGCAATCTTCTCGTTGGAAAAACCTTGGCCCAACAAGTGATAAATCTGGCGTTGTTGCCCGCTCAAGGTCTCGAGCGGGCCGGGCTCCTTGAGAACCGCCGCCACGCGCGGGCTGAGATGCCGCCGCCCTGCCAACACGTCCGCGATGGCCTCCAGCAACTCTTCGGCGCTCTCGCGTTTTGTGACGTAGCCGTCTGCCCCCGCCTCCAGCGTCCGGCGGACGACGTTGGAACCTTCGTGCATGGAATAGGCCAGCACCAGCAGGCCACTTTCGCGCAGCCGCCGGATCAGATCCACACCGCTTTCCTCTCCCAGCGAAAGATCCACGAGCGCCAGCCGGCTGAAGGACAACCCCGGGTGGGCCAAGGCTTCCGTTCCCTTCCCCGCCTGGCCTGTCACCGTGAAACCCGCATCTTCCAGCAATCGCATCAGAGCCGCGCGCACCAGCGGATGGTCGTCCACCAGAAAAATGCCGATCTTTCCGCTCACGTCTATTCCTTTTGCATCGGGACCCGGCAAACCACTTCCAAACCATGCGGCGCAAGCCCTGCCACTTTCAGGGTGCCGCCCATTTTCTGAGCACGGTAGGCCATGATGCTCAGACCCAGCCCCGCCGGCGGCGACCGACCCGGCGCGGACCACGGTCCGTCGTCCGCCACTCGCAGCATCCACTCCCCCGCATGCTGCTCCAGCGCGATTTTTACACACGCGCCACGCGCATGCTTGGCCGCATTGGCCACCGCTTCGCGCGCGATTCGATATAAATGCAGCGCCAATTCGGCATCGCGGATGGCCACGCCGGGATCCGACCGCAAGCGACAATCCACGGCATCCCGCTCGCCCGCTTCCAGACATAACCGCTCCAGTGCCGGAATCAGCGCATCCGGAGCGATGTCCAGCGGACACAACCCTTTTGCCGCGTCGTAAGCCATGCCGAGGGCGTCCGCGAGCGCCTTCCGCAGGCGTTCCAGCGCGAGCGCCTCGCCACCGCCGGCGGCCTTGTGCCGGGCTTCAAGGACCGAACAATCCAGCAAGGACGCCGTCAGGTGCTGGCAGAGGCCGTCGTGCAACGCCGCGCCCAGCTGGCGGCGCTCTTCCTCTCCGATGCGGCCCATCTCAGCCTCGAGACGCCGGCGATCCGCCGTTTCCGTCTCGAGCCAGAGGCGCGCCCGGCGTTCGGCGATCATCGTGTCCCGCTGCAAGGACTGAAACCGCGTGAACAGAATCATCAGCGTCGCCAGGACGATCAGCCAAAACAAACCCTGCGTGCCCCAATACGCCAAGGGCAGGCCGGGCGCGGTCCATGCCGCTCCCAGACCGGACAACCCACCGGATTTGAGCAGCAGGGGAACGGCCGCATACAATCCGGTGGTCACCCCCACCGCCGTCCAGCCGGCACGCGGCCCCGCCAGCAACAGCGCCAGCAACGGCAGCAGCAGCAGCGTGATCCGGCCGCTGCCTTCCAGTCGCCCCACCGCCAGCCGGATCGCCCCCGCCAGGCCAATGAGGAGCAGCAGCAGATAGGCCCGCATCCGCGGATCCCACCGCGGCCGCAGCGCGACCAGCAGCAAGGGCAGGTAGAGCGCAAGCACGACGGCGCGCAGTAATTTCGGCAATTCAACGCCCAGCCCGGAAACGACAACCGCCACCGGCAACAGCAAAGTCACCGAACTGAAGACCAGCAGAACATTCAGGACCCGGGTCCGCCAGGCCCAGATGCCCGCATCCACCTCGCGCGCAATCAAAGAATCGAAATTCATGGGCGATTCCGCATAGCCTCCGACTTCACCGGTTCCGGGCCGCACGCCGAGGCGCGGCAATCCGGCGCACAGCCGCAGCGAACGCAATCCTCCGACGGACCACATGAGACACGCACGATGCCGTCAGCCCCGGCAACGGCAACCACCCGGTCCAGCCATTTCGCATTGTTGCCTGTGCCCGCCTTTGACGGCAAGCCTATACCCCCCGCAAAGCCGAGCGTCAATTCCCGCGCGAACATATCCCGTCTTTGCCGCCGCCGACGGGCTTTGCTAGGATAATGCCGATGCCCATTATTTCCTTCATCGGCCGCAAGTCCCTGCCGACGCGCCTGCTGATTACGGCGGTTTACGCCGCACTGGGGCTTGGCGCGGCCGCCATGCTCTATCCGCTCTGGCTGATGATTGCGGGCTCCACCAAATCCGTCGCCGACCAGCGCGACAACGTCCTCGTGCCGCGCTTCCTCGTTTCCGAGCTGGCGCTCTGGCACAAGCATCTCGAGGCGCTGTTCAACGAATCGATGGACGCCCTCAACATGGCCTTCGACGCCGACTACATCTCGTTCGAGGATGTCCCCCTGCCGCCGCCCGACGCCCCCGGTTCCGAACTCGTCCCGCTCTGGCGCGAGTTTCTCGCTTCCGGCGGGTTGCCCCCCCAGGCCATCGCCCTCGGCCACTACTGGGCACCGCAGGCCGGCGCGTTCCCCGTCCAGCTCCGTGAGTTCCGCCAACACCTTCGCGAAAAATTCGGCACGCTCGAAGGCCTCAACGCCGCGCTCGGCACGGCCTTCGACGCCTGGTACGTCGTCTTCATCCAGCCGCCCGCCTATCTCTTCCCCCACGCCGCGCCTGGCTCCACGCCGCTGGCCGCGGAATTCGACGCCTTCAAGCTCTCCGCCCCCGCCTGGTGCCAGACCGTCCTTTCGCCCGAGGGCTTTTTTCGCAAGCTCTACCTCAAGCCGCGCTACTCCAAGGACATTGCCGCCTACAACGCCGCGCACGGCACGGCTTACGCCGCGTACGCCGAGGTGCCCCTGCCGCGCGAATTCCCCGCCGACGCCCCCCCGCTCGCACAGGAAGAATGGCGCGACTTCACCGCCAACACCCTCTCGCCCATCTGGCGCAATGGCGAGATGCTCGACACACCCGAAACGCGCTGGCGCGATTTTCTCATCTTGAAAAAGGAAGATTCCGCCATTCTGAATTCTTCATTCTTCATTCTCAATTCTTCCACCGCCCCCCTGCCCCAACTGGCCCACCACGCCGCGCTGTTCCGCGAGCACCAGCCCGAAATCCGTCGCGAGCTGCTCCTGCGCAACTACCGGACCGTGCTCGACTATGTTCTATTCCATGGTCGCGGCATCTTGAACACCGTGGTGTATTGCACCCTGGCCGTGCTCCTCGCCCTGCTGGTCAATCCGCTGGCGGCCTATGCTCTCAGCCGGTTCAAGCCGGCGGCAGGCGCGCAGATTCTCCTGTTCCTGATGCTGACCATGGCTTTCCCGCACATGGTCACGCAAATTCCCGTCTTTGTGCTGCTGCGCGAACTCGGCCTGCTCAACACCTTCGCTGCGCTGCTCCTGCCCGGCATGGCCAGCGGCTATTCGATTTTCCTGCTCAAGGGGTTCTTTGACTCGCTCCCGCGTGACCTCTACGAATCCGCCCAGCTTGACGGCGCCGGCGAGTGGACTCTCTTTTGGCACATCACCATGCGGCTCTCCACACCCATTCTGTCCGTGATCGCCCTGCAGGCCTTTTCCATCGCCTATGCCAACTTCATGTATGCCCTGCTGATTTGCCAGGAGTCCAGGATGTGGACCCTGATGGTCTGGCTTTACCAACTCCAGCAGCGCTCCGGTCCCGGCGTCGTCCAGGCCTCGCTGCTTCTCGCGGCGCTCCCCACCCTCGCCGTTTTCCTCGCCTGCCAGCGCGTGCTCCTCCGCGGCATCGTCGTGCCGGTGGAGAAATAACCCCCTGTTGGAAACGCGTTCCTCATCCTGTATCTCCCGTCGTCTGCTCAAAAGAGGTATCATTATTTCACAGACTTTATAAAGTCTGCAAATAGGATATTCCCTTTGAAAAACTTATATAATCAATGTTTATTCAGGATTATTGGCTCGATGATTATATCAGACTTTATAAAGTCTGCGGAAGCCAAGCGGGGGACGCGCAATGCATGGGGAGCCTCTTGCCATACCCTCGACGGGACACGGCCGGGACAGAGCCCGACCCTCCAGAACATTGATTTGAACATTGGAACCGGATCTCACGCCAAGCGTGCCAGGCAAAAGACATGGTCCCCCGCCGCAGCGACACCCTGTGGCCGCCGCCCGAAACGATTTTCGCCCCGATTTTTTTAATTGCTGCCGGCCCACATGCGCCCCCCCTCACCTCCGATCAGAATCCATTCATCAGAATGACGGTTTCGAGTTTCGGCACCAGAATCTCGCCCTTCCAGCCGGCCGGCCAGACCGGCGGGGGCTTGCCGGCCGGCCAACCGCGGGGCGCCAGGCCCTGGCGATTGATGGCGCGACCGTTGCCGATCATCATCCAGCGGGTGGGTCCGCCGAGTTCCACCGGGATGCGGCGATCGCGGCTGTCGGCATTGCAGAGCACGGCAAAACCCTTGCCGGCGTGCAGTTGCGGCACGTTAACCACGTACCCCATCAGCCGCGGATTGTCCGGCAGGATCCAGTGGTAGTAACTCTGCGGCGGTCGCTGGGCCACACGGAAGGCGGCCCCGTCTTCACTCATGCGCAGTTGAATCAGGCCCGCGTAGTAGTCCAGCGCCTGCTGGGCCAGCGGCCGGTCGCGGTCGGTCCAGCGCACGGCATTGACGGCATCCCCGCGGTTGTAGGTGTTTCGGATGCCCCACTTGCTGCGCAGGAACTCCTGCCCTTCGTAAATCATGGCCTTGCCCAGAGACGTGAACAGGATGGTGGCCGCAAGGCGGTTCATGGCCGCGTCCCGGTCGTTGAGCTTGCGACCATCTTGACCGGGGCTGCTGCTGATCTCGTCCATGAACGCCATGTCGTCATGGCTTTCCAGATAATTCACCGGCTGGAGCGGATTCAGGGCCCAGGTGTGCACCGAGCCGAAAATGCTTTCCTTGAGCCATTCGCGGTTGCCTGCGCCGCGTGCAAAATCCTTGGCCGCATAACGGAAATCGTTGTTCCACGCCGACCAGCCCGTCCCGCGCAGTTGGAACTTGTTTTCGCCCCGCCCGGGGCTCCAGGGTTCGGAAATCAGGATTGCCTTGGGATTGACGGCGCGCGCCGCATCGCGAATCTCCCGCATCGTCTGCATGTCGATCAACTCGGCCAGGTCCAGGCGGAACCCGTCCACATGGAACTCCTTCAGGAAATAGACGATGTTGTCCACGATCAGCTTGCGGAGCATGGGCGTTTCGGTCTTCAGATCGTTGCCGCAGGCGCTGTGGTTCGAATAGCTCAGATCCGGATTGAGCCGGAAATAATACTTCCGGTCGATCGTCGCAAAGACGTTCGGCCCGCCCACATGGTTGTAGACCATGTCCAGCACCACGGCAAACCCCCGGTTGTGCAGGTCGTTCACCAGTTGCTTGAGCTCGTAGTAGGCCGAGCCCTGCTCGGGCGCGGTGCCGTAGCTGGCCTCCGGCGCAAAGTAATAGACCGTGGCATATCCCCAATTGTACGGATCCGGCGATTCGGAAAACTCGCTGATCGGCAGCAGCTCGATTGTATTCACCCCCAGCGCCTTCAAATGGTCCAGCCCCGTGCCCTTCCCGACCGTCCCCATGAATCCGCTGAACTTGCCCCGCCGATCCGCCGGCGCCGCCGACGACGGGTGAACCGTCATGCCCCGCACGTGACACTCGTAGATGACCACGTCCTCCGGATCGGGCGTCTCCCATTCCTCATCCGTCCAGCCTTGGAACCACTGATTGGTGGCAGTCGAGTCCATCACCAGGCTCAGGCCATCGGCATTGGCCACCGCCCGGCCATAGGGATCGCCCACAACCACGAACGGATCAAAATTTTCGCCGTCGCCGGGCGGGCCATCCACCCGGAATCCATAGAAGCGGCCGACATCCAGTCCCCGCAGCGTAATCTCCCAAACCCCGTCCGCGGGATCCCGCCACATGCGGTACTCCTCCGCCGGCGGGAACCGCTGGAAAGTCGGCGTCCAGCGCACCGCCATCGGACGGTCGAACAAACACAGCCACACATTGCGCGCCCGCGGGGCGAACAGCCGATAGGTCGTCAGGCGCCGCTCCCGATCCAGCGTCACACCCATCGTTTTCCCGCTCTGGATCTTGAAAAACACGCCATCGGGCGTCGTCTGCACCCCGAGCGGACGGTCCGCCACACCCTCGATCTTAAGCACATAGTTTTGCGTCAGGTCCAGCGGCTCCGCCGTATGCACCCGGATTTCCGCCCCCCCCGCCCGGAACAGGTCCAGCTTCAGGTTCACGCTCCCCTTGCCATCCGGCAACGCATTGGGCGCCCCTTCCGGCGGGGACAGCCACTCCTTGCCATTCAGGACGAACTTGAAGACCAGATCCTTTTCCCCCGGCGGCAGCCGCATGCCATCGATTTGCACCGCCCCCTCCCAGGTGCCCGGCAAGCGCCCCCGCCCCAGCACCCATTGCCGGTTCCATCCAATGCTGTCCCACCCGTTGAAATTGCCCGCCACACCAACCTGGGTGTCCCGCGGCAGATCCAGCCCGTAGGCCGCCGGATCGAACAGGAAAGTCACCACCCCCTCCGAAAACAGATAGCCCGTCTGCCGGGCGTCTTCCATTTCCGTGACCACTTCCGTCCAGATCACCGGCACCGGCGGATCCAGCGTGGCCACCGGCGCAATCCCCGGCGACAAGCTCTGCCGGAAAAACACCCGGATCATCTGAAAATCGTCAATCGCCGCCCGCTGAATCATCGCCGGCGGTCGTTCGATTTCGCCATCGAGGTTGATCGGGACCACGCGGTTGCCCCCCCCCTCCCATTCGCCGTTGACAATAAACTTGAACTCATGCTGCCCCAGGCGGGCCCCCACGGTCCGCATATCCAACTGCCAAAGGTTGTCGCCGATCCGCTCCATGGCATGGCTGTCCGTCCAGGAACTCCAACTGCCCGACACCGCCACGTTGGTCAGGGGCCCTGTCGGCCCGACATCTTTCGGGGAGGCATCGTCCGGGCTCGTCGCAGAGTCATACTGCAGGTACGGCGTGGCTTCATTGCCCAGCACCGGCCGCCGGGTCGCGCTTTGCGGCTCCTGTCCTGACGCCGGCCACGCCGCCGCCAGACCGGCCAGCACGGCCAGAAGCATATCCCGATTGCTCAAGAAGGGAACCATATCGGTCATCCAGTATCGCATGACTCTCCATCCACCGTCAAAAAATAACGCCGCTCTGTCCGCGCCCGCCGTTGCCCCGTGGGCGGCAACGCCCCGGACGAACCCAAAACCCGCCCCGGCCATACCATCCCCGCCGCCTCGCTTCACCAAACTTTTGTTTGCCAAACGGAACGGGGTGCGGCATTGTTTGCGCTCGTTTTGGGTGCGCCCCCATCGTCTAGAGGCCTAGGACGTCAGGTTCTCATCCTGGTAACACCGGTTCGAATCCGGTTGGGGGTGCCATGCCCAGAGCTTCGGGCTCGCTGCATCGCATGGCTTTCCGAGTTGCCCCCTCCCTTGAAGATGGGATTTGGAGCCCAGGCGATTGGATGTTGAATCTCCCCTCCCCCCCGCTATAGTCAATACCCCATGAAAAAGCCCCTGAATGCCCAGGCCCTTGAATACCTGCAATACCTCAAGGAGCAAGGGGTAACCCATGTTCCAGTCTCCGGGCGACAGCCTGCCCGCCCCGCCCCGGGGGCGCGCGCCCCGAAGACCCCTTCTGACCCCGCCCCCACGGCCGCTCCCGCCTCACACCCGTCAGCCCCTCCCCATCTCTCCACCCCCGGCCTTGCATCCATCGCGGCCGAAATCGCCGCCTGCCACGCCTGCCCCCTCGCCGCCACCCGCAAGAACACCGTGCCCGGACAAGGCGCCATCCACCCCGACATCATGTTCATCGGCGAAGGTCCCGGCGCCGATGAAGACGAACAAGGCCTCGCCTTCGTCGGCCGCGCCGGACAGCTCCTCACCAAGATGATCGCCGCCATGGGCTACACCCGCCAGCAGGTCTTCATCGGCAACATCGTCAAGTGCCGCCCCCCCGGCAACCGCGTCCCCACGCCCGACGAGATGGCCGGCTGCCTGCCCTATCTCAAGCGGCAGATCGCCATCATCCAGCCCAAGCTGATCGTCTGCCTTGGCGCCACCGCCGTCCGCGGCCTCGTCGCCGAAACCCTCCCCATCGGCAAGGCCCGCGGACAATGGCGCACATTCGAAGGCATCCCCGTCATGCTCACCTTCCACCCCGCCTATCTGCTGCGCGACGGCAGCAAGAAGAAATACGCCTGGCAAGACCTCAAGGCCGTCCTCGCCCGCCTCGGCAACCCCCTGCCGGTGGGCGAATGAACCACCTCGCTTGAGCGCTTGTCCCAGCGCCGGCCGTAACCGGCGCCTGGGACCGGACGCGTCCGGAGAACGCCCCGCCCCCCTCACGCCTGGGACGACTCGCCCTTGCCCGCAATCTTGTCTGTGTTCTCGGCAATGCGGAACATGACAATCAGGATTTCCATCCACACCCGCGCCAGAATCACGTACAAAATGAACGCAATCGGCGCAAAGATCAGGCCGCCCAGCACGCCTAGAAACGACTTCGAGGCAAACCCGCCGAACAGGATGAACAAGCCGCCAATGCCCGCACCAATAATGGCGATGATATACAAGATCTTGATGATCTTGGTCGTGATGAAACTCGCGAACGAGAAGTCAAACAAACTGCTGAAGAACCCGCGTGCATCAACTTGTTGTTGTTCCATGGCTACCTCCTCTGGTTGTTTATTTTTATATCCTGCCATACTTCCGCGCGCGGAACAAGCCATCCGCTTGACTTTTTCCGCCAGCTCCGTATGCTTCCCACGCTTTTCTCAAGAAGGGCGTTTAGCTCAGTTGGTTAGAGCGCGTGCCTCACATGCACGAGGTCACTGGTTCAAATCCAGTAACGCCCACCACCCTTCGTAGCCCCGTAAACATTGGTCGAAACGATGTTTGCGGGGTTGTCGTTTTCAACCCCTAAAAAGTGCCAAGTGGCCACTTAGTGGCCACTTTTGCAGGACACTTGCGTTTCGGAGGCAGGGCATCGCAGAGGCCCATCAGGCCTTCCCTGGCGGGCGGAGGGGCTCCATGTCGTCTCCGTATTCCTCCTGGCCAGGGAGTTCTCTGGCGACCCGAAGGTGATGGAGCCCGAGAGATGCGAGAGGTGGGAGTGGCGCGACCCAGCCAAACTGCCCGAACCCCATTTTGAGGCCAGTCGCCAGGCCATTGCCTGCTACCTGGAGAAAAGGTTCTACCGGCAGGGGTGAACTGGGCCGTTTGGACTTCAAGTCCCTACGCCTTGCCGGATTCGCACTTTTTAGCGAAAGGAGTCCCATGCTTGCCTCCATCCATCGCCTCATAGAATCCGCCTTGGAACTCGACCATACCCTCTCTTTGATGGACAGAGAGACCATTTTGAATTGCTGCAGATCCCCGGCCAGATTCAGGGAGAGGGCCAAGGGGCCAGAGGAACGCCTGCTTCGGGTCTCGCAGGTAGTCCAAATGCTCGCCACCAGCAGGACGACCATCTGGAGACTCGCCAAGGCAGGAAAACTCCAGCCTGTTCCCATCGGAGACTCCACCAAGTTCAGGGAAAGCGAAGTCAGAGCCCTGATGGAGGGGAAAAAGCGTTCAGAAGACCAAGGCTGAATCTGGGGTCCTTGTCACTCCACAGGGGAAACCCAACGTTTCTGTCCCTGGCGTCCCTACGCATGGACGATCTCGCACTTCGGTGATAACACGGCTTCATGAATATTACCGAAGCCCCTGAAGTTGCCCCACCTGCCTCCCAGATCCCCGTTACAAGCCGTTACCAGCCCCAAGACGCCCCAACGGACGGGTATGGGCGGAATTTGGACAGGGTGAGGCTCCTGATGAGGCTTTTCGGACTGACCATTTCCGAGGTCGCCAAGGCTGGAGGGGTCTCAAGGCCGTATTTGAGCAGGGCTCTGGGAGGGAGCCTTCAGCCAAGTCCCGTATTCTGGAGGCGTCTGGAGGAAAACCTGGGGAGATTGGTTGACCAGAGGGGCTCCCAGTTCTTTCAGATTCCTGTCACTGCTTGCGAAGGGGACTTGGCGGAGGGACTTGGGGGCCGAAGGGGCGGGCAATGGGAACGCTGCTTCGGAAAGTGCAAAAATACCACCACTTTACAGCGGATGACAACGGCGTAGGCCATCGGGCGACAGGGCGAGAAATGGCCAATCTCACCGGGAGAGAAACCACCCTCTGGTAAGTGCATCGTTGTACGTCTTCACACTGAATCCAGGAAATCGTTCCGTCAGAAGACCGATGGCTTGCTGATCCGGAATACTCTCACGACGCGCCTTTTCGCCGATCTCATAACACTTTTCGGCCAGATCACAGCCGCGCATGTAGGCTTCGACAAGATCATCCCAGTTCACGGATGGGAATTGCTCGTGAAGTTTTCCTTTCGCATCCGCATGCGATGTTGCTGTGTACGCTTTCTTGGCAAGTTCGTACGCCGCATCAAGAATATCGGTAGTCACTTTCATCGGCGGCCTAGTAGTGATAGATGGCCCGAATGACATCAGAGTTCAGGTCCAAGAGGGGTTCTTCTATCGTTCGGAACGTTCTGGATGGATCTGCTCCCTTGATAAACGCATTAATTCTACCCGACGCACCTTCTGCGAATGGAGTAGATGCGCGTTGCCAGATCAGGTCTTGCTGGGCTCGGGTGAATCCACTGAGGTTTTCAGACAGATAACGCCCGCCCTGTGTCATTTCGATCGTCATCCCGCCGGTGCGTTCGGCAAACGCGGTTGCACGCGCTCCTTGCCCTGGGCCCGAGTAAAATACCGCACCATTTCGCGGGGTACTGAAGTCAAGGGAGTCAACCGTCTGAAGCATGGACTCGAAGGCCGATGGACTCTTTGCGACGGCGGAGCCCATCGGTTGATTACCCAATCTGCCAAGCAAATACAAAGCTGCGATTTGAGACCCGACATAGCCGGAGCGATAAGCCCATGATCGATCTTCGCCCCCGCTCATGGCAACAGCTGCGTCCTGCAAGCCCGCTAGTTGCCCGCCATAGACATCGCTGGCGTATTCAGAATCGATACCCCAGGTGATGGCGTATCCAAGGCTACCGCCCACATCCCACGTCAAGTTCCCAATGCCGTATGCCGTATTTCGCAATCTCTCTGCTTGATCGCCATAAATCCACTCGGCTAGATCATAGTCAAAGAGGCTGACTGCACCATATCCCAGGCTTCCGCCAACGTCCCAGAAGAGTTGGCCTGTGCCAACCGCCAAGTCCTTCAATCCGGTGCCTGTGCCCTTGGCCAACCGACCATCGGGATCGATCCTTGTCAGAGGCATCGCCCGTCCATAGACATAACGGTTTGGACCGTCCGCAAATCCGAAGGGGTCCGCATTGATGAATCGTCCAATTTCCGGGTCATACCAACGGTGGGTGAAGTATACCAATCCGTTTTCGGACTCGACCCGCTTGGAGCTAAATCGCCACGGATTGCCGATGGCCGACTCGGACAAGACCGAATGCCCTGGGCTCAAAATCGTTTCCCGCCCGAAAGCGTCATACCGATAATATTCGGCGACTGTTCCCGTCGTACGATTCAGAGCAACGACCACGTTTCCGCGATGGTCGTGAATCGGGACATAGGCCGACCATGCGTCCGTCGCGTTGGTTCGTGTTTCGAACGCCACCGTTGCCCCAACCTCATTCCCCAAGCCGGCCCCCAGTATGCGAAGCTGCAGAAGCCGGTTTGTCCCGTCGGCAGCGCCAATCTCGTTCTCTCCGTCCCAGAGGAATCGTTGCACGGAAGCCGTGACTCCATTCGTTGTGACAACCTTTGAAATCAACCTGTCGAATGGATCGTAACCGTAGTCAACTCGCACGAGGTCTGCGGTCGGACTGGATTTTGTCATGGAAACAAGCCTGTTCAAGGCGTCATAGGCGTAGCCGAATACCGTGGCATTGCTCCCGTTAAGCGTTTTTTGAACCAAGTTGCCATTCCGGTCGTAGACATAGCTGGCCCGAGTTGCCGATGCATAGGAAACCGTGACCGTCTTGGCGTTTGTCAGGCTGTTGGTCGTCGTTGCAGTTGCGACAATCGCATGGTTGGCTCCGTCCACCGGGATGTTGAGCCCCCTTAGCCCCGCATCAAGATATTCCCAAGTCCCGTTCGTATTGATCGTTGCTGGCAAGGTGCTCCCGCCATCGAGCTTCAGAGACACGGTAGAAACTTCCTCGGATAGCTTCGTCGGCCCGTAGAGTCCCGACACTGGTACACGGATTGAGCCGGTCAGCACGTTTGTTGAGGCATTCTGAATGAGCAGTTCGTTGAGATTGTTGTAGGCAAAGACCGTTGTTCCTCCGTCGAGTGCAAGGCGGTTCCCGATAGAGTCGTGTACATAGCTGCGAGACGCGCCGCCCGCTTCGGAAGCCAGTTGATAGAGCCCATCGTAGGTGTGGACAAAGTTCAGCACGGAGCCGGGATCGGCGACCGTGAAGTTCTTGAGATTCCCCGCCGGGTCATAGCCACTCGTTCCGCTGGCCACAGTCTGGGTCCAAGCGGGACCGGAAATCAGCATCCGGCGATTCATCGAATCGGTTTGGAATGTCTGCGCCTGACTGCTTGCCAGCGACACCCCCAGGATGTTTCCAGCGAGATCGTTGCTCGTGTAGCTGTGCTGATAAGCCAAATTGCCGGACACACCTAAACTCGTCACATTTGTCATTCGCCGAACCGCAGCCATGAAAGCCGAGTTGTAAACATAATCCACAGCGTTGCTTCCGGGGAGAAATTCCCGCGTCTTCCGTCCTGCACGGTCGTATGCGTACTCGACCCCAAGTCCCGTGGCCTGCGTTTCCGTCTTTATGCGATTGTACTCGTCGAACGTCCGGGTCGTGTCCCGATCGGCTACGACATCTTGAACGCCAAGAAGGTTGTTGTTGCCGTCATAGGTGTATCGATAACGAATCGAATTGTCCGAGGAAATGAGGTTTTCCAAGCGATCTCGTGCGTCATAGAAATGGGAAATCTCGACGCCATTTGGATTTTTCTGCAAGTACAGTTGCCCCACATCGTTGTAGATATAGCGAGTCGTCCGTTCGTCGGCACTGCCAAGGGCTTCGGTCATGATTTGGGGCCGATTGCGAC
>JAAZBB010000034.1 GCA_012514035.1 Lentisphaerota bacterium | reverse complement strand
GGGTGCGGGCGGCGGCGGCGGCAAGGCCACGACCACCGGCAACAATGCCGGCGGCGGCGGCGGCGGCGGCGGCTACGCCAGAAGTTCGATCGCCGTGACGCCCGGTTCGACGCAGACCGTGACGGTCGGCATCGGCGGGACGGCGGCGACCGCCGGCGGCGCGTCCTGGTTCGGTTCCACCGGCACCGTGTACGGCGCGGGCGGGAGCGCCGGCGGGGAAGGGGCCGCGGTCGGGGCGGGCGGCAGCGCCAACGTCGGCAATCTGGCCACCTATGCCGGCGGCACGGGCGGCGAAGGGATGACCACGGGGGTGCTGGTGCTGGTTGGCCTGCTGGCCAGCGCGTTCAACGACCGCGCGCTGGGTATTCTCGTGCTGGCCTTTTTGCTGGCGGCCTATACGGTGGTGCGCCATCTGGCCGACATCGAATTGCGCGAGAGCGGCCAGGTGGTGTTGCAGGGCTTGGCGCGCCCTGTGCGGCGCAACAAGACGTTGCTGGCCTACATCGTCGGCGACGGCATCGTGCTGGGCTTGGCGGTTTTGCTGGGTTTGGCGCTGCTGGATGCGCAGGACGGTGTGCGGAACTGGCCCCTCAAGCAGGCCTGGCTGCGCGCCGCGCCGCTCGACGTCGTCGTGCCGTTTGTCTTTTTGCTGCTGGCGAAAGCCTATTCGCGGGTGTGGTATCTCGCCCGCGTGTCGGAATACGCCGCCACCGGCTTGGCGGTCGTGGCGGGCTATGCCGCCGTCTTCGGCCTGCGCCTGCTGGGCATCCGCGACGGGGGCGGGACCGTCCAATGGGCCCTGTATTACCTCCTCTTGGCCGGCACCGCGGGCCCCGTCATCGTGATGACCCGCGCCGCCCTGCGCGTGGTGCAGGATTTGATGCCGCACCTGTTGCGCGGCACGGCCGCCGGCGGCTCGCCCCCGGCCCGCGCGCTGGTGTGCGGCGCGGGCTACCGCACCACGCTGTTTTTGCGCCAAGTCGCCTACGGCGCCCGCGACCGCGTGCCGCTGGACGTTGTGGGCATCGTCAGCGACGACGCGGCCATCACGGGCCACTACGTCCACGGCATGCGCGTGCTGGGCACCTGCCGCGAACTGGCCGCGCTCGTCGTCCAGCACCGCATCGACGTCCTCTATTTGGTCGAGCCCATCGCCGCCGCCGAACTGGAGCATCTCCGCGAGTCGTTGAAAATCTTCGCCGTCCGCCTGGTCTGCTGGGACGTCGTCGAGACGGAACTTCCGCTGCATGCGTAAAGATGGAAAAACGTCGGCTCACCCAGAGGGTGCGCCCTACCTGGGCCGTTCCGAGGATTTAGGGTAGGGCGAGGCGTTCCTGCCGAGCCGGGCTGTTCAATTCCGCAAATGACGCAACCAAAATCCAATCCAAACGCAACGCTGCTGGTCAACGCGCTGTCGGTGACCAACGTCAGCGGGTGGCACGTGCTGCTGGGACACATGGACCGCGTCGCGGAGGAATTGCGCGGCCGCGTCCGCCTCGTGGTCGTGTGCCGCTCCGAGATGGCCGCGTTGCGCGCGGGGCTGGGCGATCGCGCGGACTTGGAAATCGCACCGGCCGCCACGCACGGCTGGTTGGCGCGCGCGCTGTGGGAGCGCGCGCATCTGGCGGGGCTGGTCCGGAAGCACGCCGCCTTTGCCTACTTCACGCCCAGCGGCCTCGCCGCGCACGGGCTGGACGTGCCGCAAATCGTCTTTTGCCAGAATCCGTGGGCGCTGGTACCGGCCGCGCGGCGCTGGCACGACGCTCCCAAGGCCTGGCTCCAGCGCCGGGCCTACCGTCGGGCGATGCGCGCGGCCGATGTCTTGGTATTCAATTCCCGCTATATGCAGGAAGCCTATCGCGCCAATGCCGGATTTCAAGAAAAGCGCGGGCTTGTGGTCTATCAGGCCGCGGCCGACGCCACCCGTGCGCGTGCCGCCGCGGCGGCGGGCATTCCGCGCAAGCCCGGCCAAATCCTGTGCACGTCGGTTATGGCTCCGCACAAGAATGCGGAAACCCTCGTACGCGCGTTGCGCGAGGTGCGCACGGCTTGCCCCGAGGCGCGGCTCGTGTTCGCCGGCTCGTGGCCCGATGCGGCCTACGAGCGGAAAATCCGCGCGCTGGTCGCCGCGCTGGGTATGGACGCCGCCGTGGAATTCGCCGGGTTCGTCGAGCGCGAAGCTCTCGACCGCCTCTATGCCGAGTCGCGCGTATTTTGCCTGATGAGCCGCTGCGAGTCCTTCGGCATCCCTGCCGTCGAGGCGCAGCTTTTCGGCACGCCGGTCGTCAGTTCCACCGTCTGCGCCATTCCGGAAATCTGTGGCCGGGGGGGGGTGTTTTGCGATCCCGACGACGTCCCTGGCGTCGCTGCCGCCTTACGGCTGCTGCTGCAAGACGCCGCGGAATGGGCGAGGCTTTCGGCCGCCGCACGGGTGAACGCCGAGCGATTTGCGTGGTCCCGCTGTTCGCGCTCCCTGGTGGAATGCCTGGTGGAAGTGGCGGAACAGTGTGGCGCATCCCAATTGATTCCGTAGCCAGCTCTTAAATGCTCATATGCTCATAAATGATCGGGCGAATAAATAATCAGCGAATAAATAATCTGCGAATAATCTTATAAATCGCTTGACCCGGGCGGCACGTTATGTTTCAACTAAGCGAGAAAATTAATGCCGACAAGGCTTTATCCGTCTTGTCGAAAAGTAAAGAGGAGTATGAGATGCGTAAAGTGATGGGTTTGATGGCTGTGTTGGCGTTGGTGGCTTCCGTCTCTGTTCAGGCGGCGGATGGCGACAGCCAGTTGATTCAGTTCAAGACGGGTGAAGTTTCCTTTACCCTGCTGCAGAGCGATGGCGTGACGCCCCTGGCGGCGGCCGAGCTCAAGATGCTTTCACCCGAAAACGGCGGCGTGCTGGCCGAAGCGGTTTCGGATCGATTGGGCCGTGCGGCCGTTGCGCTGAGCGAAGGCCGCTACCTGCTGAACGTGTCCGGGCAGAATCTTTCCGTCCTGGACGTTGCCAGCGATGCAACATTGACCTCTTGCCGCGTCGTGATTCCGGATGCCGGCATGCTGGTGGCCGGACAGGAAGAGGAAGTTGTTGAGGGCGGCGCCCCCGTTTGGCTTAAGCCCGTGGTGATCGGCGGCGTGGTCGTGCTGGTAGCCGGCGGCGTCGGCTATGCCATCTACGACAACAATAACGACGACGATGACGACGGCGACGGTTCCGGCGATCAGCAGGGCGATGGCGGCCTGCCTCCGCCTCCCGGCGGCGGCGGCAACGATGGCGATGACGACGGGCCCAGCGCGCTCTAATCGCAGTCGATGAAACTTTGGCGCTTGGCGGAGTTCCTTCCACCAAGCGCCTGTTTTTCGGGGGATACGGGGGCGTTTATTTTGAAGGTGGGTGGTTAGTCATGAACAAGAAGACCAGTGGTTTGGGCCGGGCGTGTGCGCTGGCCTTGGCGAGCATGGCGTGGCTGCAGGGCTGCGCAAGTTCATCGTCCCAATATCCCGCCGCAAACCTGCTGGGGCTGGGCAGCGGCGAGCCTGCGTTTTTCAGCGACGAATCCAGCCTGCAGCAGGTCATGGCCACCCAGGAGTTGCTGGCATTGCAGAAAAACGAATACCAGGTCGGGCCCGACGACGTGGTGGAAGTCAGCATTTTCGAATGGGAAGCCAACGACCAGACCAAAACGCTGCAGCTGCGCGTTTCGGAAACGGGCGTCATCTCGCTGCCGGCCGTTGGCGCCCTGAACGTGGACGGCAAATCGGTCCAGGAAATCCAGCGTTTGATCGAACAGGAATTGATCGCTCAAAACGTGCTGCAGGCGCCGCGGGTCGGCGTCTGGGTCAGCGAATTCCGGAGCCGCCAGATTTCGGTCATCGGTTCGGTGAACCAACCGGGCACCTATGCCATCCACCAGAACGTGTCCACCCTGCTGGACATGCTGACGCTGGCGGGCGGCCCCCAGGATTCCGCCGGCGGCCTGGCCTACGTGATTCGGCGGGGAAAAGGCCGGTCCGAATCGCGCATCCTGATCGATTTGGATGAGCTGCTCGAAAAGGGCGCAGCGAACCTGAATCCGGTATTGAGCGCGGGTGACGTTGTCTACGTGCCCAAGGCGCCGCTGATCTACGTCTACGGCGAAGTGAAGCAGGCCGGCGCCTTCACGTTCCGCAAGCAGTTGCGGGCGCTGGAATCCATGGCCCTGGCCGGGGGCTTCACGGACTTGGCGGATCGCCGGGCCGTTTCGCTGATTCGACGGGCGGAAACGGGCCAGGAAAGCGTGTACCAGCTGGACATGGGCCGCATCGAACGGGGCGAAATGCCCAACATCTACTTGCGCGACGGCGATGTGCTGCACGTCCGGGCGTCGGGATCCAAGATGGTTTGGACCGAATTCATGAATTTCATCCGCGGCATCTTTACTTTCTCCTATTCGCTGAATCGCTAGTCGGCGAAGGGGCGGGTTCTGGCCACTTGCCGGAAGAACAGGATCACCATGACCGAATGGAACAACGAAGAAGGAACGGGCTTGCACCTGTGGGATTACGTGGCGGTCGTCCGGCAGCGCTTGCCGGTGGCCGCCGGGGTTTTTCTGCTGGTGGTGGCGGCGACCGTTTTGTACGCCTGGACAAGGACCCCGCGCTATACCGCGACGTCGCGCCTGCTGATCGAAAACAAAGGCGTCAACCTGACGTCCATGCAGGATGCCTTCGATCCCGGCCGCAGCGCCCTGACCCAGCGCGATCTGATCCAGACCCAGGTCCAGCTCATCAAGTCCACCCCGGTCATGGAAGCCGTCTTGCAGCAGGGCTTTTTGGCGCAAAGCAAGGATTTCCGGGAAAGCAAGGATCCCGTCCGGCAGTTGGCGGAACTGATCCAGGTGACGCCCGCGCGCAGCGGCTTCGTGCTCGACGTCAGCGTGGAACGGGAATCACCGACGGAAGCCGCGCGAATCGTCAACGCCGTTGTTTCTTCCTATTTGGCTGAAAACCGCCGCCGGCGCATGGGCGTGTCCGACGAAGGCATCGCCGAACTCAAGAAAAAGGCCGAAGAGTTGCGTGTACGACTCAACGAATCGACGACGGCGCTTCACGCCTTCATGGCGACAAACCGGATGGTCTCCTTCGAGGACGCGCAGAACATCGTGGTCGATCGCCTCAAAGGCCTGAACCAGAATCTGATGAAGGCGGAGCCGCTCCGGATGCAGGCCGAGGCCCACTACCGCACGGCGGAAGCAGCCATGAAAGCCGGCCAGACCGAAAGCATCCCGGGCGTCCAGGCCTCAACGTTGATCAACAGCCTCAAGACCGATTTGGCTCGGCTCGAACAGCAGTATTCGGAAATGCGCGCACGTTTGGGGGACATGCATCCGCAACTGCAGAGCACCATCGCCCAGATGGATGCCATCCGCACGAAACTGGCGATGGAGTCGACCTATGTCGTGGACGCGCTGCGCGGGCGCTACGAGCAGGCGCTCAATGAAGAAAAGATGCTGCGGGAAGAATTGCGGAAGCAAGAAGAAGCCGTTCTCCAGTTCAATGAATTGGCGGCCAAGTACAATTTGTTCCGCCAGAGCCGGGATTCCATCCAGGAGGCCTATTCCACCATTATCCGCCGCATCGACGAATTAAACGTGAGCCAGCTGAGCGGGCAGGGCGACAGCGTGTTCGTGGTGTCGCGCGCAGAAGTGCCCCAGGAAAAATCCTGGCCCTCGCGTTCGCGGATGCTGCTCATGGGGATTTTCTTCGGCGGCTTGTTGGCTATCGGCGTCTGCTTCTTCCTGGATTACATGGATACGACGATCAAGGGCGAAAGCGACGTTCGGACGCTGCTGAACAGCTCCGTCATTGGTGGGGTGCCGTCGGCCGAAGCCGAAGCCGGCGATGCGGCTTTCGACGATCTTTTTGCCGTCAACAAGCCGCGCAGCCATTTTGCCGAAGCCTTCCGTTCGGCCCGGACGGCGCTGGCCTTCAGCATGGTGGACAAGCCCCTCCGCTCCGTGGTGGTCACCAGCACGATGCCCGCCGAAGGCAAAACGCTGACGGCCGTCAACTTGGCCATCGCCCACGCCCAGGCCGGCAAGCGCACCTTGCTGATCGACGCCGATCTGCGCAAGCCGCGCGTCCATGCGGTGTTCAACGGCCGCAGCGACGTCGGATTGTCCAATCTGCTGGCCGCGGACAACCTGGAGTCGGAACGCGCCATCGTGCAGACCGGCATCGCCAACCTGTTCTACATGTCCAGCGGCCCGGTTCCGCCCAATCCCGTGGAATTGCTGGATTCCGGGCGTTTCGGCCGGCGCCTCGAAGAATGGCTCAAGCAATACGAGATGCTCGTTTTCGACGCCCCGCCGATGCTCAACCTGGCCGATGCGCTGGTCATCGGCAAGCACATGGACGGCGCGGTGCTGGTGGTGCGGACGTTCGTCACGAACAAATATGCCGCCCAGCAGGTGGCCCGCCAGATGGCGGTGTCCAAAATCAAGTTGCTGGGCGTCCTGCTCAACAACGTGGACATGCCGTCCGGCGCCGCGTATTCGTCCTATTACTACAGCCGTTACGGGGGGTATTACGGCGACCGGCCCGAAACGGCCAAAAAAGGGTGGCGCGAGAAGATCGGCGCATTGGCCGGCCGGCGTTCCGGGAGATCCCATCCAAAGTCATGATCGACCTGCATGCCCATGTCTTGCCGGGATTGGACGATGGCGCCGCGGATGAAACCGCGGCGCTCGCCTTGTGCCGGCTGGCCCTCGAGGACGGCATTCGCACGCTGGTGGCCACTCCGCATCTGTACGGCGGCCTGGGCGTGGCGGATCCTCGCGCGATTCCGGCCGCGACCGAACGGCTCCGGGCGCGGCTGCGGGAAGAACGAATCGAACTCGATTTGCGCTGGGCCGCCGAAATGCCGCTCCTGGAAAACGTCGTGGAGCTGTATCGCACGGGCATCTGGCCGGCCTACGACGTTCAGCGGCGCTACGTGTTGCTGGAAATGGCGCCTCTCGTGAACGGGCTGGCAATCCTGAAAGAAACCGTCTTCCGCTTGCGTCTGGAAGGGGCTGTGCCGGTTCTGGCGCACCCGGAACGGCTGGATTTTCTCGATCGGCTCGCGGACGTCGAAGGCTTGCGCAACCAAGGGGCCGTGCTCCAAATCACGGCCGCTTGCCTACTGGCACCCGGTTCTTCATCCTGCCGTCGCGCCACGGAATGGGTGCACCGCGGCTGGGTGCAGGTGGTGGCTTCGGATGCCCACGATCCCGTGCGGCGCCCCCCCCGGATGGCCGCCGCGCGCCGATGGCTGGCGGAGCGGGAAGGGGAGGCTTGCGCCGCGGACCTGACGGAAGGCAATCCCGGGAAAATCCTGGCGGGCGAACCTCTTTGACATGCATTCCAGGGATCGCCATCACCATTCCCGCCGCCAGCATTTCCGGCCGGAATACGGCTTCGCGCTGCTGGTTTCGCTGTTGGCGCTGGCGGCCACGATCCCCCGCGGCAGCGTCGGTTTTTTCGAGTCGCGGCTGATCGCGATCGGTGCGTGGCTGATCGGCGGCCTGGGCTGGCTGACGGCTCCCGCAGTCCGGCCGGCGCAGCGGCCGCTTCCGCGGCGGTTGGCCGGAGCGGCGGCGCTTTTGCTGGCGTTGTGGTGCGGCTGGCAACTGTGGTCAGGATCCGGAGAGTGGAGCGGCCAATTTTGGCGCGGCGACGCCAAACTGTTCGCCGACGTGATGGCGGATGCTTCGGCTGGTTCGCTGGCGGTGGAACGATTCATTTCCTTCCATACCGCATGGCTGTGGGCGGGCTTGGGCGTGCTGGCCTGGGCCGGGGCGCGCCGGTTCGGCAACCGCAAGGCGTTGAAAGCGGTCGTGGTCGGCTTGCTGGCCGTGGGCATCGTCCAGGCGATTCTGGGCATCTCGTTGGGCGTGGATGCTGCGGGCCGCTTGCTGGGCACGTTCGGCAGTCCCAACGGATTGGGCGGACTGTTGGCCATGACGTTGCCGGTGCAGTTAGGCTTCATGCTGTCTCGGACCACCCGCCGTCCCTTGCGCGGAAGGACCGGCTGGCGGTGGTGGCTTCAGCGGCTGGGCGACAGTTGGGAGGCCTGGCTCCGGCCATTGCTTTGGTTTACGTGGCTTCTCCAATGGGCGGCTTTGTATCTGACGGGCTCCATGGGCGGAGCCACCGCGGCGCTGGCAGCCTGTGCCATTCTGGCGATCTGGATGGCCAAAGATCGGCCTGAATTCCGCCTCCGCCTCGGCGTCTGGGGGGGCGCGTTGGTGCTGGCGGCGCTGGTTTTCGGCCTGCATGCCCGTCAACGAAACGTTCTGGACCGGGCCATGGGCGAGACCGGCGCGCTGGAAACATCCAAAGCTTCCCGAATGGAAATTTGGCGCGCCGCCTGGAATTTATGCCGGGATTTTCCATGGGGTGCAGGCCCCGGCGGAACCAGCCGGGTGTTGGCCATGAACCAACCTGAATCGATGGGACGCTATCGGTTGGACTATGCCCATAACGACATTCTCCAGTTTGCAGGTGATTTAGGATGGCCCGGCGGAACGCTATTGGCGTTGTTGCTGGGCTTGACGCTCTGGCAAGGTTGCCAAGCGTGCCGTCCGGTTGGTCACAACGACAAGGGGGCGGTCTGGTTGCGCCGGGGAGCATGGGTGGCCGTGCTTGGTGCCTTGGTGCATGCCCAGACCGAGTTCAACTTAAGCGCCCGCCCCGGAGTCCAACTCCTCTTCATGTTGCTCTGCGGGATTTTGTGGAGCCGAACCGATTGGCTTCCGGAACCGGATGGGTCGGAGGAGACGGGCGCAGGCTTCGCCGCTCTCCGTCGGGGTCGGATTATCATGGCAGCGGCGATGGTGGCGGCCATTTGGTTTTCCGGACGCTCCGCTTGGGCGTGGCGGCTCCACGAAGGCGCGTGCGCGGCCGCCGGGCTTTCCGGGGACTCCTATTATTGGTTCCGCAAACCGGCCGTTGCGCCCAAAGAAGCGGATCGGACCCTGGAGCGGGCCAAGCAGGCCGCTCCGCAGGCGTCCGGTTTTCGGCTGACTGCGGCTAAATTCATTTTACGGCGGCACGATCAACTGGTTGATCGGGTGGCGCGGGATCTCCTGATGTCGGGAAACGCCGAGATCTCGGCCGAGCTTTTGCTGGATCCCGCCGATCCGGTCCATGAACAGGCCCGTCGGGTTGCGGCCGTGGCCACGCGCGTGGAAGAAAAAGCGGCGCTGGAAACCGCCTTGGCGGAGGCCACGCAGGCCGTGGCGCTGGTTCCGTGGGATTCTTCCGCGCGGTTGCTGCGCGCCGAAGTCTATTTGCGGATGGCGGCGGTGCCGGGCTTGAATCCCGATGCGGGCAACCTGGGCTTGCGCGATTTGAACCTTGTCGCCGCGCTCTATCCGGCCAACGCCTATGTGCTGGCAGAAGCCTGCGCCGTTCTGGTGCGGGGCCCCGGCCTGCCCGACGACCGGGAACGCTTGCTGGACTGGGGCACGCGGGCTTTGCGGATGGATTCTTCGCGGGCCTGGACGGTCTTCGATGCCTGGTGGCGCCGGCGCATCGGCGTGCAGCGGATGCTGGAATCCGCCGAGCTGCCGGTGGAAATTCTTTGGAACATGTACGTCCGGCTCGATCGCGCCCAGCGCCAACCGGAAGCCCGCCAATGCCTGGTGGCCTTGGAACAACGCGTGTGGAGCGAACAATTGCCGCCCGCGGCCTCTTGGTGGGCTCCGCTGCGCCGCAAACAATGGAATATCCAGCAGGCGCAATATCGCATTCGCATCACCACGGAATGGCTGAAACGGCACTTGCGGGAAGGGGACTGGGCACAAATCGTCGCGTCGGCCGCGATGCGTTCGGCCATGCGTTCTCTGCGCGTCCAAATCGAAATGGACAAGATGGAGCTGGCCGGTTCCGCCTCTCCGGCTTTGCGCCGCCTGCGCCTGCGCGAATGGGCGGCCACTGGACGACTCACGCCGGATTGGACCTGCGAATGGATTCTGGCCGAATCCGAAGCCGGATCCCCGCTCCGCTCCATCGAAGAATCCCTTGCCGAATTGATCTTGCTGAACGAAGAATCCCGGCTTCGCGAGCGGTTGGCTGCCTTGCGCCTGTCGGGCAACGAGTTCGCGATGGCCAACGCCCTGCTCGAAGCCTTGCGGTCCGAGCTGGCCCAGCAGCCGGAGCAGGCCGCGGCCATCTTGTCGGACGCCATGGTCCAAGGACGGATTTACCCTCGCTATGCACATCGGATCTGGCTCTGGCGGGCCCGCTTGCTGCATGCGGCCGGCTTGGGTGCCGAGGCCGAGGCCGCCCGGGCGGAGGCCGTTGCCGCATGCCCTGCCGATCCGGACGTAACGGACGGAATGGCCCCGGCGGTGCCGGCCAGTCCAGCCACGTCGTTTCCTCTTTTGAACTTGGGTTTTGCCGGCCAGCGGCTGCGCTTGCTCCAGATCGCCATCCAAGAGCCCGGCGACGCTTCCGGCATCCCCGTTTTGCTGCTCGTCTGGCGGTTTTGCGGCAGCTTGCCGCCCGATTTGAGGTTGGATGTGCGCATCCGCGACGAAGACGGGCATGCCCGGCTCCGCAAAGGCGTTGTCGTCGATCAGGAAAGCGCCGCCAAGTTCAACCACGGCATGCCTGCGCTGGGTTCGACCTGGACTTGGACCATCCCGCTGACGGCTTTCGCGGCCAAAGGAAGCCTGTTGGACGTGTGGGTAACGGCCGGCAAAACAAGATTGCCGGCCGACGACGGTTTGGCGCTTCTGGAAATCAATTTGGAAAAACTGCCCCGGTTTTCGCCGCCGGATCGCCCATGAATGCGCGGAACCAGCGCTTGATCTGAGCACTTCGGTACGCTAGAACAAAACGCGGATTTCACTTCGATGAAATCAGGGATCATAAGATGAATAACAACGCATTGAAATTTGGGTTTGCGACCGTCTGGTTGGCCATTGCGATGGCTTATGGACAAACGGCGCCAGATGAACAACCGGTTCGGATTGAATTGGCTTCTGGAAGGCTTCTTTCAACCTCCCTGGCCAATCGCTCCTTGCGCTTGCCGACCTTGGCCGGCGATTTGACCTTCCCTCCGGGTGAACTGACCCAGATATCGTTTTCGGCGGATGGCCAATGCGTCGCGCAAACCATCTACGGCGATGATTGGCGGATGCCGGCAAGTCCTTACATCCTACTTGATTTGGTTGTAAATCCGCGATTATACGACTTGTGGGGCCAGGTGGCGTCCGTGTCCTTTTTGGCCCCCCCCGCGATCGTGGAAAAGGCTGCAACGGCCTGGAAAGCCACCTTGTCCGATGGCAGCGAGGTCCTGTTGAGCCCCCGGTCAGCCGAACTGAGGGTCGAGCTTGCCGATGGAAAGATGGATCTGCCCTGGCCCATCATCTGGAGCATGGAATCCATGGCCGGCCAAGAGCAGGTGCGCTTGGAAATTGCCCCCGGCCAGTTCGTGCTCCACGCGTTGCCGTCCCCACGTTCTTTGGTCGCCGAAGATTTGGGTGGGCGCCGGCTCAGATTCTCCTGGGAAGACGTTCGAAAAATCGTTCAAATCGGCCGCAAGTTGAGCGCATCGGAGAACAGGCGTTCGGGCCATGTCGTCACCTGCCGCGGATTCGACGGCCAAGAATGGCGTGTCGTTTCTCCGGTTGCCATCCTGCGGATCAAAGGCCGCGGCGGCGTTTGGAAGCTGCCTTCGACGCGGATTCTTCGGGCCCAATTGAATTCCGACGGCACCCATGCCGTGCAAACGACGGCCGGAGAGTGGTTGAGCGGCAAAATCGATCCGCCGACCTTGCCGCTGACCGAAACGGCGGTGATCGGTCCCTTGCGCTTGAAAAATATCCAATATCTGGCCTGGGACAACGAGCCCGAGGAAATTCCGGAAGGGCACGTGGTTTGGCGCCTGGCGTCCGGCGATTTAATGGTGGGCAAATGGCTCAATCCCCCGGAAGAACCCGTCGCATTGCAACGGGTCACAAGCCAATCCGGGGCGCCGGAAGCGCGATTGCCGATGCAAAGCGAAGGAAAATGGCCCGTTTCCCGGTTTGAAATCGAACACTGGGCCAGTGGAACAACGCTGAAACTGTCGGCGTCCAAAGTGGAAGCTGTTGGCCTCGGTCCCGTTGCCCAAATGCCTCCAGCCTTGGTGCCGAATGGTCCGTCCGCGGTCCACAGCGATGAGATTCTGTTGCCCGGCGGCACGTTCATGATGGGGCGCACCTCCGGCGACGGCCCTGCGGACGAAGTGCCGCCGGTCGAATTGTCCGTCGCGTCATTTTGGCTGGCAAATACACCCGTCACGGTGACCCAGTTCGCGGAATTCGTGGCTGCCACCAAGCACGTCGCGGATTCCGAGCGCACGCCCGGGGCAGCCACCTGGCGGACCCCCGGTTTTGCGCAACGGCCGGAAGCGCCCGTCGTCTGCGTTTCCTGGCGCGATGCCGTTCGCTATTGCAACTGGCGCAGCGCCAAGGCCGGGCTCAAACCTTGCTACGATCTGGGCCGCCCGGAAGAACCGGTGGCGTTCCTGCCCGATCGAAACGGCTATCGCCTGCCGCTCGAAGCGGAATGGGAATACGCCGCCCGCTCCGGCGGACAGAATTTCGTCTATCCTTGGGGCGATGAGGCCAATGAAGAAGAAGCCGCGGCCCGCGCCAATTTCAGCGCTTCCGGCGAACCTTCGGATCCGTGGCCCTGGACCAATCCCGTCAAGGTGTTTCCTCCATCCCCCGGCGGATTCTACGATTTAGCCGGAAACGTCTGGGAGTGGTGCCAGGACGTCTATCGCTCGGACGCCTATGCCGCCGCCCTCCGCGGCGAAAGCCTTGCCGGCAATCTCAACGCCCCGCCCGGCCTCGAAGTCCGGCGCGCGATGCGCGGCGGGTCCTATCACAACGGGTTAGGATTTCTCCGCTGCGCCGCCCGCGGCCATGGCATCGAGCGCATGAATGCATCTCGCGTCGGCTTCCGCGTCGCGCGCAACGCGGAGCCGCTCAACCCGTGAAGATGAGCTTCTCCAGCATTTGGCCCGGGCTTGTTTCCGCCGGATTGTTGGCGGCCTGCACGGCGCCGAAACAAGGCGCCCATCTGCTGGATGTGCCCTTTCTGGAACAGCCGGACGATTTGTGCGGACCCGCGTCGGTGTCGATGGTGGCGCGTTTTTACGGTGTCGAACCCGATCTGGAAAAGCTGGAACAGGACGTGTTTTTGCCGGCGTTGGCCGGAAGCATTCCCGACTTGCTGGCCGAAGGAGCCCGGCGGCAAGGACTGGATGCCGAAGTGGTCCGTTGCGAAGAACCGCAGCTTCACGAGTGGCTCGCCGCGGGATTTCCCTTGATTCTCCTCCTGGCGCCCGCCGGCAAGGATCCGCGCGGCCATTTCGTCGTCGCGACCGGCTCCAAACCCGCCAAAAGCGCCTTGCGGGTCCATAGCGGCAGCCGGCAGAATCGCTGGTTGGCCGCGCGTCATTGGAAAAAACGCTGGGAAGAAGCCGGAAACAAAATCGTGCTTATCCATCCCGCGGAATCGATTGCCGGACGCTGAAAGGAACGCCATGACAACGGAACTTCATGCCATATTTACATGGGCGACACGGAAATCGCCCCTCCAGTGGTGGAATTCGGCAAAAATGGCTGTTCTGGAGGGTCGGGCTCCGTCCCGACCGGTTATTGGGAAGATCTTTGCATCTGGCACCGCGAATCAAATCAAGCGGCTGGCTGGATATATTTTGATGCTGGTCGGCCTTGGCGCGACAACGGCCTGGGGCCAAGCCGGTTTGGGCACGCCGATCCTCCGCGATGCCGGCGGGAGTCAATTGGAAGAAGAACGAATCGATGCCCGCCTGGGCCAACGCCCGATATCCCAGGAAGACCGTACCCTCAAAACCGGCCGCGAACTGAAGCAAGGCGAAGCCGTCGTCGCCATCCGCCCCCCGCCGCCAAAGCCGGCAGCCGACAGCCCCCGGGTGCGAGCTGCCGCCCTGCTCGAAGAAGACCGCGCCCGCGTCAAACGCGAAGCGGCACTGATGGAATAGGCTCTAGGGGAAAAGCCTGCTTAACCACGGATGGACACAAATGCACACGAATAAACAGCCGTATTTGGTTGGTTCTTGGATTCCTGGAGGGTCGGCCTCCGTGCCGACCGGCTGTCCTCCGTCTTCCGTCCTTTGGGTCTTCCAGAAAGCCGTCTTGCAAATGGAAGCTATCCGCACGCGCGACAAAGCCGCCGCGAAAGAAGATTGACATGAGGCGGCCGGCGCTATCAACCTGCCCCTTCGGCATGCATTGGAATGAACAAACAAAATCGTCTTCTGAAAGAAACATTTCGCCCAATTGAAAACATTAATTTATAGGACTGACCCCTTTATGATGAACCCAACCGGGAAGAAACAAGCCGGGGCGCAACTCTTCCCGCTGCCGATCCGCAGCGCGTTCCCGGCCACCGTCGGCTCGTTTGCGTTTTGATGCGTCAATCTCATCTCATCCTGTCGAATGCGGCCATCACCTGGGCGACGCAAATCCTCCAGTTGGTGCCGCAGTTGATTCTGGTGCCGTTTCTCATCGGCACGATCGGCGAGACGGGGTACGGCATCTATGCGTTGGTGTGGTCGCTGCTGACGTCCATCGATCAGCTGGAGAAATCGCTGCAATCCGGAGTGGTCAAATACAGCGCCGGATACTGGGCGCAAGGGCGGATCGAGGACGTCAACCGGGTGGTGAGCTCCAGTTTCGCGTATTCGCTGGGGCTGGCGGCGCTGGCGGGCGGCGGCACCCTGGCGGCCGCGGCGTTGTATCCCGACGCGAGCGGGCAAATGAGCCGGGCCCTGGCGCTGGTGGGGGCGACCATCCTGTTGATCATTCCGCTGACGCCCTACATCGGAGTGATCCAATCGCGCCAGCGGTATTACGTGGGCGCGGTCATCGCCACGGCATCGAAATACGCGAGTTTGGCGGCGGTGGTGGCGTGGTTCCGGTTGGCCTCCCCGTCGGTCGGTGCGTTGCTGGCCATCATGGCGGGGGCGTTGATTCTCGACCGGATGGCGCACGTGCCGATCGCCTATCGCCTGGTGCCGGGTTTGCGGAACCGGTTGGGGCTATTTTCGGGGGCGCATTTTCGAGCGCTGGTCGGGTTTGGAACCGCGACGGTGCTGGCTTCGCTGTGCTTGGCCGCGAACGCCACGGGAGTGCGCTGGCTGATGGGCGCGCGGGTTTCGATGTCGTTTGTCGCCCATCTGGCGATAGTGCTGATGCCCACGTTGCTGATGTCGCAGGTCGTCCGGGCAATGACGATCACGGCCATGCCGGCGACCAGCGCATACCAAGCCACGGGAAACCGGGACATGCTGCGGGAGCTGCTGATCCGGGGCGTGCGGTACACGATGGCGTTGACCTTGGCCGCCGTGCTGGCCGCCGCCTTTCTCGTGGAAGACGTGCTGGTGGCATGGGTGGGGGCCGACTATGCGTTCTTGGCGCCCTATGCGCTGGCGCTGGTGGCCAGCAGCGCGTTCATGCTGGGCAATTCGATCGGCCACCACATGCTCAAGGGATTGGGTGAATTGCGAACGGTGGTGTGGATCTATTTCACGGGACTGGTGGTCGTGCCCTTCGGATTGATTCTGGGGCTGATCGGGGCCCGCTGCAATCCGTACCTGGCGGTGACTGTCGGTCTGGCCGCTGGACACGGGGTTTGCGGGGCGCTCAACGGACTTGGCTGCGTTCGGGCGGTCGGAGCCGGTTGCCGGGATCTGGTTGTCCGCGGGTGGGGACAGCCGCTGGCCGTAGCGGCCGGGGCCGGCCTGGTTGCTTTCGGTCTGTACGGCGCAACGAACCGCGAGACGATGCTGATCCGTGCGGTCATGGCGGCCTTGGCCGTGACGGCGCATTTGGGCGGGTGCGGCTATTTCATCGCCACGAAGGCTGAACGGCGGCAAGCTGCTGAGATGTTGAACAAAGCCGCGAAAAAAATCTTCGCGGGACGACCCCGGATCGGGGCGGGAGCAGGCGGGGAATGAAGCGCCGGCGGCACAGCCGAATCCAAACGGGGCGCGACACGGTCGTCAAGACGGCGGATCCGGAACGGATGCGCGTCGAGGTGGAAAAGACGCGCCGGGCGCTCGAAATCGGCCGCCAGAGCGGTCTCTTCCGCGTGCCCGAAGTTCTCGACTACGACGAAAAGGAAGGCGTGGTGGTTCTTGAGCGGATCCGGGGCCTTCGACCCGTCCGGAACGGGTTGCTGGCCAGGGGCCGCACGGCGCTAGAACTGGCGGCGCGGTCCGCCCGGGCGCTGGCGGCGATTCACCGGGACCTGAGACTGCCGGAAGACATGCGGGTGAACCTCCCGCCGGAACTCGCCGCGCCGGGCGCGCGCGTGTTCTTGCATGGGGATTTCAACGGAGCCAACGTGTGCCGGTCGGAGACCGAGCCGGGGCTGGTCATCCTGGACTGGCAGATGACGTCGCGGCACGGGGGCCGGGCGACTTGCGGAACGCGGTTTTTCGACGTGGTCTGGTTCCTGAATTACCTGTTGTGGACGCCGGGCTGGCGGCACTTGGTGGGCGACCCCGTGGCCCCAGTGGCGCGCGTCTTTCTGGCGACCTACTTCCACGAGACCGCCGCCGGGGACGAGGCGGAACTGGGCCCGTATGCCCAGCGGTTTTTCGAGCATAAACAAGCCCGGCGACGGGAGCTGGCGACTTGGTGGCAGCGTCCGTGGCTGCCGCGGTGCCAAGTCATCACCCGGCGATTTCTCGAGGGGCTCGTGCGAAAGGCATCGGCATGAGCGCTGAACCGGATTATCGCCAATCGCACTGCCAGCCCGGGAAAGGCGAGTCCTACCATGCGGCGTTCTCGAAAAACCCCTACCGGCGGATGGTGTGGGAGATGGAACAGGAAATCCTGGTCCGGATTCTGGAGGATCATTTGGCGGGCCGGCGTCTCCTGCATCTGGATTTCGCGTGCGGCACGGGGCGGATTCTGCGTTTCATGGCGGGGCGGGCGGCGGAATCGACGGGCGTGGACGTTTCCCCCGCGATGTTGGCGGTGGCGCGGCGCGAGAATCCCGCCGCGGAAATCGTCGAAGCCGATTTGACGAGGAACGACGTGCTGGGAACGCGCTTGTTCGACCTGATCACGGCGTTCCGGTTCTTTCCAAACGCGCAGCCGGAACTGCGCCGGGACGTCATCGCGGTGCTGCGCCGGCATTTGTCCCCGCAGGGGATCCTGGTATTCAACAACCATCGGAATCCGGCCGCCCTTCGTCCGCGGCTGGCGAAATGGATCGGCCGCCGCGGCAACCCGGGGATGGGCATGGACGAGGCGGGGAAACTGGTGGCTGAAGCGGGCCTGGATATCCGGGCCGTTCATCCGCTGTGCGTGTTTCCGGTCGCGGAACGATATCCGGTCCTGCCGGTTTCCTGGCTTCGGCGGATCGAGGATTGGGCCCGCCGGCATCCGCGTTTGGGCCCGTTTGGAGAAAACCAGATTCTCGTGTGCGGACGGCCGCCCGGCACGGGCGGTTCAACGGACAAGACACCATGAAATTGATTGTCGGCGGGGATTTGCACATCGGCAGCGGCGTGCAGGCGACGGTTTCGCCGGAAGCGGAGCGGCTGTTCCGCTCCGCGGACTTCCGGTTGGCGAATCTGGAATGTCCGGTCAGCGGAGCCGGAGAAAGCGAGCGGCTGGCCAAGACAGGCCCGCATCTGAAGGGGGATGAATCCACGCTGTCTTTCCTGAAGCGGCTGCAAATCGATGCGGTAACCTTGGCCAACAACCACGTCATGGATTACGGCCGCCGCGGGCTGGAGGACACGTTGCGGAAGTGCGCGGAGGCCGGGGTGAAGACGGTTGGCGCCGGGCGGGACGTCAAGGAAGCCAAGCGGCCATTGACGGTGGCCGCGGCGGGCGTCCGCCTGGCGATTCTGAACGCGGCGGAACACGAGTGGTCTTGCGCGGAGGAGGACCGCGCCGGCGCCAATCCGTACGATTTGGCGGATTTGGCGCGGCAGATTCGGGCCGCAAAGGCCGAACACGATTTCGTCGTGGTCGTCCTGCACGGAGGCCGCGAATACTATCCGCTGCCCCGGCCCGGCATGGTGCACGAATGGCGCTATCTGGCCGAATGCGGGGCCGACGCGATCGTGACCCACCACGCCCATGTCGCGAGCGCTTGCGAAACCTGGGCCGGGGTTCCCATCTTCTATGGACTGGGGAATCTGGTTTTTACCCGGGCATCGAATATGGCGGGGGGGGATCGCGGTTTGATCGTGGAACTGGAATTGACCAAGGGCGTACCCGTCCGTTGGCGTTTGCTGCCCGTTGAATACGATCGGGAGTCCTGCCGCCTGGATCTCCCGGAAGAAGAGGCCCGGGCGGCTGTCCTCCGGGAAACGGACCGGTTGAACGGGATTCTGGCCGATGACGCCCGTCTGCGCGGTTGTTGGGAGGAGTATGTCGAGCGGGTGGCTCCGTTCGTCCTGGCGCCGCACCGGCTCTCCGGCTTTCTCCCGGGCCGGTGGGCCGGCGGCGCCGTCCGGCGGCTGATGAAGCGGTTGCATCTCCCCATGTGGCTGGGCCCGGAGCGCCGGCGGCGGTATTTGTTCAACAGCCTGCAGTGCGAGTCGCACCGGGACGTGGTCCTGACGTATTTGAAAATGCGAAGCCGGGGATAGGACGGAATACGCGGAGATGAATACGGTCTATATCCATTCGGCACCGGGGCCGTGGATGCAGGAATTCGTGCCGGCTTGCGAGGCGGCCGGCCTGGAGCCCCGAATCGCGAACCTGGAAAATCCGGGCTGCATCGCTTGGATCCGGGGATCCGGGCCGGGCGCGATCGTTTTCCGGCCGAATCTGCACCTGACGCGGTTCGATGCGTGTATCCGGCATCTGGGGATTTTGCGGGAGTTCGGCTGCCCCATCCTGCCCAGTTGGCCGGCCGTGCTGAGCTACGACGACAAGATGGTTCAAGCCCATCAGTTGCAGGCATTCGGATTGCCGCACTGCGAAACCCGCGTGGCGACCTGCCGGGACGAAGTGGAGCAAGCGGCGGAAACGTTGGGGTTCCCCTTGGTGGTGAAATTGCGCTCCGGCGCGGGGGCCCTGAACGTGCGGCGGATCGAGGATCTTGAGGCGCTGCGGCGCTATGCGCAACGGATGCTGGGCCGGGGCCTTTCGCCGGTCCCTGGTCCGGCGGCGGACATGGGCGTCAACCTCCGGAAGGCCGGCGGATTGCGGAAGTCGCTGAGCAAGGCCCCTGGGGTGATTGCCAAAAGGGTCCGGATGAAGTGGCTGACGCCCCGCGAGCGCGGCTACGTGCTGATGCAGCGGTTCTACGACGGGAACGACGGGGACGTCCGGGTGACCGTTCTGGGCGGGCGGGCGTTTGTCTTCAAGCGCAAGAACCGTCCCGGGGATTTCCGGGCGTCGGGCAGCGGCCGAATCGACTACGTCGATCCGGCGACGTGCAACGCCGAGATCAAGCTGGCGTTCCAGTTGGTCGATCGCTTGAAAGCCAGCTATCTGGCCGTGGATTTGATTCTGGACGCCGGGAAGAATCCCCTCGTGGTGGAATACAGTCCGGGATTCGTGCTGGGCGCCATCGGGGGCTGCCGCGGCTACGTGGATCATGGCGGGAACGTCCATCCGGGCGTATTCCGGGCGGCGGACCTGATGGCGCAGGACATTCGGGCGGCGGAACTGCCGCCGCCGGACGGCACATGAAGAAGGCGAACGTGCTTTCTGCCGGGTTGGTTTTCTTGACCACGGCCATGCTGATGATGCCGGTGCTGCGGCCGTGGGTAATCAACTTGGTGTATGGCGATCTGCTGTTGTTTGCCGTTTTGGGGTTTTTCATCGTGCGGGGACAGGTGCCCGTTCATTCGGTCCTGCAGGAAAACCGGGCGTGGTTCGTTTCCGGCTGCTTCCTGATGGCCGGGTTCATGCTCAGCGATCTTGTCGATGGCGGCCGGGGGGGGGCGGAGGGCTTGTTTGGCATGGCGCAATACCTATGCGTCATTCTGCTGATCCCCGTGTTTTTCCTGGGCGCGCCGAATCCCCGGGCGGCATCGTGGGGGCTCCTGGCCGGAGCATGGATCAATGTGTTGGCGGCGGTCTTGACGTGGAAATACGACTTGGTGCTTCCCGGAACGGTGGCCGGCCGGTTGTCCGGTCTGTTGGGCAATCCCAATACGCTTGCGAAGAATCTGGCCATTCCGCTGGTTTTGTTCCTGAACGGGGCATTGCAAGCAACCGCCCGCCGGGCCGTCTGGGGCTACGCCGGCGTGCTGGCCTGCGTGGCCGGTTCGGTGCTGGCCGCCTCGTTCGGGGGGATTCTCGCCTTGGGGGTCGGGGCGGTTGCCTATCTGGCGGTGTTGCGCAAGCGGCGGATCCTCCTCGCCATCGGCATCCTGGGGGTGGCCGGCTACGTCCTGGCGGCGAGCGGGTGGTTGACGGGACTGAATGCCAAGCTGGACGAGAGGATGGGGCGGTTTTATGCCTATTCCAGCGTTACAAGCCTTGGATCGTCCGAAGTCAAGATTGCCTTGATGCGGGAATCGCTGGAGACCGTGTTGGAGAATCCTTTCGTCGGGCGCGGGATCAAGTCCAAGGAAGAGGATGGATATGCGGATCTCTTCATGCACAAGGTGCACAACTGGCCGCTGATCGTTTGCGAATCGGGCGGAATTCTTTCATTTGCGGGGGTGGTCGGCATCCTGTGCTACTTGGTCGCGTTCATCGGGCATCGCGCGTCCCGCTGCCGTTCGGAAACAAGGGCCGTGGCCTGGGCGGCCTTGGTGGTATTCCTGGTGAACATGCAGACCAACACCCATATGTATGCCCGGTTTTGGTGGGTGGCGCTGTTCGTGGTGTTGCGGATGGTGTGGGATGAAGCCAAACCGCATGGAAATCCGGCCGGACGGCCGGTCGCGCCTGGAGGCGCGGTTCCATGAGCCGGCGACGTTTGGTCCACGTCATCACCGGCCTGGCCAACGGCGGGGCGGAAGGCGTGTTGTTTCGCCTGGTGGCCGCCACGCGGGAGCGGGTCGACCATCGGGTGGTGTCCCTGCGGGACGAGGGAATTTACGGCCCGCGTTTGCGCGAACTCGGGATTCCGGTGGTTGCGCTCGGTGCGGATTCGGCGGTCGGTGCGGTTCGGCTGCTGCCTCGGTTGTGGCGTCGGTTGCGGACGTGGCGGCCGGAAGTCGTGCAGACGTGGATGTACCATGCCGACCTGGCCGGCGGCGTGGCGGCGCGGTTGGCCGGTTGCCGGAACGTCGTCTGGGGCATTCGGCATTCGAACCTGGATCGAGACAAATGGACCACGCGCCGGGTGGCCCGATGTTGCGCGACCTGGTCGGGAATCATCCCGCGCGCCATTGTGTGCAATTCGGAAGTCGCCGCCGGCATCCACCAGAAACTGGGTTATCGGAGCGACCGTTTCCGAATCATCGGCAACGGGATCGACCTGGAGCGCTTTGCGCCGGATCCGGCGGCGCGGGAAGGGCTCAGGCAGGAATGGCGGGCGGCTCCGGGCGAGCTGCTGCTGGGAATGGTCAGTCGCTGGAACCGCCAGAAAGACTTTGGAAATCTTCTGGCGGCGCTGCGGATCCTGCACGACCGCGGGCTGTCGTTCCGCTGCGTGCTGACGGGAACGGGAATGGACGGCAACAACGAAAACCTGCGCACGCTGATTCAAGAGAAGGGATTGGCGGCGCAGGTGCTGTTGACCGGACCGCGCAACGACGTGCCTGCCGTGATGAATGCGCTGGACGTCCATATCCTGTCGAGCCGCGGAGAGGCGTTTCCCAACGTGGTGGCGGAATCCATGGCTTGCGGAACGCCCTGCATCGTCACGGACGTGGGGGACGCCGCGCAGATCGTCGGCGATCCGAATCGCCTGGTGCCGGTCCAGGATCCGGAGCGCTTGGCGGAGGCCGTTTGGCGGTTGCGGGGGGAGCTTGCCCGGGACGGGCGCGAGTCGATCGGAGCCAGATGCCGGGCGCGCATGGCGGAACGATTCGGCCTGGAACGGATGACCCAGGCCTATCTGTCGCTGTGGAACGAATTGGCGGGAGCCGCGCGGTGAAGATTCTCATCGCCAGCAACACGGCATGGTATCTCTGGAAGTTCCGGCTTTCGCTGGCGCAGGCGTTGCGGGCGGCCGGGCACGAGGTCGTGGCGGTGGCGCCGCGCGACGGTTACGCGCCGAAGCTCGCCGAGGCGGGGATCCGGTTCGTGGACGTTCCGATGGACAATGCCGGCACGAGCCCGGCGCGCGATTTGCTTTTCTTGTTCCGCCTGCTGCGCCTGTTGCGCCGGGAACAGCCGGGCGTTTACCTGGGCTATACGATCAAGCCGAACGTCTACGGGGGCATGGCTTGCCGTTGGTTGGGCATTCCTTCCATCCACAACGTGTCGGGATTGGGAACGGCCTTCATGAAAAAGGGGGCGTTGTCCCGCATCGCCTGTTTGCTTTACCGGACCGGACTGGGCCGCGCAACCCGGGTGTTCTTCCAAAACAATGAAGACCGGAGTGAATTCGTTGGACTTGGCCTGGTGCCGGCAACGGTTACGGCCGTGCTTCCGGGGTCGGGAGTGGATTTGGACCGGTTCGCTCCCCGGGCCGGGCCGTCGCGCGAGGACCCCGGTCCGGTGCGGTTTATTCTGTTCGCGCGGCTGATCTGGGACAAAGGCATCGGGGAATATGTCGCGGCGGCCCGGCAACTTCAACGGGAAGGCCTTGCGGCGAAATTCCAATTGGCGGGTTTTTTGGAAGTGAAGAACCGGACGGCGGTGTCCCGGACCGACGTGGATTCCTGGGTGCGCGAGGGCGTGGTGGACTATCTTGGAGAAACCGACGACGTCCGTTCTTGGATGGCCCAGGCGGATTGCGTGGTGTTGCCGAGCTATCGCGAAGGGACGCCGCGGTCGTTGCTGGAGGCGGCCAGCATGGCCAAGCCGGTGATCGCGGCGGACGCGCCGGGGTGCCGCAACGCGGTGAAAGACGGGGTGAGCGGTTTCCTTTGCCGGGTGCGGGATGCCGGCGATTTGGCCGACAAAATGCGGCGCATGGCGAACATGGCGGCGGAAGAACGGGCGGCCATGGGCCGGGCCGGGCGGGCCAAGATGGAGCGGGAATACGACGAACGCCTCGTCATCGGTCGATATTTGGATGAAATAGCGAAGTTGGCGGCCGAAGAAATCGCGATGGGAAACGGTGAGGTTTTATGACGAGTGCCTTCGCCCTTGTGCGCCTGTTGAAGTACCCCGCGGTGTTCGCCGTCTCCGCTGCGGTCTGCGGGCTGGGATTGGCGCTGTTGCGTTCGGCCGCGGACCGGTGCGGGCTGGTGGATCGTCCGCGGGAGCGGCATATCCACGTCAAACCGATGCCCAAAATCGGGGGACTGGCCATTTATGCCGGTTTTTGCGGGGCGGCCTTGCTGGTCATGCTGAACTCGTGGGGCGGATTGAAAGGCAGCTTGGATTGGCGCTGGGCCTGCAACTTCATCGCCGTTGGCGGTCTGTACCTGCTGCTGGGCGTGGTCGACGACCGCCTGGAACTGAAGCCTTTGAAAAAACTGGCGGGCCAGATCCTGATCGCCGCCATTGCCTATTTGCTGGACGTGCGGTTCGGGAAGTTTCTCGGCCGGCCGGTTCCGTTGGGCGTGGATCTGGTTGCCACGGTGGTTTGGTTCGTGGCGTTCGTCAACGCGTTCAACTTGATCGACGGGATGGACGGGGTCGCGACGGGGCTGGCCATCATGGGGGGGCTGGGCTTGCTGATCTTTTTCGTGTTCTATCGCCAGCCGGGCAGCGTGCTGATGGTGCTGGCGATGCTGGGCGCCTGCGTGGTCTTCCTGCGCTACAATTTCCACCCGGCGCGGTATTTCCTGGGCGACGCCGGCAGCATGCTGCTGGGTTCCTTTTTCGCCACGGTGGCGCTGGGTTCCGCCACGAAGAAGATGACCGTGGCTTCGTTGGCCTTTCCCGTGCTGCTGGTCGGCGTGCCGCTGCTGGACTCGGGTTTGGCCATTTGGCGCCGGATCCTGAAAGCCTTCCTGATCAAAATGCGGGGAAGCGCGGCGAACGGCGCGGCGCAGGTGCTGGGCGGCGATTTGGAACATCTGCACCATCGGTTGGCCGAGCGCGGCTATTCGCCCAGAAAAGTGGCGTTGATCCTCTATGGATTGAGCGGCTTGCTGGTCGCGCTCGGGCTGCTGGTCGTCGCACGCCATTCGTGGAACGTGGGCCTGGCGTTTCTAAGCCTGATCATTCTGGCCTATCTGCTGGGCAACTATCTGGCGACGGTCGAACTGGGGTTGAGCGGGGATGCCATCGTGGCGGGAATGCATTTGCCGGTGTCAAACGCCTTCGGCACCGTGTTTTATCCGGTTTTCGATTGCGTGGCGCTGGCGATTGGATCCGGCTTGGCCTTTATCCTGGCCCGTCCGATTTTGCCGATGGAGGTGCCGTTGCGGGTGGGGTGGCTGTTCAGCACGCCGATCTTGATCACCTTCCCGTTGTTGTTTCTGTTTGCGGGCGGGGCCTACCGCCGCTTGTGGAGCCGGGCCCGCGTTTCCGAATATGCCGCGCTGTACGTTTGCGTGGCGGCGGGCTGCCTGGCCGGGGTGGGCGTGCTGGTCTTGTTTCGGGGTTGGCCGCTCTATCCGGCCGTCCTATTTGCCATTTTGTTGCTGTTTTTCAACGGCGGGATGGTGGTCGGGATCCGGACGTTGCCCCGGCTGGCTATGGACTTGGCGGGCTGGAACCGTCGCCGCCATTCCCGGGCCGGCCTTCGCCGGGCACTCGTCTACGGCGCCGGCTACAAAGCGACGCTGCTGCTGCGCGAGATGACCTTTTCCAAAATGGACAGCGGGCAGGATCGCTTCCATCTCAAGGGCCTGATCGACGACAATCCGGCGGCGTGGGGCCGCATTATGCACGGCTACCGGATCTTGGGCGGGTTCGATTACCTCTGCCGGGCCATCGAGCGGCAAAGCGTGGAGGACATCATCATCGCCTGCTCCTTGGTCCCGGAACGTCTGGCCCGGCTGAAGGAAAAAGCCGCCGGCAAGGGCGTAGCCGTGGAACGCTGGCACGTCGTCCGCGAGCCCGTCACATAGAAAACGCCGCGAAAATGGTGCTCGGGGGGGGGGGCGAACCCCCACGGGTTGCCCCAACTGCCCCTAAAACATGCGTGTCTGCCATTCCACCATCCGAGGATCCGGGCCAGAACAACCTCGTAGTCCATTCGCCGGGAAGACACGCATTCGCCAGCGCTCCCAAAAATGTTTTTGAGGCTTCGAATTTAGGCGCGAATGTTCGCGCGGCTGTCGCGCGGCTTGCAATCGGGCGGCCGATTTGGTTTTCTGCCCGCGCATTCTGTCAGGAAAGTCGTCACATGAGCGAGGCTGTCGGTCACGACGAGTTGAAAAACCGCGTATTGGAGTTGATGGGGAACGAAGGGGCCGGTGCCGGGAAATGGCTCGCCGCGCTGCGCGGCGGGGGTGCCTGCTGCGACGCGCAAATGGGCAGGCCTGGCGCAGGAAGTGCTCGCGAAGGCGGGCGACATCGAAAGGGGCATCGATTTTTTGGAGCGGCGCATTTCGCCGGAAACGAATGTCCGCTCCCGCTCGTCGAACGGGTGGCGGAAATGTCCAATGCCTCCTGATCCGGCAACCGACGGCCGCTGGCGCTGGAGCCTGATCGTTCTGGCGGGCCTGGTGCCGTTTGCGGCGGACATGCTGCGCAATTTCCAGCTTTTCGCGCCGGGTCAGCTGGCGGGGTCCTTCGCGGCCGTGCTGGGCGGGACGACGGTCGTCTATGGGCTCTGCGCGCTTTCTATCGCGGTGCTGGGGCGGCGGTGTCCGGCCCTGCGCCGCCGG